>NZ_CP014546.1:311800-623601 GCF_001579805.1 Pseudomonas azotoformans | reverse complement strand
GCCGCCTTGGCGCTGGGCACCACCACAATCACCGGCCTGCACCCCAACGATTGGGTGTACTCGTCGCCCCGCTCAGTGAGTGTGGTCGGGCGCGAGCAACTGGATCGCAACCCGCCCCGGCATGCCGCTGAAATGTTGGAGGAGGCGCCGGGCGTCTACTCGGCGGTCAGCCAGCAAGACCCCGGTTTGTCGGTGAATATTCGCGGCATCCAGGACTACGGCCGGGTCAACATGTCCGTGGACGGCATGCGTCAGAACTATCAACAAAGTGGCCACCAGCAACGCAATGGCACGCTGTATGTCGACCCGGAGTTGCTGTCTGAAGTGGTGATCGAAAAGGGCGCCACTTCCACGATGGGTGGGGCAGGAGTGATCGGCGGGGTGGCCAACTTTCGTACCGTGGAAGCGGCCGACCTGCTCAAGGACGGCAAGGAAATCGGCGGGCGCATCCGCTTGACCACGGGCTTGGGCGGGCGCAGCAACGGCACGCACTTCATCGGCAGCTCGGCGTTTGCCGTGGGCACCGACGTGTGGGACATGTTGGTGGCGGCCAGTGAGCGTCACCTCGGTGACTATAAGCCCGGCACCAAGGGCAGCATTGGCGAGTTGCGTACCGGCAGTTCCTTCCTGCCGGCCAGTGAAGACCGGATCAAGAACTCCACTGTGGAATACACCGGTTCGGTGATGCGTTCGCGACTGCTCAAGCTAGGCCTCAACCTGCCGGTGGATCAGCGCCTTCAACTGAGCTACCTGACCACCGAAGTCGGCTACGACGACGTCAACATGATGACCGCCGAAAAAGCCCAGCTTTGGGAGAAACTCGGCAGCAGTGACGTCACGGCGCAGAACTTCGCGCTGGACTACAGCTACACGCCGGACAACCCGCTGATCGATTTCAAGGCCAAGCTTTATTACGTCGATACCCGCAACGATCAGTCCACGCTGACCCGTGGCAGCAGCAAGGGCTACGAGGTCACCTACCAGACCAACACCTATGGTTTCCAGGCACAGAACATTTCGACCTTTGCCTTGAGCGAGCTGTCCGTGATCAAGGCCAACTATGGCCTGGAGTTTTTCTACGACAAGGTCCGCCCGGACTCCAACCAGATGGTGGCCGCCGACTCGGCCGTGACAGCCTCGGCGGCGGAAAGCATCACGCCCAGGGGCGACCGGGCGATGGGCAGCCTGTTCACTCGCCTGGACTACGACTACGACAACTGGCTGAACCTTAACGCCGGGTTGCGCTACGACCGCTATCGGCTGCGCGGCGAAACCGGTTTGAACACCCGTACGTTCATCATCGGCACCACTCGGCAAGTGGGCTTGCCCATGACCTATGACGTGGATCGGGAAGAGGGGCATTTCTCGCCGACCTTTGGCCTGTCGATCAAGCCGGGCGTGGATTGGCTTCAACTCTTCGCCACGTACGGCAAGGGCTGGCGCCCGCCGGCAGTCACCGAAACGTTGGTGAGTGGCCGGCCCCATGGCGGGGGCTCGGAGTCGATTTTCCCCAACCCCTACTTGAAGCCTGAGACGTCCACGTCCTGGGAGGTTGGCTTCAATGTGTTGAAGGAGGACCTGCTGTTCTCCGAAGACCGCGTAGGCATGAAAGTGTCCTACTTCAACACCCGCGTGGATGACTTTTCCTATATGGCCCTGGGCGTGCAGCCGCCGGGTTATGGCATCGCCAATATCGGCAATGCGGCGTACGTGAACAACCTGGAGACCACGCGTTTTCGCGGCCTGGAATACCAGCTGGATTACGACGCCGGGTTCGCCTACGGCCAGTTCAATTACACGCGCATGCTCGGTAGCAATAAGTTCTGCAGCAAGACCGCGTGGCTGGGCGGTGTGACCAAGATCCAGAAAGGGCCCGGCAGCCGGGCGCCAGTCACTGCGATGGTGCCGGATGACGTGGCCAATGCGGGGCAGAGTTGCAGCGCGATCCTGGGCTCCTCAGAGCACATGCCGATGGATCGCGGCACCGCGACGCTGGGCGCGCGCTTCCTTGAGCGCAAGTTGGATGTGGGCGTTCGCGCCCGTTACAGCGGTGGTTACTACGTCAAAGGCGGCGTTGGCGTGACCACTTCGCAAACCGGCGTGTACCCGGCCGACTGGAAGCCCTACACCGTCTATGACCTCTACAGCAGCTACCGCGCCACCGACCAGTTGACCCTGCGCCTGGCCATGGAAAACGTCACCGACCGCGCCTACCTGGTGCCGCTGGGCGACGTGTTGGCCTTCACCCTGGGGCGTGGGCGCACGTTGCAGGGCACCGTTGAATATCAGTTCTGACCGATTTTGCCCAGTGACGGGCAAAACCACAGCAGGCAGTGGCTTGCTGTGGAGATACCACCCCATGACTTGGAGTTTTGCATGAGCATTTCTATTTCATACAGCACGACCTACGCCACTAACACCGTTGCCGAGTACCTGAGCGACTGGTCGGCTTACTTTGGTGACCTGAACCACCGTGAAGGGTCGGTCAAGGAGGGTTCGAACACCGGTGGTTTCAATCCTGGCCCGTTCGATGGCACCCAATACGGTGTGTCGAGCACTGAAAGCAACGCGGCTGTGGTGGCTAACGGCGACCTGCATTACACCTTGTTCAACCCGCCGTCGCACACCTTGTGGGGTTCGATCGACTCCCTGAACCTGGGCACTATCCTGACCGGCGGCGGGGCCGGCGGCAGCTACAGCCTCGCCGAGCAGGAAGTCAGCTTCGCCAACCTGGGCCTGTCGAGCCTGCAGTCCGAAGGCCGTGATGGCCAGGTGCACAAAATCGTGTACGGCCTGATGAGCGGCGACAGCTCGGCACTGGCTTCGGCGATCGACTCCCTGCTCAAGGACATCGACCCAAGCCTGTCGATCAACTCGACGTTCGACCAACTGGCGGCTGCCGGTGTGGCCCATGTGGACTCGGCTTCGGTCGCTGCGTCCGACGTGGCCCTGGTGGGCGTGCAAGACGTGCCTCAGGACTTCGCCCTGGCCGCTTAAGCAAAAAAGCGAATGGAAGATCGCTCTCCCATTCGCCGTTTTACACACCGCTGTCGCCAAGCCTTCTAACTCTTCAGCGACGGCGGTGCCGAATTCTGCGCAGCGTCGCTTTGCCTGTCAACGCGGCGGCGCTGCCCGCTCAACCCCATGAGAATCCCCAGATGCGCCACGTCGGCAACGAAACCCTGGCCGCCCTCACGGCCTATAAAAGTGGCTTCTTCAACATCGGCCTGTTCTCGGCGGTGATCAACCTGCTGATGCTCGCCCCGGCGCTGTACATGCTGCAGGTGTACGACCGGGTGTTGGCCTCGGGCAATCAGATGACCCTGTTGATGCTGACGCTGATGATCCTCGGCCTGTTCGGCCTGATGGGCGCGTTGGAATGGGTGCGCAGTCAGGTGGTGATCCGCCTCGGTACGCAGATGGACATGCGCTTGAACCAGCGCGTGTACGACGCCGCGTTTGAAGCGCAGCTCAAGGGCGGCACCCAGGCGGCGGGCCAGGCGTTGCATGACCTGACCACGCTGCGTCAGTTCGCCACCGGCCAGGCGTTGTTCGCGTTCTTTGATGCGCCTTGGTTTCCGGTGTACCTGCTGGTGATTTTCCTGTTCCATCCCTGGCTCGGTCTGTTGGCGCTAGTCGGCGCGCTGCTATTGATCGTGCTGGCGTGGGTCAACCATCACGTCAGCCAGGCGCCGATGGCCCTGGCCAGCCAACTGTCCATCAGCGCCAGCCAGCAGGCCACGGCCAACCTGCGCAATGCCGACACCATCGAAGCCATGGGCATGCTCGCCACCTTGCGTGCGCGTTGGTTCGGCCAGCACCAGGCGTTTTTGGCGCAGCAGAACCTGGCCAGTGAAAAGACCGCGACCGTTACCGCCTGGTCCAAGGGCGTGCGCCTGGCGCTGCAATCCCTGGTGCTGGGCCTGGGCGCCTTGCTGGCGGTGCAAGGTGATATCACGCCGGGCATGATGATTGCCGGCTCGATCCTGATGGGCCGCGTGCTGAGCCCCATCGACCAATTGATCGGCGTGTGGAAACAGTGGGGTTCGGCGCGCCTGGCGTTTGATCGGTTGTCGCAGATGCTGGAAGCCAATCCCGCACGCCCGCAGCGCATGACGCTGCCGGTGCCCAAAGGCCAACTAAGCGTCGAACAGATCAGCGCCTGTGCCCCCGGCAGCCGTCGACCCGCGTTGGCCAATCTGGGTTTCAATCTGGCAGCTGGGGAAGTCCTGGGCGTGATCGGGCCGTCGGGCTGCGGCAAATCCACCCTCGCTCGGATACTGGTGGGCGCCTGGGCGCCCCTGGCCGGCAAGGTGCGGCTGGATGGCGCCGACTTGGCCTTGTGGGACAAACAGCAGTTGGGCCCGCACATCGGTTACCTGCCGCAAGACATCCAGCTGTTCGCTGGCAGCATCGCGCAAAACATCGCGCGGTTTGCTGAGGTCGACGCGGATAAAGTCCTCGCGGCTGCGCAGATGGCCGGCGTGCATGATCTGATCCTGCAACTGCCCCAAGGCTACGACACGCAATTGGGAGAAGGCGGTGCTGGGCTTTCCGGTGGCCAGAAGCAACGCGTTGCACTGGCCCGTGCGCTATACGGCCTGCCTGCGCTGATCGTGCTGGATGAGCCCAACGCCAACCTGGATGAAGTGGGCGAGCAGGCTTTGCTCCAGGCGATCGCCCAGCTCAAGCAACAGCGCCGCACCGTGATCCTGATCACCCACAAACCCAACGTGCTGACCCTGACCGACCAGTTGCTGATCCTCAAGGAAGGTCAGCTGCAGGCCTTCGGGCCGACGGCGCGTGTGTTGGAGGCACGGCAGAAACCGGCAGCGCCCAAACCGGTATCGACCATGAGCATGAGCTACCGCCTCGGTGAAGGAAAACAGGCATGAACCCGAGCAAACCTGTGTTGGTCAGCGACGCACCAAGCAACGTGCTGGCGCTGGATGACAAAAAGTACTCGCGCCTGGGTTGGCTGTTGGTACTCGGCGGTTTTGCCGGCTTCCTCGGATGGGCCGCGCTGGCACCGTTGGACAAGGGCGTGGCAGTGCCGGGCAAGGTCATGGTCTCGGGCCATCGCAAGACCGTGCAGCACCCGGCCGGGGGCATTGTCGAACGTATCGACGTACGCGATGGCGACGTGGTAAGCGCCGGTCAAGTGTTGTTGCGCTTGAAGGAAACCCCGTTGCGGGGGCAGATGCAGTCCCTGCGCAGCCAGTACTTGGCGTCGCTGGCCAGCGAGGCGCGCTTGAGTGCCGAAAGTGAAGGGTTGGCGGCGATCACCTTCAACGCTGAATTGCTTAACGATCCGCAGGCGGCGGGCACCTTGAGCCTGCAACGGCAGTTGTTCAATAGCCGCGCCCAGGCCTTGGCCACCGAGCAACAAGGCTTGCGTGAAACCATCGCCGGGGCCGAGGCGCAACTGCGCGGTACGCGGGATTCGCAGGCGAGCAAAGTCCAGCAGCGCGCGGCGCTGAATGAGCAGTTGCAGGGCCTGCGCGAGTTGGCGCGTGAGGGTTATATCCCGCGCAACCGCCTGCTCGACAGCGAACGACTGTACTCACAGATCGACGGCGCCATCGCCGAGGACTACGGTCGCATCGGCCAACTGCAACGCCAGGTGATGGAGCTGCGCCTGCGCATCCGCCAGCTCGGCGAAGACTTCCAGAAGGACCTGCGCGGCCAGTTGGCCGAGACCCGCACCCGCAGCGATGACCTGCGCAATCGCCTGGCTTCGGCCGAGTTCGAATTGGCGAACAGCCTGGTGCGTGCGCCCGCAAGCGGCGTGGTGGTGGGGTTGGACGTGTACACCGAAGGCGGCGTGATCAAGCCCGGCCAGGCGCTGATGGACATCGTGCCCCAGGGCGAGCCCTTGCTGGTGGAGGCGCGGGTGCCGGTGCAAATGGTCGACAAGGTGCATCCCGGCCTGCCGGTGGAACTGATGTTTTCGGCCTTCAACCAATCCACTACGCCACGGGTGGCCGGTGAGGTGACGCTGGTCTCGGCGGACCGTCAGGTCGATGAACGCACCGATGAGCCCTATTACACGCTGCGCGCCCAGGTCAGTGCGGCCGGTATGCAGCAATTGGACGGTGTGCAGATCCGCCCAGGCATGCCGGTGGAAACCTTCGTCAAGACCGGCGAGCGCTCGATGCTCAACTATCTGTTCAAACCCCTGATGGATCGCACCCATATGGCCTTGGTGGAAGAATGAAGGCGCTGTTGTTTACCCTGTGTTTCGGTTGTACCTCGGCGGCCCACGCTCTGGGTTTGCTGGATGCCTACGACTTGGCCCTGCGCAATGATCCGACGTTTCAGGCTGCCATCCAGGAGCGTGAAGGAGGTGAAGAAAACCGCGCGATCGGCCGTGCGGCGTTGTTGCCGAATTTGTCGTGGAGCTATAACAACTCGCGCAACGAGTCCGAAGTAACGGCGGGTGATGTCAAAAGCGACCGTGATTACCGCAGCTATGCGTCGACCCTGACCTTGCAGCAGCCGCTGCTGGATTACGAAGCCTATGCGCGTTTTCGCCAGGGCACCGCTCAGGCCTTGATGGCTGATGAACGCTTTCGCGGCAAGAGCCAGGAACTGGCGGTGCGGGTACTCAATGCCTACAGCCAGGCGTTGTTGGCCCAGGAACGCATCGAGCTGAGCCGTGCACAGAAGCGTGCGTATGCCGAGCGCTTGCAACTCAATGATCGTCTTCTAAAAGGCGGTGAAGGCACACGCACCGATGTGCTGGAAACCCAGGCGCGCCTGAGCCTGGCCCAGGCCGAAGAAATCGAATCGCAAGACGCCCAGGACAGCGCCTTGCGCGAGCTGGAAGCCATCGTCGGCCAACCGTTGCAGATCGAAGAACTGGCGCCGCTGACGCGCCAATTCGAGATTCCGCCCCTGGAGCCCAACCGTTTCGAGACCTGGCGCGAACTGGCCATGGCCAACAACCCGGAACTCAAATCCCAGCACCATGCCCTGGACGTGGCCTCCTATGAAGTGGAACGCAAACGTGCAGGCCATCTGCCCAAGGTCAGCTTGTACGCCACCAGCCGTCAGACCAACTCCGACTCGGAAAGCAGCTACAACCAGAAGTACGACACCAATACCGTCGGCATCCAGGTCAGTTTGCCGCTGTTTGCCGGTGGTGGTGTGTCGGCGTCGACCCGCCAGGCGGCAAACCAGTTGTCCCAGGCCCAATACGAGTTGGACGCGCAAACCTCGGCCACCCTGGTGGAGTTGCGCAAACAGTTCAACCTCAACACCAGTGGCGCGGCGAAAGTGCGTGCCTATGAGATGGCCGTCAGCTCCGCCACTGCCTTGGTTGCCGCGACGAAAAAGAGTGTGGCCGGTGGTGAGCGGGTCAACCTCGACGTGCTCGACGCCGAACAACAACTCTTCACCGCCCGCCGTGATTTGGCGAATGCGCGACATGCGTATCTGCTGGCGAGGATTCAGCTGAAGTATTACGCGGGGTTGCTGAGCGAGCAGGACTTGCGGGCCTTGGCAGGGTATTTCCAGCCCTCGGCATGAGCGGTTACAACCCGGCATTCGCCGGGTTTTTTGTGCTTACTAATCTGTGAAACAGCTCTGGGAAATGGAGCCGGTTGTCGGGTGACAAGGGAAAATTGTTACTTGGCGGAAAATAACCTAACGGATGGGTTACGATGAGAGTAGGCACTTACAAAGGCTATGTGATTTCGGTGTTTATCAGGGATGAGCATTGCCCGCCCCATGTGCATGTGCGGGGGAACGAATGGGATGCGCGTTTTCGTTTCAGCTTTCTGCATGGGGAAGTGGAGTTGTGGGACGTAGAGCCTGAGCGGCGGCAGCCACCCATGGCGGTTTTGAAAGAAATACGTGGGGCGATCATGCAGCGGCACTACTTGGCGCGGGCACGCAGGATCTGGTGGGAATACCTGCAAACGGTCTGCCTGGAGAATCATTCCTGGGATTGGGACGCCGGTGAATTGGTGCCAGGGTTGGTGATTCGACGTGGAGTCCATGTCATCGCAAGCGCCCGGCACGATGTCGTGGCGCAACGGACAATTCTGAATCTGGTAAGAGCACCAGACTGCGTGGGGATTGATTTATGAAAATCGTAAAAGCCAAAGCTGTACCCTATAAACCGCTCACTGAGGCCGACGTCGAAAAGGCGATAGCCCGAGGGCGCAAGACACGGCACCTTTATGCCCGTGCCAGCTCTGTGCGTTATGAAGACAACTGCATTTCCATCGGCTTTAGCGACGGCAGTCGTGTTGTACTGCCAGTGGCTGGTCTGCCCGAGTTCGAGGGGTTTTCCCTGGAGGACTTTGCGCAACTGGAAGTTGGCTTTGGCGGCAAGGCGCTGTGCTGTGAGGCCCAGGACCTGGACGTTTCAGTCACGGGCCTGATCGCCACCAGCAAACCGCTGATGGACCTGGCCACCAGCCTGGTGGCCTCGCGCAACGGCCGCAAAAGCAGCGCCGCCAAAGCCGCCGCCGCCCGTGCCAATGGCAAGAAGGGCGGGCGGCCGCGCAAGAAGGAACCGGAAGACGTTGAGTTACCGCCGGGTCAATAACACCCCGGACTCCATATGGTGCGTCCACGGGAACTGGTCAAACATCGCACACTGGGTGATCTTGTGCGTGTCATGCAGTTGCGCAATGTTCGCCGCCAACGTCTCCGGGTTGCAGGAGATGTACAGGATGTTGTCGAAGCGCCGGGTCAACTCGCAGGTGTCCGGGTCCATGCCGGCGCGCGGCGGGTCGACGAAGACGCTGCCGAATTCATAGCTTTTCAGGTCGATGCCGTGCAGGCGACGGAACGGACGCACTTCGTTCAGCGCTTCGGTGAGTTCTTCGGCTGACAGGCGCACCAGGGTGACGTTATCCACCGCGTTTTCATCGAGGTTGCTCAGCGCCGCATTCACCGAGGTCTTGCTGATTTCGGTAGCCAGTACTTTGCGCACGCGGGTGGCCAGGGGCAGGGTGAAGTTGCCGTTGCCGCAATACAGCTCCAGCAGATCATCCGGGCGATCACCCAGGGCTTCATAAGCCCAGTTGAGCATCTTCTGGTTCACCGTGCCGTTGGGCTGGGTGAAGGCGCCTTCGGGTTGGCGGTAGCTGAAGGTGCGGCCGCCGACGTCGAGTTTTTCCACCACGTAGTCATGGCCGATCACATCGCGCTTGCCCTTGGAGCGGCCGATGATGCTGACATTCAAGTCAGCTGCCAGTTGGTTAGCGGCGGTGTGCCAATGCTCGTCCAGCGGGCGGTGATAGCACAGGGTGATCATCGCGTCGCCGGCCAGGGTAGTGAGGAACTCCACTTGGAACAGCTTGTGGCTCAGGGCGGCGCTGGCTTGCCAGGCGGCCTTGAGTTGCGGCATCAACTGGTTGATACGCAGGCTGGCGATGGGGAATTCTTCGATCAGGATCGGCGTGCGCTTGTCGTCCTGGGAAAACATCGCGTAGTGGCGCTCACCGCCCTCGCGCCACAGGCGGAACTCCGCGCGCAGACGGAAGTGCTGCAGCGGCGAGTCGAAGACCTGCGGCGCTGGCGCGTCGAACGGGGCCAGCAGGTCACGCAAGCGCGTGACCTTGTCTTGCAGTTGAGCGGTGTAGCTTGCGGCGTCAAAAGTCATGCGTTGAACCAGCCCAGCTTGATCACAAATAGAATCGACAGAATCACCAGCGCCGGGTTCAGCTCACGGTAGCGGCCCGAAAGCAGCTTGATGGCGGTCCAGGCGATGAAACCGAAGGCGATGCCGTTGGCGATGGAATAGGTGAAAGGCATCGCCAGGGCGGTGATCACCACCGGCGCTGCAACGGTGATGTCGTCCCAGTCGATTTCGGCCAGGCCCTGGGTCATCAACACCGCCACGAACAGCAGTGCCGGCGCAGTGGCGAAGGCCGGTACGCTGGCGGCCAGCGGCGAGAAGAACAGGGCCAACAGGAACAGGATCGCGACCACGATGGCGGTCAAGCCGGTGCGGCCACCGGCGCTCACGCCTGCAGCCGATTCAATGTAGCTGGTGGTGGTCGACGTACCCAGCAGCGAGCCGGCCATGGCGGCGGTACTGTCGGCGATCAGCGCACGGCCCATTTTCGGCATGTGACCGTCCTTGCCCATCAGGCCGGCACGCTTGGCCACGCCGATCAGGGTGCCGGAGTTGTCGAACAGGTCAACGAACAGGAAGGCGAAGATCACGCTGACCAGGCCGATATCCAACGCGCCTTTGATATCCAGTTGCAGGAAGGTCGGTGCCAGGGAAGGCGGCATCGAGACAACGCCGCCGAACGCGGTGACGCCCAGCAGGATCGAAACGATGGTCACCGCCAGGATGCCGATCAGCACGGCACCGCGTACCGCCAAGGCTTCCAGGGCGACGATCAGGATAAAGCCGAACGTAGCCAGGATCGGCGCGGGTTTTTTCAGGTCACCCAGGCCCACGAGAGTGTTGGGGTTGCCGACTACGATGCCGGCGTTGTGCAGGGCGATCAACGCCAGGAACAGGCCGATACCGGCGGCAATCGCCGAGCGCAGCGGCAGTGGGATGGCGTTGATGATCCATTCACGAATACGGAAGATCGACAGCAGGAAGAACAGCACCGCCGAAATAAACACCGCACCCAGCGCCACCTGCCAGGTATGGCCCATGTGCAGGACCACGGTGTAGGTAAAGAAGGCGTTGAGGCCCATGCCCGGCGCGAGGGCGATCGGGTAGTTGGCGATCAGGCCCATCACGGTCGAACCGATGGCAGCGGCCAGGCAGGTCGCGACGAACACCGCGCCCTTGTCCATGCCGGTCTCGCCGAGGATGCTCGGGTTCACGAACAGAATGTAGGCCATGGCCAGGAATGTCGTGATGCCCGCGAGAATTTCGGTGCGCACGTTGGTGTTGTGTGCCTTGAGTTGAAACAGCTTTTCCAGCATGCCGGCTCCCTGTGACGCTCTGTGGCGTCGTGATTTGTTGACCTCTAAGTCAAAGCACAAACTGCGCCAAGCGCCTGTGGTTTCAGAGAGGATCGGAAAAAGCGGCGCATCATACCAGCAGCCGAGGCCTTGAGGCATACTGCGCCGACGTTTAAACGAAGGTCACTTGCCGCATGAAAAACCCCAGCCCGTGGAGTCTAGCCCTGATCCCCTGTATCGGCCTGTTGCTCGGCGCAGCACCGGCCTGGGGCGCGACTGCACCGCCGTTGAGCGAAGTGCGTGTGTTCCAGGTCGAGTCGGCAGCGTGTAAGGAAAGCATCCCCGAGCGCGCGCAGAGCACACAGATGTGTACGCACCGTGGGCCTACCAAGGTTTCCGTGATGGAGGTGGGCCTGGGTAACAACCCCATGGGCCGCTTCGATGGCGCCGAATTGAATGGGCAACGCACGGCGGTTTGTCAGGTCGGCAACATCAGCGAAGTGTGCAACGGCGCGGGCACACTGATGGGCTACATCTATGTGTTTGACCTGAATGTCGAGGCCCAAGGCTGGTTCCAGTACAGCAATTCCTCGATCAACCCGCCGCAAAATACCCTGACCACGCAGCTCAATATCCGCTGATCAATCAGCTTGAACGCTCAATACCCCGGGAAGTCGTACCCCTGAGACGGCGACTTTCCTAACGCCGCGGATGTACACCAACCCGTGAGGTGTTTATGAGCGCGACCCCCAATGGCGCGGCGGCCCAGCCGTTCGTCAGCCACTCGATACGCCTGCGCCTCAACGGCCAGGACCGCCAGCTGGATGTGTTGCCCTGGACCACGCTGCTTGACCTGTTGCGCGAACAGCTCGACTTGGTTGGCAGCAAAAAAGGCTGCGACCACGGCCAATGCGGTGCCTGCACGGTGCTGCGCGACGGCAAGCGCATCAATGCCTGCCTGACCCTGGCGGTGATGTGCGACGGCGCCGAGCTGACCACCATCGAAGGCCTGGCCGACGGCGACCAACTGCACCCGATGCAGCAAGCCTTCATCACACACGACGCCTTCCAATGCGGTTACTGCACCCCCGGCCAGATCTGCTCGGCGGTCGGCTTGACCAATGAAGGCCGCGCCTACGACCCTGCCCAGATCCAGGAGCTGATGAGCGGCAACCTGTGTCGCTGCGGCGCCTACAGCAATATCCGCGATGCCATTGCAGACGTCGTGGGAGGTGAGCGATGAATCCCTTCCACTACAGCAAGCCGGCCGATGTGCAGGAAGCGGTACACCTGAGCAGCGCCGCCTCGCGGTTCATCGCGGGTGGTACCAACCTGCTGGACCTGATGAAAGAAAACATCAGCCGCCCCGAGCATCTCATCGACATCACAGGGCTGCCGTTAAATGAGGTTCAGGCAACCGCCGAGGGCGGACTGCTGATCGGCGCCCTGGTGAGCAACGCCGACCTGGCCTGGCACCCGCTGATCGAACAGCGTTACCCGCTGCTGTCCCAGGCCATCCTCGCGGGTGCCTCGCCGCAGCTGCGCAATATGGCCAGTACCGGCGGCAATCTGTTGCAGCGCACCCGTTGTTACTACTTTTATGACGCCACGGTGCCGTGCAATAAGCGCGAGCCCGGCAGCGGCTGCCCGGCACGCACGGGGTTGAATCGCATTCATGCCATTCTCGGCGCCAGTGAACAGTGCGTCGCGACCCATCCTTCCGACATGTGCGTGGCGTTGGCGGCGTTGGACGCGCGAGTGCATGTGGAAGGTCGTGCAGGTGCTCGTGTTATCGAGTTTGCCGACTTCCATCGCCTGCCCGGCGATGCGCCGCAGCGTGATAACCAATTGGCTGACGATGAGCTGATCACCGCCATCGAACTGCCCGCCGACAACCTGGCAAACCACAGCAACTACCTGAAAATCCGCGACCGCGCTTCCTATGCGTTCGCCCTGGTGTCCGTTGCTGCAGCGTTGGAGCTGGACGGCGACCGCATCGTCGACGCGCGCCTGGCCCTTGGCGGCGTGGCCCATAAACCCTGGCGTGATCGTGCCGTGGAAGCCGCGTTGATCGGCCAGCTCGTCAGCCGCGAAACCTTCAGCCACGCCGCCGACGCGCTGCTGCAAGACGCAGAACCCCTGGAACACAACGGCTTCAAGATCAAGCTGGCACGCCGGGGGATTATTCGTGCCCTGAGTGATGCGGCTGTCGCAGGAGAGCGCCCATGACCGCTATCGGCAAACCCTTGGACCGGGTCGACGGTCTGCTCAAGGTCACAGGTAAAGCGCGTTATGCCGGTGAGTTTTCCGAGGAAGGCCTGCTGCACGGCAGCGTGGTCTCCAGTACCGTCGCCAAAGGCCGTGTGTTGCACATCGATGCTTCCAAGGCACTGGCGCTGCCGGGCGTGGTGGCGGTGATCCATCACCTCAACCGCCCCAAAATCGCCAGCTATGATGACGCTTTCCAGGACGCCGACGCCGCCGACGGCTCGCCGTTTCGTCCGCTCTACAACGATCGCGTGCTGTACAGCGGCCAGCCGCTGGCCCTGGTGATCGCCGACAACCTTGAACTGGCGCGGCATGCCGGTTCACTGGTGGACATCGAATACGAAACCGAAGCCTTCGAAACCGACTTGGTGGCCCTGCAGGATCAGGCCCACGCCTCGCCGCAAACCCCGCCCGAACCGCGTGGCAACTTCCAGGCCGAATGGACCGCTGCCGCCGTCAGCCTGGATGTGCACTACAGCACGCCCATCGAACATCACAACCCGATGGAGCCCCACGCCAGCACGGTGCTGTATCAGCCGGACGGCACCCTGCATATCCATGACAAGACCCAGGGCCCGCAGAACTGCCAGGCCTATGTGCAAAAAGTCTTCGGCCTGGATAAAAGCCAGGTGCGCATCTTCGCCGCGTTTGTTGGTGGCGCGTTTGGTTCCGGCCTGCGCCCGCAGTACCAATTGCCGCTGGCCGTGATGGCCTCGTTGGCGCTCAAGCGTTCGGTGCGGGTCACGCTGACGCGCCAGCAGATGTTCACGTTTGGCTATCGCCCGCGCACATTACAGCGCCTGCAACTCGGCGCCGCCGCCAACGGGCGCTTGCTGGCATTGGGGCACACAGCCATTGGCCAGACCTCGCGCTTCGAAGACTTCAGCGAACACGTCGTGGAATGGAGCGGCATGCTCTACCACTGCGACAACGTACAGCTGACCTACAAACTGGTGCCCCTGGACGTGTTCACGCCGTTGGACATGCGTGCGCCCGGCGCAGCCCTCGGCGTGATCGGCCTGGAGTGCGCCATGGATGAACTGGCCTGCGCGCTAGGCATCGACCCGGTGCAACTGCGGCTGATCAACTACGCCGAACGCAACCAGAACGACGACAAGCCCTGGTCGAGCAAAGCCCTGCGCGAGTGTTACCGTGAAGGCGCCGAGCGATTTGGCTGGCGCCAGCGCAACCCGGAACCGCGCAGCATGCGCGACGGCCGCCAGTTGATCGGTTGGGGCATGGCCGGCGGCGTGTGGGAAGCCATGCAGATGAAGGCCAGCGCCAAGGCGCGCATCGATGCGCTGGGCAAGCTGACCGTCAGCAGCGCCACCACCGATATCGGCACCGGTACCTACACGGTGATGACCCAGATTGCGGCCCAGGCCAGTGGTGTGGCGGTCGAAGACGTGGCATTTCTGCTGGGTGATTCATCATTGCCCACCGCGCCGTTGCAGGGCGGTTCATTCACCGTGTCCTCCGTCGGCACTGCCGTGCAGCAAGCCTGCGAGGCCTTGAATGCCAAACTGCTGAACATCGCACGGCAGACTTACCCGGTGTTCAAGGACGCCGAAACCGTGCGCTTCGAAGAGGGCCAACTGCATACCGGCGACGTGAGTGTGTCGCTGGCACAGTTGGTCAAGGACAGCGGCGAAGATGCGCTGGAGATGCAGGTCGACAGTGAGCCCGATAAAAAACGCGAGGGCTACAGCACGGCCACCCACTCAGCTGTCTTCGTCGAAGTGCAGGTGGATGAAGACCTGGGCACCATCAAGGTTCGTCGGGTAGTCAGCGCGATTGCCGCCGGGCGAGTGGTCAACCCGAAGATGGCCCGCAGCCAGATCCTCGGCGGGGTGGTGTGGGGCATCGGCATGGCATTGCATGAAGAAACCCAGATCGACCATCAGTTGGGGCGCTATATGAACCATAGCCTGGCGGAGTACCACATTCCGGTTAACGCCGATATTGGCGACATTGATGTGGTGTTTGTCGAAGAACCCGACGAGATCGTCAATGCCTTGGGGTCCAAGGGCGTCGGTGAGATTGGTATCGTCGGGGTCGCAGCGGCGGTGGCCAATGCGATTTATCACGCCACCGGCAAGCGGGTGCGGGAATTTCCCATCACCCTCGACAAGGTGCTCTAGACCTTCGCGGGTTCTTCCACGGGCACATGCATGCGGTCACGGTTGGCCAGGGTCGGGAACAGCTTGATCCAGACCCCGGTCACCACCAGCGTTCCGATCCCGCCCATGACCACGGCGGGCACGGTGCCGAACCAGTGGGCGGTAATCCCGGATTCGAACTCGCCCAACTGGTTGGACGCGCCGATAAACAAGCCATTGACCGCACTGACCCGCCCGCGCATTTCATCCGGCGTCTCCAACTGCACAAAGGAGGCGCGGATGACCATGCTGATCATGTCCGCCGCGCCCAGCACCACCAGCACGCCTAAGGAAAACCAGAACGAAGTCGACAGGCCGAAGGCGATGGTCGCCACGCCGAACACGCCGACGGCGGTGAACATCACACGGCCCACATGGCGGTCCACCGAAAACCGTGCCAGCCACAGCGACATCAACAACGCGCCCACCGCCGGGGCCGAACGCAGCAGGCCCAGGCCCCAGGCGCCGGTCAACAGGATGTCTTTGGCAAACACCGGCAGCAACGCGGTGGCGCCGCCCAGCAGCACGGCGAACAGGTCAAGGGAGATGGCGCCGAGGATGTCCGGGCGGCTGCGGATGAAACGGATACCGGCGAGCAGGGAGTCCAGGGTCGCCTTGCCTTTGTTGAGCGGCGTCTGGCGGGCGGGCAAATTCAGGGTCAGCACGCAGGCGATAAGGTACAGCACCACCGTGGGGCCATAGACCCACACGCTGCCAAACGCGTAGAGCAATCCGCCGAGGGCCGGGGCGACGATGGTTGCCAGTTGCTGGGCCGACTGCGACGAGGCCACGGCTCGCGGGAATAAAATGCTGGGGACGATGCTGGGCAGCATCGCCTGGGTGGTGGGCATTTCAAACGAACGCGCGGCACCGAGCAGGAAGGCGAGGATGAAGATCATCTCGCGGGTCACATTGCCGGTCAGCCCGCCGATGGCCAGGGACAGTGCGATCAACGCCTGCACGGTCTGGCAGATGGCTGCGACCTTGCGCCGTTCATAGCGGTCGGCCACATGCCCGGTGTGCAGCATGAACAATACGCGTGGCACGAATTCCACCAGGCCGACCAGGCCCAGGTCCAGCACATTGCCGGTCAGTTGGTAGAGGTTCCAACCGATGGCCACCGTGAGCATCTGGAAACCGCTGGCGGTGAAGATGCGCGCCAGCCAGAACGCGATGAAAGGGCGGTGGTGACGCAACAACAACGCGGGTTCACTAGGCATCGGGGGGTCAGGTCAGGGCCGGAGGGAACGCCGAGATTATCATCAAGTTGTAACAGATAGTTGCAAGAACTGATCTGAGGCAGTCTGTCACGCGGCAAAAGACCACGCCGTCCTACATCGAAAATGGGACTACTCTTTCAGCAATGCTTGATCCAGATCAATGTCCGCCCGGGCATCGGCCTGGCGGCCGCAAGGCCAGATTCCCTACGCGGTGGGTTAAAAAAAGAAACGAATTGAAATTCGCCAGACTCCATATCCGTGGGGGCAGTGGGTGCAGGCTCCCGCCAGCAGCCGGTATTACCTGACAGAGGAAGACTTATGTTCGGTTTGGAGGCGCTAGATCTCGCCCGAATTCAATTTGCATTCACCATCTCTTTCCACATCCTGTTCCCGGCGATCACCATCGGCCTGGCCAGTTACCTCGCGGTGCTGGAAGGTTTGTGGCTCAAGACGCACAACGACACCTACCGTGACCTCTACCATTTCTGGTCGAAGATCTTTGCCGTCAACTTCGGCATGGGCGTGGTCTCCGGGTTAGTCATGGCCTACCAGTTCGGCACCAACTGGAGCCGCTTCTCGGACTTTGCCGGCGCCGTCACCGGGCCGCTTCTGACGTACGAAGTGCTCACGGCCTTCTTCCTCGAGGCCGGTTTCCTGGGCGTGATGCTGTTCGGCTGGAACAAGGTGGGGCGCAACCTGCACTTCTTCTCCACCGTGATGGTGGCTGTGGGCACCTTGATTTCCACGTTCTGGATCCTCTCGTCCAACAGCTGGATGCAGACGCCCCAGGGCTTTGAAATCATTGATGGCCGCGTGATCCCGACCGATTGGTTCGCCGTGGTCTTCAACCCCTCGTTCCCTTATCGCCTGGCGCACATGGCCACGGCGGCGTTCGTAGCGACTGCGTTCTTCGTCGGCTCCTCGGCGGCCTGGCACTTGCTGCGAGGCAAGGACAACCCGGCGATCCGCAAAATGCTCTCGATGGCGATGTGGATGGCGCTGATCGTCGCGCCTATCCAGGCCGTGATCGGTGACTTCCACGGGCTGAATACGTTGAAGCACCAACCGGCGAAAATCGCCGCGATTGAGGGCCACTGGGAAAACATCGGCAACGAACCGACGCCGTTGATCTTGTTCGGCTGGCCGGACATGAAAGAGGAAAGGACCAAGTACGCCGTCGAGATCCCGTACCTGGGCAGCCTGATCCTCACCCACTCCCTGGACAAACAGGTGCCGGCGCTCAAGGAGTTCCCGCCTGAGGACCGCCCCAACTCCACCATCGTGTTCTGGTCGTTCCGGGTCATGGTCGGCCTCGGCTTCCTGATGATCTTCACCGGCCTGTTCAGCCTCTGGCTGCGCCGGGGCGACAAGATGTACACGTCCAAACCGTTCCTCTACCTGGCATTGTGGATGGGCCCGTCCGGCTTGATCGCGATTCTTGCCGGCTGGTTCACCACCGAGATCGGCCGTCAGCCGTGGGTGGTCTACGGCTTGATGCGCACCGCGGATGCGTCCTCCGGGCATAGCCTTGCTCAGATGACCATCACCCTGGTGTTGTTCGTGGTGGTGTACTTCGCGCTGTTCGGTGCAGGCCTGGGCTACATGATGCGCCTGGTGCGCAAAGGCCCTGTGACCCACGAAGGCACCGAGCCAACCCACGGTGGCCCTGGCCAGAAACGCACACCGGCCCGTCCGTTGTCGGCTGCCGATGATGATGGCAACGATGACGACCACACCCACATCCAGCACAAGGGGCATTGAGATGGGCATTGATCTTCCGCTGATCTGGGCCGTGATCATCATCTTCGGCATCATGATGTACGTGGTCATGGACGGCTTCGACCTGGGTATCGGCATCCTGTTTCCGTTTATCCCCGGCAAGACCGACCGCGACGTGATGATGAACACCGTGGCCCCGGTCTGGGACGGCAACGAAACCTGGCTGGTACTGGGCGGCGCGGCGTTGTTTGGCGCATTCCCGCTGGCCTATTCGGTGGTGTTGTCGGCGCTGTACCTGCCGCTGATCCTGATGCTGATCGGGCTGATCTTCCGTGGCGTGGCGTTCGAGTTCCGCTTCAAGGCCAAGGACCATAAGCGTCACCTATGGGACAAGGCGTTTATCGGCGGCTCGCTGGCAGCGACGTTCTTCCAGGGCGTGGCACTGGGGGCGTTTATCGACGGCATCCCCGTGGTGAATCGCCAGTTTGCCGGTGGTTCACTGGACTGGGCCACGCCGTTCACGATGTTCTGCGGCGTGGCGCTGATCGTGGCCTATGCCTTGCTGGGCTGCACCTGGCTGATCATGAAGACCGAAGGCCCGTTGCAGGAAAAGATGCACAACCTGGCGCGGCCATTGGCCTTTGTGGTGCTGGCGGTGATCGGCATCGTGAGCATCTGGACGCCGTTGACCCACCCGGAAATCGCCTCGCGGTGGTTCACCCTGCCGAACCTGTTCTGGTTCCTGCCGGTGCCGATCCTGGTATTGGTGACCATGTACGGGCTGATCCGCGCGGTGGCACGGAATGCGCACTACACGCCGTTCCTGCTGACGCTGGTGCTGATTTTCCTGGGCTACAGTGGTTTGGGCATCAGCCTGTGGCCGAACATCATCCCGCCGTCCGTGTCGATCTGGGACGCCGCCGCGCCGCCGCAAAGCCAGGGCTTCATGCTGGTCGGCACCCTGTTCATCATCCCGTTCATCCTGGGCTACACCTTCTGGAGCTACTACGTGTTCCGCGGCAAGGTTACCCACGAAGACGGTTATCACTAGGAGGGTCGTTTCATGTCCGGCAAACCTTCGTTGCACGAGATCGAACAGGCCGAGAAACAGCCGTTGTGGCGGCGCCTGGGGTGGCTGGCGATGATCTGGACCGGCAGTGTGCTGGCCCTGTTCGTCGTGGCCAGCCTGATGCGCATGTTCATGAATGCGGCAGGCCTGACCACGCACTGACATCCCGATCCGGGCCTTGCGGCCCGGTTTTTCAACCCTGCTTTTCGCGAGAGAAGCAGGGTTTTTTATTTGCGGGCTTTATTTACGGGCTTTGAGGATCACGAATTTTGGCGTGGTGGCGACTTGCTCGACACCCCGGAACAACCGCGCCAGCTTGGTGTGATACCCCAGGTGGCGATTGCCGACGATATAGAGGGCACCGCCGACCACCAGCGCTTCACGTGCCTGCTGGAACATGCGCCAGGCGAGGAAGTCACCGACCACCTGTTGCTGGTGGAAGGGCGGGTTGCACAGCACCACGTCCAGCGAACCGGGCTCCTGGCCAGCCAGGCCATCGGCGGCACGTACGATGACGTCGCGATCACCGAGGGTAGCTTGCCAGTTTTCGGCCGCCGATTGCACGGCCATATAGGATTCGTCCACCAGGGTGTAATGTGCTTCGGGGTTTTGCAGGGCACTGGCAATCGCCAAGACACCATTGCCACAGCCCAGGTCCGCGATACGGGCGTTGCCCAGGTTTTTCGGCAGGTGGGGCAGGAACGCACGGGTGCCGATGTCCAGGCTTTCGCGGCAGAACACGTTGGCGTGGTTCAGCAGTTCGATCGCCGGCGTGTCCAGCGTGTAGCGGGTGGGGTAGGGCGAAATGGCTGCGGGGCGGTCTTCAACAGTGGCGATCAGCAGCCGCGCTTTTTTCACGGCGAGTGACGCCTGCATCGGTCCGATATAGCGCTCCAGCAACTCGCCTGCCGCCCGTGGCAGATGCTTGATCATCGCCCCGGCGATGACTTGGGCTCCTGGCGCGAGTTGGCCTTGCAAGCGGATCAGTTGTTCTTCCAGCAGCGCCAGGGTTTTCGGTACGCGGATCAGCACACAGTCGAAAGGCCCTGCCGGAACCTGGCTGGCGGGGATGAATGCCACTGCATCAAACGCCTTGCCGTTACGTACCAGGTTCTTCTCCAGGCCCTGGGCAGCCAGGAACGAGTCACCGCTGGACGTGACCTGCACCAGCCCTTCAAGGCTCGCGGCCAGGGCGCCGAAGCTGTCATTGAGCACCAGCACGCGGGTTGCATTCGTCGGTTTCTGTTCTGCCAGATGATTGAGCAGGTATTCGTCGGCGGCATCGAAGGCTTGCAGCGGATCGTTATGTTGCTCTGGCTGGCGGATCAGATCTAGCTGGGCGAAGGGGCTTTCGAGCAGGGGCATGGCGGGGGAGGCTCTGGGTCAACGATGGGTGGTCGGCAGTCATGGGCCGAACCGTCTGAGTGTACTGCGCGCGGCACCTGGGGGGCTGCTCAACACTCAGAATGGGTCGCAAATGTTACGTTTTTTTCAAAGGGAATACATGCAGTGTTTCTTGGGCGGTTAAATAATCCCTTCTTGCGCGGCACGAAGCACGGCGGCGATCTTGTTGTTGACGCCCATCTTCTTGAGGCAACTGCACACATGAAAACCTACTGTCCGTTCGGACAGGCACAGGATGGCCGCGATGTCCGCCGCTGTCTTGCCCATGCCCGACCACATGAGCACTTCTATTTCCCGTGGGGTCAATTTGCTGGTGGGGTTGACGCTTTGGCCCTCGGCATACTTTTGCGCCAGTACCGCGTGCATCGCATGACAGAGCCACAGCAGCATGCCCGCCTTTTCGTACAGTTCCTCCGGACTCACTTCGCCCTTGTCGCGGCTGAGGGTCAACATGCTGAACACGCCCCGGAAATCATGCACGGTGAGGGTTACCGCCCTGTGCACCCCCAAGGTTTGGGCTAAAGACCAAAGGCTTGGTATCTCTTTGAATAATTTCTCCTCCCAGATAATCGGCAATAAACTTGCTTTGCAGTGTTTAACAATGGGATCAACTTCCAGGAATTTTGCTTCGTCGTAGATTTTTTTCCACTCGTTTGAATGGCTGGTGAATTCAATTGGCTTTATTTGGTTTTTGGTTAGCTGGGAACTCATCTTGAAAGAACAATGTTTGAAACCCAGTTCATACGTTTTGTTGATCACCATTTCAAACACACTGGTGACCTCGTTTTCACCTTCCAGCTTGGGAAGGCGCGTGGTTTGCCATTTGAGCATAGGTCACTCTCCATGGGGGTCTCCTTGACTTGGGGTACGTCCTGAACCCCCAAAACTGCACGAAAATCAGTGTAGGACAACGGCTACGCTGCGAGAGGAAAATTTTGCTCTTGCGAACTGATCTTTAATAGTTTTTTGCAAAAGTGCTCGTTAGCTCTTTAACGGGTTAGTTGGAAAAGTAGCGGTTTATTAGTGAGTTGTAGACCTTGTAACGATCGACTAACAGCGTCTTCACACATTCAGGTGGAGGCTAATAGCGAATGAGTTGGCGTTGCGACTATATAGCCACTACTGCGAATATTGGGCGATGCCACTACCAATCGCAGGTGTTTCCGCACGCGACTTTGAGGGACACTAGGGCACCTGTAGAACGGAGCCCCCCATGACGGCCAGTGCTGAGAAATTTACCCGCCAGACCTTGCTCGACGTGCAATCGCTGACCCCCAGCCTGTTTACCCTGCGCACCACCCGCGATCCGGGCTTTCGTTTCACGGCGGGGCAGTTTGTGCGTTTGGGGGTGACCAAGGCGGATGGCTGTACCGTATGGCGTGCCTATTCGCTGGTGTCCTCACCGTTTGATGAGCATCTGGACTTCTTCTCGATCGTCGTCCCCGGCGGCGAATTCACCAGCGAGTTGAGCCGCCTGCGGGTAGGCGATACCTTGATGGTGGAACGCCAGGCCACGGGGTTCCTTACCTTGAATCGCTTCGTCGATGGCCGCGATTTGTGGATGCTGGGGACTGGCACCGGGGTGGCGCCGTTTTTGTCGATCCTGCAGGACTTCGAGGTCTGGGAGAAATTCGAACGCATCATCCTCGTGTACAGCGCACGGGAAGCCAAGGAGCTCGCGTATCAAACGCTGATCAAGGAGCTGGGTGAACGTGAATACTTGGCCGAGTACGCACACAAACTCACCTACGTTCCCATCGTCACCCGTGAGCAACATCCCGGCGCGTTGAATGGGCGCATCACCACGCTGATCGAAAATGGCGAGCTTGAGCGCGCAGCCGGCGTCGAGTTGACCCCGGAACATTCCCGCGTGCTGATCTGCGGCAACCCGCAGATGGTCGATGACACGCGCCAGTTGCTCAAGCAGCGTGACATGAACCTGAGCTTGAGCCGTCGCCCCGGCCAAGTCGCGGTGGAAAACTACTGGTAATAAAAAAGGCGCCTCTAGCAGGCGCCTTTTTTCTCAAGCCGGTCTTTACAGGCGCGGCTTGTCGTTCTGTGCCTTGAGCAGATCACGGATCTCACCCAGCAACACTTCTTCCTTGGTCGGCGTTGGCGGCAGGCTTGGCGCCACGGCCTCTTCACGCTTCAGGCGGTTGATCGCCTTCACACCCATGAAGATTGCAAACGCGACGATCACAAAGTCGATGACGCTCTGGATGAACTTGCCGTAAGCCAGCACCACCGCAGGCACATCGCCCTGTGCCGCCTTGAGCGTTATCGCCAGGTCACCGAAGTCCACGCCACCGATCAACAGACCGATTGGCGGCATCACCACGTCGCCTACAAACGAGGAAACAATTTTGCCGAAGGCGGCGCCGATGATGATACCGACGGCCATGTCGACCACATTACCTTTGACCGCGAAGGCCTTGAACTCACTGATCACGCCCATAGGTTATTCCTTGTTACAGATGAGAAGGGTGGGACTCAGTGTAAGTCAGTCGTAGCGGGCTTGCCCGACACAACCGTTAACACTGTTAGTTTTTATCGACACATTAAAACGCAAATAGTTTGCAAAGTGCCATCAATCGCGCGCGAAATACGCCTGATATCAGTGACTTAACAGATTATTTTATTAATCGGGTTGTTGTGGCTTTTCTATTTATCTTCTGACTCTTGGGTCACTAGCCTCTGGCAAGCACAACTGAATGTGCA
Organism: Pseudomonas azotoformans; assembly: GCF_001579805.1. Taxonomy (NCBI): domain Bacteria; kingdom Pseudomonadati; phylum Pseudomonadota; class Gammaproteobacteria; order Pseudomonadales; family Pseudomonadaceae; genus Pseudomonas; species Pseudomonas azotoformans. Next base: position 600,154 of record NZ_CP014546.1, on the reverse strand, counting down.
TTAAAAAAACCAGAGGAAACCTCGATGAAGAATCCAATGAGCCGCGGGCCTGTTTCAGCGCGATACGCGCTGGTACTGACGACCGCCAGCCTGCTTTCCCTGTCCGTACACGCTGCCAACCTGACCCGCGATAACGGTGCTGCGGTGGGTGACAACCAGAACTCGCAGACCGCCGGCGCCAATGGCCCTGTGTTGCTGCAAGACGTGCAGTTGATCCAGAAGCTGCAGCGCTTCGACCGCGAGCGCATCCCCGAGCGCGTGGTACACGCCCGTGGCACCGGCGCCCACGGTACGTTCACCGTCACCGACAACCTCAGCGACCTGACCAAGGCCAAGGTGTTCGCGGCCGGCGAAGCCACCCCCGTGTTCGTGCGCTTCTCCGCCGTGGTCCACGGCAATCACTCCCCGGAAACCTTGCGCGACCCACGTGGTTTCGCCACCAAGTTCTACACCGCTGACGGCAACTGGGACCTGGTGGGTAACAACTTCCCGACGTTCTTTATCCGCGACGCCATCAAGTTCCCGGACATGGTCCACGCCTTCAAACCAGACCCGCGCACCAACCTGGATGACGATTCCCGTCGCTTCGACTTCTTCTCCCATGTGCCTGAGTCCACCCGCACGCTGACCGAGCTGTACTCCGACTCCGGCACCCCGGCCAGCTATCGGGAAATGGACGGCAACGGCGTGCACGCCTACAAGCTGATCAACGCCAAGGGCGAAGTGCACTACGTCAAGTTCCACTGGAAGAGCCTGCAAGGCATCAAGAACCTCGACCCCAAGCAGGTCACCGAAGTGCAGGGCCGTGATTACAGCCACATGACCAACGACCTGGTCACCCACATCAACAAGGGCGATTTCCCCAAGTGGGACCTGTACGTGCAGGTGCTCAAGCCTGAGGACCTGGCCAAGTTCGACTTCGATCCATTGGATGCGACCAAGATCTGGCCGAATGTGCCTGAGCGCAAAGTCGGGCAAATGGTGCTGAACCGCAACCCCGCCAACGTGTTCCAGGAAACCGAGCAAGTCGCCATGGCACCGGCCAACCTGGTGCCGGGCATCGAGCCGTCTGAGGATCGCCTGCTGCAAGGCCGCGTGTTCTCCTATGCCGATACCCAGATGTACCGCCTGGGCGCCAACGCCCTGCAATTGCCAATCAACGCCCCACGGGTGACCGTCAACAACGGTAACCAGGACGGCGCGATGAACTTCGGCAAGACCACCACCGGCGTGAACTATCAGCCAAGCCGTCTGCTGCCACGGGATGAGCCGCAAGCCGCGCGCTACAGCCAGTCGGCCCTGTCGGGCAGCACCCAGCAGGCGAAGATCCAGCGCGAGCAGAACTTCAAGCAGGCCGGAGATCTGTACCGCTCCTTCACGAAGAAAGAGCGCCAGGACTTGATCGAGAACTTTGGTGGCTCGCTGGCGACCACCGATGACGAGAGCAAACACATCATCCTGTCGTTCCTGTACAAGGCCGACCCGGAATATGGCACTGGCGTGGCCAAGGTTGCCAAGGGTGACCTGGCGCGCGTGAAGGCGCTGGCGGACAAACTGACTGACTGATCCGTTGGTTCTGGTCGGCGCCCTTGATGAGGCGTCGACCTTTGGCAGGAGAACACCCATGCGAGTTTCTATCGGATTGCTGATGGCCATGCTGGCCTTTGTCGCCCATGCCGAGTCTCCCGACCCGGTCGCGCTCAAGGCCCAGTTGCAGGACTACTATTTCGATGCCGCCCGCCGAGGCGACCTCGACATGCTCGACACCTTTATCGACTCCGGCTACAGCCTCAACACCCAGGACGACAAGGGCTACACCGCGTTGATCCTCGCCGCCTATCACGGCCAGGGCCCGTTCGTTGAGCGCTTGCTCAGCGCGGGCGCCGACGCCTGTGTGCAGGACAAACGTGGCAACACGGCGCTGATGGGCGCGATCTTCAAGGGTGAGTTGAAAATTGCCCAGCGCCTGCTGGCGACCGACTGCAACCCCGATCAACGCAACGGCGCCGGGCAGACGGCGGCCATGTACGCCGGGCTGTTCAAGCGCGTCGAGTTGCTGGATGAGTTGAAGGCCAAGGGCGCTGACCTCAACGCTGAAGACCCGATCGGCAACAGCGCTTCACGATTGGCCAGCGGTGAAATCCGGACCCCGGCGTCGCGCTGAGCTATCATCGCGGTTTTTCGGTTGGAGGTTCTCAAATGGCAAAGGCCAAGCGCATGTACGGCTGCACGGAGTGCGGCGCGACCTTTCCCAAGTGGGCCGGCCAGTGCACCGAGTGCGGTGCGTGGAACACCCTGACTGAAACCATGATCGAAAGCGGCGGCGCTGCGGCCCCCACCGGCCGTGCCGGCTGGACCGGGCAACAGGCGCAGATCAAGACGTTGGCCGAAGTCAGCGTCGAAGAAATCCCGCGTTTCTCCACGGCCTCCGGTGAATTGGACCGTGTGCTGGGCGGCGGTCTGGTGGACGGCTCGGTAGTGCTGATTGGCGGCGATCCGGGCATCGGCAAATCGACGATCCTGCTGCAAACCCTGTGCAGTATCGCCAGCCGCATGCCGGCGCTGTATGTCACCGGCGAGGAATCCCAGCAACAAGTGGCCATGCGCGCCCGTCGCCTGGGGCTGCCCCAGGATCAACTGCGGGTGATGACCGAGACCTGCATCGAAAGCATCATCGCCACGGCGCGTATCGAAAAGCCCAAGGTCATGGTGATCGACTCGATCCAGACGATTTTCACCGAGCAATTGCAGTCGGCGCCGGGCGGCGTGTCCCAGGTGCGTGAAAGTGCGGCGCTGCTGGTGCGTTATGCCAAGCAGAGCGGCACGGCGATCTTCCTGGTGGGCCACGTGACCAAAGAGGGCGCACTGGCCGGGCCACGGGTGTTGGAGCACATGGTCGACACCGTGCTGTATTTTGAAGGTGAGTCCGATGGCCGTCTGCGTTTGCTGCGGGCGGTGAAGAACCGTTTCGGCGCAGTCAACGAACTGGGCGTGTTCGCCATGACGGACCGGGGGCTTAAAGAAGTCTCCAACCCTTCAGCGATTTTTCTCACTCGCGCCCAGGAAGAAGTCCCCGGCAGCGTGGTGATGGCAACGTGGGAAGGCACTCGCCCGATGCTGGTGGAAGTGCAGGCGTTGGTGGATGACAGCCATCTGGCCAACCCGCGCCGCGTGACGTTGGGCCTGGATCAGAACCGCCTGGCGATGTTGCTCGCCGTATTGCACCGTCACGGCGGCATCCCGACCCATGACCAGGACGTGTTCCTCAACGTGGTCGGCGGGGTCAAGGTGCTGGAGACCGCATCCGACCTGGCGTTGATGGCGGCAGTCATGTCCAGCCTGCGTAACCGGCCGCTGCCCCATGACTTGCTGGTGTTCGGTGAGGTGGGCCTGTCGGGCGAGGTGCGTCCGGTACCCAGCGGCCAGGAACGCTTGAAGGAAGCTGCCAAGCACGGCTTCAAACGCGCGATCGTGCCCAAAGGCAATGCGCCGAAGGAGTCGCCGCCGGGGATAAAGATCATTGGCGTGACGCGGTTGGAACAAGCATTGGATGCACTATTCGAGTAGGGCGCCCAGCTCGCGCTCCAACTCTTGCTGATCACCCAGGTTCAACTCGATCAGCCGCCGCAAATGGCTGATCGAGTCTAGGTCGATGTGCTGGCACACAAACCCAAGCTGCCCGTGATCGTCATGGGCCAGCTTCACCTGCATCTTTATATGCGCCCGTGGGTCCAGCCGGATGTCCACGTCAAATAGCCGCTTGCCATTACCCCGCCAGTCGTCAGGGCGCTCCACCAGCAAGCCCCGCAGCGATAGATCCAGCAGTTGCACCGGCCAATTCCAGCTGTCCTGGGCAATGGTCGTCTTGGCATCAAAGGCGATGCGACGGAAACGGCGGCGTTCAGACGGTTGCTCGGTCATGGTGAAACCCTCTGGAGATAGAAGGATTGTAGCCCCGAGCCATCATCGGGCATTTATTTCTGCTTTTTTTGCCTGCGCAAGGCTCTAGACCAACGTAGGGGGGTGGCCTTTGAGGCCAACAGCGCTAAACTCGGGATGGCTGTCCTTTCTGTCCACCCTGGCTGGAATATAAAAATGAAAAATAATAATAGCCTGCTACGCCACCTACCCTGGCTGGTGCTGGCAATCGTAGGAGCGTGCGCCCTGGGCGTAGTGGCTTTGCGCCGCGGCGAGGCGATCAACGCCTTGTGGATTGTGGTCGCTGCTGTGGCCATCTACCTGGTTGCGTACCGTTACTACAGTCTGTTCATCGCTAACAACGTGATGCAACTCGATCCACGGCGGGCCACCCCCGCAGTGCTCAACAATGACGGTCTGGACTATGTGCCGACCAACAAACACATCCTGTTCGGTCACCACTTTGCGGCGATTGCCGGTGCGGGTCCACTGGTCGGCCCGGTGCTGGCGGCGCAAATGGGCTACCTGCCCGGCACGCTCTGGCTGATTGCCGGCGTGGTGCTGGCCGGTGCGGTGCAGGACTTCATGGTCCTGTTCCTGTCCACTCGTCGTAACGGCCGTTCCCTGGGGGACATGGTTCGCGAAGAGATGGGCCGCATTCCGGGGACCATCGCGCTGTTCGGCTGCTTCCTGATCATGATCATCATCCTCGCGGTGCTGGCGCTGATCGTGGTCAAGGCCCTGGCCGAGAGCCCATGGGGCATCTTCACGGTGATGGCGACCATCCCGATCGCGATGTTCATGGGCATTTACATGCGCTACATCCGCCCGGGCCGCATCGGCGAAATCTCGATCATCGGCGTGCTGTTGCTGCTCGGTTCGATCTGGCTGGGCGGGCAGATTGCCGCTGATCCTGTCTGGGCCAAGGCCTTCACCTTCACCGGCATTCAAATTACCTGGATGCTGATCGGCTACGGTTTCGTCGCCGCAGTACTGCCGGTATGGCTTATCCTGGCACCGCGTGACTACCTCTCCACTTTCCTCAAAATCGGCACCATCATCGCCCTGGCGATCGGCATCCTGGTCACCATGCCAGAGCTGAAAATGCCGGCCCTCACCCAGTTCATCGACGGCACCGGCCCGGTGTGGAAGGGCGGCCTGTTCCCGTTCCTGTTCATCACCATCGCCTGTGGCGCGGTCTCGGGTTTCCACGCGCTGATCTCCTCGGGCACCACGCCCAAGTTGCTGGATAACGAAACCAACGCCCGCTACATCGGTTACGGCGGCATGTTGATGGAGTCGTTCGTGGCCATCATGGCCATGGTTGCCGCTTCGGTGATCGAGCCTGGTGTGTACTTCGCCATGAACAGCCCGGCTGCCGTGGTCGGCAGTGATGTGGTAACTGTGGCGCAAACTGTCAGCAGCTGGGGCTTTGCGATTACGCCTGAGGCGCTGTCAGCCGTCGCCCATGACATCGGTGAAACCACCATCCTGGCGCGTGCCGGCGGTGCACCGACCCTGGCGGTGGGTATCGCGCAGATTCTGCACAGTGTGCTGCCGGGTGAAAACACCATGGCGTTCTGGTACCACTTTGCGATCCTGTTCGAAGCGCTGTTCATCCTGACCGCGGTGGATGCGGGCACCCGTGCCGGTCGCTTCATGCTGCAAGACCTGCTGGGTTCCTTCGTGCCGGCGCTGAAACGCACCGAGTCCTGGACCGCCAACCTGATCGCGACCGCGGGTTGCGTGGCGATGTGGGGTTACCTGCTGTACCAAGGCGTGATCGACCCACTGGGCGGCATCAACACCTTGTGGCCGCTGTTCGGTATCTCCAACCAGATGCTGGCAGGTATCGCGTTGATGCTGGCCACCGTTGTGCTGATCAAAATGAAACGCCAGCGCTACATCTGGGTGACCATGCTGCCGGCTGTCTGGCTGCTGATCTGCACCACCACTGCGGGGTTCATCAAGCTGTTCGACGCCAACCCGGCGATCGGCTTCCTGTCGCTGGCGAAGAAATACAGCGATGCATTGGCCAACGGCCAGATCCTCGCCCCGGCGAAGAACATCGACCAGATGCAGCACGTGATCTGGAACGCCTACACCAACGCAACGCTGACGGCGCTGTTCCTGTTCGTGGTGTTCAGCATCCTGTTCTATGCGCTCAAGGTCGGCGTCGCCGCCTGGGGCAACAAAGAACGTACGGATAAAGAAGCCCCGTTCCAGGCTGTTCCGGACGCGTGATCGAGGATTGCAACCATGTTCAATGACATCAATCGCCTCGGTAAATACCTCGGTCAGGCCGCGCGCCTGATGGTCGGCATGCCCGACTACGATACGTACGTCGAGCATATGCAAACCAAACACCCGGACAAGCCGATGATGGACTACAAGGCGTTCTTCCGGGAACGCCAGGAAGCCCGTTACGGCGGCAAGGGTGGGCCCAAGTGCTGTTGACCTGCTAGGCAGGCCCCTGTGGGAGCCCATACCAATGGGCTCCCATTTTTATTTCTGTTTATTGAAGGAGAACTGCTTTTGTCCTCTCCCATTCCGGTCACCGTCCTCAGCGGCTTCCTCGGCGCTGGCAAGACCACCTTGTTGCGCCACCTGCTCAAGGCCGAGCACGGCCTGAAGATCGCCGTGATCGAAAACGAATTCAGCGACGCCGGTATCGACACCCAGCTATTGGGCGCCGAGCCGGTGCAAGTCATGACCCTGTCCAACGGCTGCGTGTGCTGCACCATCCACACCGACCTGACCAAAGCCCTGTACCTGCTGCTGGAGCGCCTGGACAGCGGAGAAATCGCCTTCGACCGCCTGGTGATCGAGTGCACCGGCCTGGCCGACCCGGCCCCAGTGGCCCAAACCTTTTTCATCGACGAGGAACTGCGCGAGCGCTATATCCTCGACGGCATCATCACCCTGGTGGACGCCGCCCACGCCGAGCACCACCTGACCCAGACCATCGCCCAGGCCCAGATCGGCTTTGCCGACCGCCTGCTGGTGAGCAAACGCGACCTGGTGGATGACGCTACCTTTGACGCGCTCAGCGAGCGCCTCACCCGCATCAACCGCCGCGCGCCGATTCGGGTGGTGGACCATGGCAACATCGACCTGGCTGAACTGCTCGATGTGCGTGGCTTCAACCTCAACGCTGGCATGAGCCTGCGCCCGGTGCGTGCTGCGCCGTCCATCGACCGTATCTCCAGCCTGGTGTTGCGCACCGACCAGCCGCTGGATATCGACCGTCTGAGTGAGTTCATGAACGAACTGCTCGAAGACCACGGCAAGCAACTGCTGCGCTACAAGGGCGTGCTGAACATTGCCGGTGAAGACCGGCGCATGGTGTTCCAGGGCGTGCTCAAGCTCTACGGCTTTGATTGGGACACGGAGTGGGAAGAGGGCGAGGCGCGGGAGAGTGTGATTGTGTTTATTGCCGATGAACTGCCGGAAGACAAGATTCGCGAAGGTTTCCAGCGCGTCTATCAGGCATAAAAAAGCCCGGCTCTAGAGCCGGGCTTCTTATTCAAGCAACTGCAATCAAGCGCCGTACACCGGCAGCTTCTTGCAGATGGCCTTGACCTTCTCACGCACCGCGTCGATCACGGCTTCGTTGTTCAGGTCAGCCAGGATGTCGCAGATCCAGCCAGCCAGTTCCTTGCACTCTGCTTCCTTGAAGCCACGCGTGGTCACAGCCGGAGTACCGAAGCGCAGGCCGGAGGTGACGAACGGCGAACGTGGGTCGTTCGGCACGGAGTTCTTGTTCACGGTGATGAAGGCTTTGCCCAGGGCTGCGTCAGCATCTTTACCGGAAATGTCCTGCTTGATCAGCGACAGCAGGAACAGGTGGTTTTCAGTACCGCCGGAGACTACGTCGAAGCCACGCTCGATGAACACGCTGGCCATGGTCTGGGCGTTCTTGACCACTTGTTGCTGGTAGGTCTTGAACTCAGGCTGCAGGGCTTCCTTGAAGCAGATCGCTTTGGCGGCGATCACGTGCTCCAGCGGGCCGCCTTGGGCGCCTGGGAAGACAGCGGAGTTCAGCTTCTTCTCGATGTCGGCGTTGGCGCGAGCCAGGATCAGGCCGCCACGTGGACCGCGCAGGGTCTTGTGGGTCGTGGTGGTCACGACGTCAGCGTAAGGCACCGGGTTCGGGTAGACGCCAGCGGCGACCAGACCGGCCACGTGGGCCATGTCGACGAACAGGTACGCGCCGACTTTGTCAGCGATTGCGCGGAAACGTGGGAAGTCCAGGATCTGCGAGTAGGCAGAGAAACCGGCCACGATCATTTTTGGCTTGTGCTCGACCGCCAGGCGCTCGACTTCGTCGTAGTCGATCAGGCCGTTGGCATCGATACCGTATTGAACGGCGTTGTACAGCTTGCCGGAGGAGGAAACGCTGGCGCCGTGGGTCAGGTGACCGCCGTGGGCCAGGCTCATGCCCAGGATAGTATCGCCGCCTTGCAGCAGGGCCAGGTACACGGCGCTGTTGGCTTGGGAACCGGCGTGCGGCTGGACGTTGGCGTAGTCGGCGCCGAACAGTTCTTTGGCGCGGTCGATAGCCAGCTGTTCAACCACGTCGACGTACTCGCAACCACCGTAGTAGCGCTTGCCTGGGTAACCTTCGGCGTACTTGTTGGTCAAGACCGAACCTTGAGCCTCCATCACCGCTGGGCTGGTGTAGTTTTCCGAAGCGATCAGCTCAATGTGCTCTTCCTGGCGCACGGCTTCTTGCTCCATGGCGGCGAAGAGATCGGCGTCGTACTTGGCAATAGTCAAATCACGGCTGAACATGGCGGTCCTCAAGGATCGGGGGCAGAAAAGGAGGGCATTCTAACCCAATGGGTTTTAGATGGCATATGAAAGGACATCATGTCGCGGATAAGCGGGGCTCATCTGGGGATAAGCGGTGCTTGTTGTAGCTGTTGTGGCGAGGGAGCTTGCTCCCGCTGGACTGCGCAGCAGTCCCAAAAAAGAGGGGCCGCTTCGCGCCCCAGCGGGAGCAAGCTCCCTCGCCACAGGGAAGTCAGCCCACTAGAGGATCAATCGAACATGAACAGCGCATCATTGCTGAACTGCGCCTCGAACCGATTCGCCGGCATCGGCCGCCCAAACAGGTAGCCCTGCACTTCATCGCAGCCATGCTCACGCAGGAAGTCCAGCTGCTCATGGGTTTCCACACCCTCGGCGATCACCGCCAGGTTCAGGCTGTGGGCCATGGCGATAATGGCGCGGGCGATCTGTGCGTCTTGCTCGCCTGATGGCAGGCCATCTACGAAAGTGCGGTCGATCTTCAACACGTCGATGGGGAATTGCTTGAGGTAGTTGAGCGACGAATAGCCCGTGCCAAAGTCGTCAACCGCAATGCTCAAGCCCAGGTTTTTCAGGCTGTCGAGGATCTGCATCGCCTCGTTGACTTCACGCATCAGGATACTTTCGGTCAGCTCCAGCTCCAGGCACGCCGGCGGCAGGCCCGTGTCCTTGAGGATGGTGGCGATGCGGGTGCCCAACTGGCCGTCGGAGAACTGCCGCGCCGAGATGTTCACCGAGACTTTCGGCACGCGCACCTTGTTCTGGTGCCAGGTCTTGAGCTGTCGGCAGGCTTCGCTGATCACCCAGTCGCCCACGTCCACCACCAGGCCCAACTCTTCCAGCACCGGTATGAAGTCCCCCGGCGGCACCAGGCCACGACGCGGGTGGCGCCAGCGCAGCAGGGCTTCGGCACCGGTCAGGCGTTTACCGTCGCCGCTGAACTGCGGTTGGTAATAGAGCACGAATTCGTTCTGGTCCAGGGCGTGGCGCAAATCGCTTTCCAGCTCCAGGCGCTCCAGGGCGCTGGCGTTCATGTCGGCCTGGTAGAACTGGAAGTTGTTCTTGCCGCGTTCCTTGGCGTGATACATCGCGGTGTCGGCGTTTTTCATCAACTGGCTCAGCTCGTTGCCGTCCTGGGGGCTCAGGGCGATACCGATACTGGCGGTGACAAAAAACTCGCGGCCCTCCAGTACAAAGGGCTTCACCAGGCTGGCGAGGATCTGCTCGGCCACATGAATGGCACGGTTCAGCGCCATTTCGCGGCTGATCCGCGGTTGCAGGAGCAGGGTGAACTCGTCGCCGCCCATGCGCGCCACGGTGTCGTCTTCGGCCACGCAACCCAGCAGGCGAGTGGCCATTTCCTTGAGCATGCGGTCGCCAGCGGCGTGGCCCAGGGAGTCGTTGATCGGTTTGAAGCGGTCGAGGTCGAGGAACATCAGCACCACCCACGATTTCTGCCGTTCGGCCGACTGCAACGCGGTGTGCAGGCGATCCTGGAACAGCGTGCGGTTGGGCAGGTGGGTCAGGGCGTCGTAGTAGGCCAGGCGGTGGATGCGCTGCTCGCTGGCCTTGCGCTCGCTGATGTCACTGAAGAAACACACATAGCTGGCCAGGTCGCCTTCATCGTCGAACACGGCGGTAATGCCCACCCACGCCGGGTAATGCTCGCCGTTGCGGCGCTTGAGCCACACTTCGCCTTCCCAGGTGCTGTGCTGGTGCAGTTGCTTGAGCACGTAGCGCAGATGGGCTTCCTGCTGTTCGTCGACGGTGAGCATGTTCGGCAACTGGTCGAGTACATCGCTCACCGCATAGCCGCTGACCCGGCTGAACGCCTCGTTGGCCTGCACGATATAGCCCGCGGGGTCAGTAATCAGGATCGCCGAGGTCGAGTGTTCGAATACCGTGGCCGCCATGCGCAGGTCTTTCTCGGCGCGGCGTTGCTGGCTGATGTCGCGGCCTACGCCGAGGATGCCCTCGAAGGCGCCGTGTTCATCCCACACCAGCACCAGTCGCAGCTCGATCGGCACTTTGCGACCATCTGCGCGCAAGCAGTCGAACAGGAACAGTTGGGTCTGGATCTCATCACGCAGCCGGTTCAGCGCCTCAGGATCGCCCAGCGAGCGGCTGACCTGTTCCACCAAGCTGTAAATGCCGGTCAGTTGCTGCGGGTTGGCGATGATCGACTGCCAGCCGTTCTTGAACACCCAGTCCACGTCATAACCGAGCACGGCGTTGACCGAAGGGCTGATGTAGTTGAGCGCCAACTGGCTGTCGGTGGAGCAGATCACGTCGCTGATGCTTTCGGCCAGCATGCGGTAGCGCTGTTCGCTGTCACGCAGGGATTCGCTGGCCTCGATCTGGTCGGTGATGTCCTTGGCCACCCCGATGATGCGGGTGATCTGCGCCGTCTTGTCGCGGGCCAGGGCCTGCTCGCGGATATCAAAGCGCCGCCATTGGTTATTGCGGTGACGGAAACGCAGCTGGCATTGCAATTGGGTGGTGTAGCCGATCTGGCGCTGCTGCTGGCGCAGGTCGTGGTAATGCTCGGCGTCTTCGGGGTGCAGCAGGATTTCCCAGAAGTACTCGCCCATTTGCTGCAGTTCGGCCTTGTTGTAGCCGAGGGTGTGGCCCAGGTGATGGTTGCTGAAAATCATGCGCTGGCTGATCACATCCTGCACATACAGGTGGTCGGGCACGGTGCGTACCACGTCGGACCAGAAGCTCTCGCGCTCCACCAGTGACAGCTCGATCAACTTGCGGCTGGTGATATCGCTGATGCTGAGGATCACTGCCTTGAAATCGTCCTGCTGCTCCGGCAGACGCATCACCAGCCACAGGTACTGCTCGTTGCTGGCCACGTCCTTGAGCTGGATTTCCAGTTCCAACTGGTTCTGCTGGGTCAGTACCGCCTCAAGAATCTGGTAGCCGATGGACGTGGCATTGCGCGGGCAATCATCGATCAGGCGCTCCCAGGCCTCTTCACAGGAACCCACGTTCAGCAGGCGCACCGCCACCTGGTTGACCTCGGTGATGCGCAGTTCCTTGAGCAGTTGCTGGCGCTCGTTAGGGTTGTCCTGCAGCCAGGCGTGCAGTTGCTCGCGGGTCTCCAGCCGGGTCTTGTCGACGAAGGCATTCAGGCCCGACAGGTCGAGCACGCACAAGGCCACGCCGGTGCCTTCGAAAATGTCCTGGTAGCGCCGCCGGCCTTCATGCACCTGGCGCTGGCGGCGGCGCATGTTCAGCAACACAATCACCGGGATCAATGAAAACGCCAGGCCCAGCAGGCATTTGCCGATGAAGGCCGGCAGCAGTTGTTCCAGCACCGCCGTGCGGTCGAACAGCCCGCGCAGTTGCCAGTCGCTTTTGCTTAGAGGGGTGACCAGTACGCTTTTATTCAGCTCGTCCGGGGTCAACGCAGACGCCCACTGCGCCGGCATGCCGCTGTCTCGGCTGACAACCCGGTGGTTGACGCGATTCTCGATGACCCACAGCGGGCGCTGGCCCTGGCCGTCTTGGCGGGTGAGATTGCTCAGGTAGTTGGGGGCCAGGCGCAGCGCCCAATACATCCGCGAGCCGCCGCTGGGCTGGTGCAGCAACAGATAAATGATCGTGCCGTCGTTGCTGTTGCTCAGGTAATAGGATTGGGCGTGGCTGTGTTGCACCAGTTCTGCCAGCCAGGCGGCGTCCTGGCTGTCGGTGGCGCTGTCACTGACCATCGCGCCGCTGGGGGCGAGCAGGGCGATGCTGCGCAGCTCCGGCAGCGAGCGTTGCAAGGTGCGCATCAGGGCCTGTTGCTGTTCGCTGTCACGCGGTGGCTCGACCATCGGCAGCAAGTTCAGGGCGATTTTTGCGCTGAGGGCCATGTTCAGGCTGATCTGTTCAGCCAGATCGGCGCTGTAGTCGATGGTGTATTGCTGCTGGTTCTTCTGGTTTTGCTGGAGCTGGTCGAGCAACTGCCAGAACAATAACGCGAGCAGCATGAGGACGAGCGTCGCCAATGCGCCTTTGAGGGTGCCGTGCAGGGGCGCTCCCGGCGCTATATGAGCGGCGCGCAGGGGAGTTGGCGGCGTGACTTTGGACAAGCTGTGATCCTGCGGTTTGGCTGGACTGGCGCGCGACGTGCACTATAAGCCGGACGCCCGGAGGGCGGCTAGCATGCCTTGACTTGTGGCAAAGTGCCAGCCCCGCCTGGCGGGCACTAAAGAGCGCCGCTGGTATGGATCAGGCTGTCCGCCAGCCGCGTCAGGATCGCCAGCGTGAACAGGCTGATAACCACAGAAGCCGTGCGGTTGATGGTGTGCGGCGTCAACCACGCATATCCGCCGCGTTTGATGCGGGCCCCCAGCAGCACCCAGGTACAGCCCACCGGTATCACCACGGCGGTGAACTGCGCGACGAAATGCACGTACAGGTTTAAGTCTGCGAACGTCTGCATCGGGACGATAAACGACACGATCAGTAATCCTTTGGGGTTGATCAGCGTGAGCAAAAAGAAATTCAGCGTGGAGACCCGTGCCTCCGGCTCGGTGTGGAGTGTTTCGTCGGGATGGCACCACAGCAGGTAGCAAGTCCTGATCAAATAGCAGACCGAGGCGAACTGCATGAGCTTCAGGCCCCAGGGCGCGTTGTTGCCGATATGGCCGAGCAGGTAGCCCCAAAAGGAGATCTGCGTCAGGTAGGCCAGGCATTCCAGCAGGCTCAGCGGCCAGGCGCGCCGGAATCCTACGAGTAACCCCGAGCGCAGCAGCAGCGTGTTGGTGGGCCCCGGCATTAATAGCAGTAGCCCGAGTGCGGATAGGACGCCAAGCATGAAGGGTGTCTCCTGGAACCCCTGAGGGTTTTGGCCGGCTAATCTAACAGATAGGCTTCGATACGCTCGGTCACTTAGGTTAACCTTGAGGATTCGCAACACTATGTACAGCGCCATGACGCTACGTAGGCCTGTTCTTACTTTTATGAGGTCCACATTTTGGCTCAATACGTCTTCACCATGCATCGGCTGGGCAAAGTTGTCCCTCCGAAGCGGGAAATCCTGAAAAACATTTCGCTGTCCTTCTTCCCAGGCGCCAAGATCGGCGTGCTCGGCCTCAACGGTTCGGGTAAATCCACCTTGTTGAAAATCATGGCCGGCGTCGACACCGAATTCGAAGGCGAAGCCCGCCCGATGCCTGACCTGAACATCGGCTACCTGCCGCAAGAGCCGATCCTGGACCCGACCAAGACCGTGCGTGAAGTGGTGGAAGAAGCCGTCAGCGTGATCAAGAACGCCCAGGCGCGCCTGGACGAGGTCTACGCGGCGTACGCTGAAGAAGATGCCGACTTCGACAAACTGGCCGCCGAACAGGCCAAGCTCGAAGCCATCCTGCAAGCCAGCGATGGTCACAACCTGGAGCGCCAGCTGGAAGTCGCCGCCGATGCACTGCGCCTGCCGGCGTGGGACGCCAAGGTCGAACACCTGTCCGGTGGTGAAAAACGTCGTGTGGCCCTGTGCCGCCTGCTGCTGTCGGCCCCCGACATGCTGCTGCTCGACGAACCTACCAACCACTTGGACGCCGATTCCGTCGCCTGGCTGGAACACTTCCTACACGATTTCCCAGGCACCGTGGTCGCGATCACGCACGACCGGTACTTCCTGGACAACGTGGCCGGCTGGATCCTCGAGCTCGACCGTGGCGCCGGTATCCCTTACGAGGGCAACTACTCCGGTTGGCTGGAAGCCAAGTCCGACCGTCTGGCCGCCGAATCCAAGCAGCAATCGGCCCATGAAAAAGCCATGAAGGAAGAACTGGAGTGGGTGCGCAAAGGCGCCAAGGCCCGCCAGTCCAAATCCAAGGCACGTCTGCAACGCTTTGAAGAAATGCAATCCCAGGAATTCCAGAAGCGTTCGGAAACCAACGAGATCTACATCCCGGCCGGCCCGCGCCTGGGTGACAAGGTCATCGAGTTCAAGAACGTTTCCAAAGGCTATGGCGACCGCGTGCTGATCGACAACCTGTCGTTCTCCATGCCAAAAGGCGCGATCGTCGGCGTTATCGGTGGTAACGGTGCGGGTAAATCCACGCTGTTCCGCATGCTGATGGGCAAGGAAACCCCGGATTCGGGCACCATCGAAGTCGGCGAAACCGTGCAACTTGCTTGCGTTGATCAGAGCCGTGAAGACCTGGACGGCAGCAAAACCGTGTTCCAGCAGATTTCCGACGGTTCCGACCAGATCCGCATCGGCAACTATGAAATCCCGTCGCGTACCTACGTCGGTCGTTTCAACTTCAAGGGCGGCGACCAGCAGAAGTTCGTCAAGGACCTGTCCGGTGGTGAGCGCGGTCGCTTGCACCTGGCCCTGACCTTGAAAGAGGGCGGCAACGTCCTGCTGCTCGACGAACCGTCCAACGACCTCGACGTTGAAACCCTGCGTTCCCTGGAAGAAGCCCTGCTGGACTTCCCGGGCGCCGCCATTGTGATCTCTCACGATCGGTGGTTCCTTGACCGCGTCGCGACCCACATCCTGGCTTACGAAGACGATTCGCAAGCGGTGTTCTTCGAAGGTAACTACACCGAGTACGAAGCGGACCGTAAAAAGCGCTTGGGCGACGCTGCTGCCCAGCCGCACCGTGTGCGTCACAAAAAACTGGCCTGATTCGGGTCGATGGTTTGAAAGAGCGGAGCCTTCGGGCTCCGCTTTTTTTGCCTGGAATTTGATGGTGCGCGCGGTTCGGGTTTGCTCCCTGAAAGGGTGCATAAACACCCCTTAAACTGGATACAGTTATATAAAACGCACCATTTAAATTCACAAAGGCGACATTTTGCCCTGTCGCAGTGCGGAATGAATTGATAAAGTCCGGCTCAATCTCCGTTAACAACTAAAAATTTGCCGAGACTTTTCATGATCGAATCCGTCGAATCCTTCCTTGCCCGCCTCAAGAAACGCGACCCCGACCAGCCGGAATTCCACCAGGCTGTGGAAGAAGTCCTACGCAGCCTGTGGCCGTTTCTTGAAGCCAACCCCCACTACCTGACCTCGGGCATCCTGGAGCGCATCTGCGAGCCGGAACGCGCGATTACCTTCCGGGTGTCGTGGGTGGATGATCATGGCAAGGTCCAGGTCAATCGCGGTTTCCGCATCCAGATGAACAGCGCCATCGGCCCTTACAAAGGCGGCCTGCGCTTCCATCCATCGGTGAACCTGGGCGTGTTGAAGTTCCTCGCCTTCGAGCAGACCTTCAAGAACTCCCTGACCTCGCTGCCCATGGGCGGCGGCAAAGGCGGCTCGGACTTCGACCCCAAGGGCAAGAGCGACGCTGAAGTCATGCGCTTCTGCCAGGCCTTTATGAGCGAGCTGTATCGCCACATCGGCGCGGACGTGGACGTGCCGGCCGGCGATATCGGCGTCGGCGCCCGTGAAATCGGCTTTATGTTTGGCCAGTACAAGCGCCTGAGCAACCAGTTCACCTCCGTGCTGACCGGCAAGGGCATGACCTACGGCGGCAGCCTGATCCGCCCTGAAGCCACCGGTTTCGGCTGCGTGTACTTCGCCGAGGAAATGCTCAAGCGCAACGGCCAGAAGGTTGAAGGCAAGCGCGTGGCGGTGTCGGGTTCGGGCAACGTGGCGCAATACGCGGCGCGCAAGGTCATGGACCTGGGCGGCAAGGTGATTTCCCTGTCCGACTCCGAAGGCACCCTTTACGCCGAAAGCGGTTTAACCGAAGAGCAATGGTCGGCCCTGCTGGAACTGAAAAACGTCCAGCGCGGCCGCATCAGCGAACTGGCCGAGCGTTTCGGCCTGGAGTTCCGCAAAGGCCAGACTCCATGGGAACTGGCTTGCGACATCGCGTTGCCCTGCGCCACCCAGAACGAACTGGATGCCGACGCCGCCCGCACCTTGCTGCGCAACGGCTGTGTCTGCGTGGCCGAAGGCGCCAACATGCCGACCACGCTTGCGGCTGTGGATATCTTTATCGAGGCGGGCATTCTGTTCGCACCGGGCAAGGCGTCCAATGCCGGCGGCGTGGCCGTGAGTGGCCTGGAAATGTCGCAGAACGCCATGCGCCTGCTGTGGACCGCCGGTGAGGTAGACAGCAAGCTGCATAACATCATGCAGTCGATCCACCATGCCTGCGTGCACTACGGCGAAGAAAACGGCCGGATCAACTACGTGAAAGGCGCGAACATCGCCGGCTTCGTCAAAGTCGCCGACGCGATGCTGGCCCAAGGCATCGTCTAAGCCTCGGGTTCGATCCGCAGCACTTCGATCAACTGATCGCCGACAGGGCGTTGCCACAGCACCTCGTCGCCGACCTGGGCACCCAGCAAGGCGCGGCCCAGGGGCGAACCCCAGTTGATCAAGCCTGCGCCCGCATCAGCCTGGTCTTCACCGACTAACTGGATGCGTTGTTGTTCGTCCTGCTCATTGGCGAAGGTCACCCAACTGCCGATCTGCACCTTGTTGGTGGAGGTGGCCGGCGCGACCACCTGGGCGCTTTGCACCCGCTGGTTGAAGTAGCGCAGATCCCGCTCAAGGTCCGCCTGACGCTGTTTATCGCCCTTGGCAGATTCGAGACTGTATTCGTGCTGCAACTGCGCAACCTTGGCCTGCAATTGCGCCAAACCTTGCGCAGTCAGGCGATTGGGCTGCTCGCTCACCTGACGTTCCACTGGCTGATCAGCCTGGGCGGCAGCGTTGTCCTCGTTTACAAAAGCTCGGCTCATGACGTTCTCCCTCTCTGGAGTTTGGGCCATGGTCGCCGCGCTTTAGTTTCGCTGGATGTCTGGAAACGACCTATTGCGAACGATAGGCCCTGGCGGCGTCGCGGTTTTTCTCCTGTTGCCAGGCGCGCTCGCGGTCATCCCAGTGGTTGTCCTTGTAGTCACGCAACTCTTCGTTCTCGCGCATGGCCTTGCACTGACGGAAACCGTCCTCCCAGCCTTCGGCGTATTCACGGTCCTTCAGATAACGCGGCACATTCTTGCGAAACTCCCCGCTGATCACCCCAGCAGCCTGGCGACCGCTGCTGCAACCGTCATCAAAACCATCGGCAAACGCCGGTGGATAACCTTTGGCCAGCAAATCTTCATGGGTCGATTGGCAACCGGCCAACCACGCTACTGCACACAGCATTACCGCATACCGCCACATGGCGTACTCCCTGGCCGTTTCACGGCTGATGGGGAGAAGTCTAGATAGAGAATTGTCGGGGAGGTGTGAAAGGGAGGTGAGAAAGGTGTTGGGCTGCGGTGAGTGTCTGAATAGACGCGCGCCAAGTGTGGGAGGGGGCTTGCCCCCGATGGCAGTGTGTCAGTTAGTACATCTGATTCTGACACTCCGCTATCGGGGGCAAGCCCCCTCCCACATTTTGATCTCGGCCAGGCTTTAGTCAGTAGTGATACCACTTCACCTCAAGCATCACTTCATTCACAGGCGTCGACAAGTGGCTGTACTCACGCTGTGCGCTCAGGCGCAGTCCCAGGTTGCGCGATAATTCCCACTGCTGATTCAGGCTGATGCTACGGCGCACTTCGCCATTGGTGAAGAAATCACCCTTGGCTTCCAGGCTCAGGTTACCCAGCGGGTTTTTCCACAGTACGCCGGTGTTGAACCCGGCCGCGGGGGAGATTGCTTCGTTGAAGTCATTGTTGTGCTCCACGCGCACGGTGCCGAGGGCGAAGCCGAGCATGTCGTCGCTCAGTTGCCAAGTGCCGCCGGCGCCGCCGTTGACGTGGGCGACCAGGGTTTCGTCGTCGTGTTTGCCCGGTACGCGTTCCAGGCCGCCGGTGACTTGCCATGACCATGGTTGCAACAAGGCGTTGCGTGGGGTCAGGGAGCGGATGGTGGCCAGGTCCAGTTGCTGCAGTTGCCAGTGGTTGCCTTCGTACTGGCGCAGTTTCATCTGCAGGATTTCGATCTGTGCGCCCAGGGGGAAACCTTCGGCGTTGTCGTTGAGGTCGTGGTAGGCCATGCGCAGGCCGTATTCACCGAAGGCCTTGTCGCCACGGGTGCCGATACCGGCTTGCCAAGTGCGTGATTCATGGCCGTTTTCCGGCAGGCCGGGCGGGGTGATCTTGAGGTCGGGCGCCGGGTTCTGGTTGATCGCGCGCAGCAGTTCGAAGCTGCGCTGGGAGCGGGCGGTGTCGCGCTCCAGGCCGTTGGCGCGGTAGCGGCCAAGGCGGTAGGCGGCGTCGATGATCAGTGCCTGGCGATCTTTAGCGATGGCCTTGAAGGCGGGGTCCTGCAATTGCTTCTGGTCGTCGCTGACCTTCAATACCCATTGCTGCTCGTCGCTGTCGAGCGGCTTGGCGCGCTCCAGCAACTCGCGTTCACGGGAAGGACGGTAGTCGATCTTCTCTACCAGACCTGCGTCTTTCACGGCCTTTACGGTGTCGGTCGGGATGGCGGTGAGCGGAAATTGTTCGGTCAAACGCAGGCCGGGACGCGCCACTTGCAGCAGTTCCAGCAGGCGATAGGAGCAGTTTTCGTCAAAGAAGAAGTAGTCGAACTGGATCTGCTTGAGCTCCCACACGTGCTCGACCATGCGTTCGGTCTCGACTTGCGTGAGGTTCAGGCGGTATTCCCACAGGTCGCGGTTCTCAAGGCTGCGGTACTCCGACAGCTTTTCCTGATAAGGCACTAGGGCGAACAGGCCGGGATAACCGCCCATCAGGCCTTTCCAGGCGTAAAGAATGCTGTTGTCGGAGCCTTCGATGTAGGCGCCGAAGTTGATCGCGTAGCTGAGCAGGGCAGTGTTGTTACTTTGCACGTCGGCCTGGTCGATGCGTAGCAGCGTGTGGCCGAACATCGACGACGGGCTGTTGAGGTAGGCCGCCGGGAAGATCATCACCGCGCTATGGGGGGCGACGTCCTTGAACCATTGCTTGAATTCTGTGCAGTCCACGGCAGGCAGGTCAGTGAGGTGCAACTGATCCTTGAGCCAGCGGGTCCGTGCGGGATAAACGCATTGGGCGTGTTTTTCACCCAGGCTGGCCGGTGCGTAGAGCGCATCAACGGTGGCCTTGAGTTCGGCGTCCGGGTGGTGGGCGCCATCGGCTGCGAGGAAGAATTTTTTGTCGCTGACATAACTGCGCCAGCCACTGATCTTGCCGGCTTCGTAATGGCCAAGCGAAAGCCAGAACGGATCATTGGCCAATTGCTGCAAACGTTGATCATCAAGGTGCGGGGCCGCGTACAGCGGGGCGCAGGCGAAGAGTGCCATCCAGGCAAAGCGTTTGAGCATAGGGGCAACTTAAGTCGGATATAAAAGAGACCCAAAGGGGAGGCGGGTCCAAAAAATAGTGCCCGCGCCTGGGTAGGCGCGGGCGGGTCGAGCTTAAGCCTGGGTTGCGTATTTCGCCAGACGGGCATCGCTTTTCAGTACGGCAAGGGTGTTGTTGTGCACGTCGTCAGCGGTCACGTCAGCCTTGCTGAAGATCTGCTGGAAGTGCTCGTGGGTCACGGCCGCGAAGTGCTCGCGATCTTCCGGTGCCACACCCAGTACCACGGCGTAGGTGGTCAGCGCTTCGCCGTTACCCTTGGCCATGTCTTCGGACAGCTCGTTCATCATGCCATTCATGGCAATCCAGGACTTGCCGCCGTAGGTCAGGGCGCTGTTGGTGCTGCAACCGTTGGTGCCCGAGGTCATGCCGAAGGTGGCGTTACCCGAAGTACCGTTGGTGGTGGAAGCCAGGAAGTGAGCTGGCGTGCCGCGCTGGCCTTCGAACAACATGTTGCCCCAACCGCAGTTCGGGCCACCTGGTGCTTCTGCCATTGCATTGAGGGAGACGACGGTGAAGAGAGTACCGAGAAGGATCCGTTTCATAGCTTTGTTCTCTTTGTGTGCAAACCAATGGACAAGGGTTCAGGCGCGTCGCAGCGCCCTAGGGGCCAGTTATTAGTCCAACCCGCGCAGTTTGGAGTTTAGGCACGTTCCAAGGGTTCCGTGCATTTTTATAAAACAATCAGCGATGTCGCGATATTTCTGCAGGTCATCTCCCACGTCTATGCTTTCCCGAAAGCGCGCCTTGCCAGAGCGCGTGACCGGGAGCCAGAATGCCGTCATCTGCCCCGCCTGATGTAAGGAAGCCCGATGCCTGATCCTGTTGCTGCCAGCTTGCGTCTAGCGCCCGAAGCGCTGACTCGCCCTTTCTCCGCTGAACAGTTCAGCTTCTCGACCACCAATGATTTGGAGCCCTTTCGCGGTGTGCTTGGCCAGGAACGTGCGGTTGAAGCCTTGCAGTTCGGTGTGGCCATGCCACGCCCCGGTTACAACGTGTTTGTCATGGGCGAGCCGGGTACCGGCCGCTTTTCGTTCGTCAAACGCTACCTGAAAGCCGAAGGCAAGCGCCTGCAGACCCCGGCGGATTGGGTCTATGTGAATAATTTCGATGAGCCTCGCGAACCCCGTGCCCTGGAATTACCAGGCGGTGCTGCGGCGGCGTTCATCAACGACATCAACGGGTTGGTCGACAACCTCGTCGCCACCTTTCCGGCGGTCTTCGAACACCCGACGTATCAACAGCGCAAAAGCGCCATCGACCGCGCCTTCAACCAGCGCTACGACAAGGCCTTGGACGTGATCGAACGCCTAGCCCTGGAAAAGGACGTGGCGCTCTACCGTGACAGCACCAACATCGCCTTCACGCCGATGCTCGACGGCAAGGCGCTGGACGAGGCCGAGTTCTCGCAGTTGCCGGAAGCCGATCGCGAGCGTTTCCACACCGACATTTCCGAGCTGGAAGAGCGCCTCAACGAAGAACTGGCCAGCCTGCCGCAGTGGAAGCGTGAGTCAAACAACCAACTGCGTCAGTTCAACGAAGAAACCATTACCCTGGCGCTGCAGCCGTTGCTTGCACCGCTGTCGGAAAAGTACGCAGAAAACGCCGCCGTCTGCGGTTACCTGCAAGCCATGCAGGTGTACCTGCTCAAGACCGTGGTCGAGCAATTGGTGGACGACGCCAAGACCGACGCCCAGGCGCGCAAGCTGCTGGAAGAACAATATTGCCCAAGCCTGGTGGTGGGGCATCCGGTCAACGGCGGCGCCCCGGTGGTGTTTGAACCGCACCCGACCTACGACAACCTGTTCGGCCGCATCGAATACAGCACCGACCAGGGTGCGCTCTACACCACTTATCGCCAGTTGCGTCCGGGCGCGCTGCACCGTGCCAACGGCGGCTTCCTGATCCTGGAAGCCGAAAAAATGCTCAGCGAGCCGTTTGTGTGGGACGCGCTCAAGCGTTCCTTGCAGTCGCGCAAACTGAAGATGGAATCACCGCTGGGCGAACTGGGCCGACTGGCCACCGTGACCCTCAACCCGCAGATGATTCCGTTGCAGGTCAAGGTGATCATCATCGGTTCGCGTCAGCTGTACTACGCGTTGCAGGACGCCGATCCGGATTTCCAGGAGATGTTCCGCGTATTGGTGGACTTCGACGAAGACATCCCGATGGTCGACGAAAGCCTGGAGCAGTTTGCCCAGTTGCTCAAAACCCGCACCTCGGAAGAAGGCATGGCGCCGCTGACGTCGGATGCGGTGGCGCGGTTAGCCACTTACAGCGCGAGGCTGGCAGAGCACCAAGGGCGTTTGTCGGCGCGCATTGGTGATTTGTTCCAGCTGGTCAGCGAGGCGGATTTCATTCGCCACCTGGCGGGCGACGAGATGACCGATGCCGGCCATATCGAGCGCGCCCTCAAGGCCAAGGCCACGCGCACCGGGCGCGTGTCGGCGCGGATTCTCGACGACATGCTCGCCGGGGTCATCCTCATCGACACAGCCGGTGCGGCGGTGGGCAAGTGCAACGGGCTGACGGTGCTGGAAGTCGGTGACTCGGCCTTCGGCGTACCGGCGCGGATTTCCGCCACGGTGTATCCGGGCGGCAGCGGTATTGTCGACATCGAGCGTGAGGTCAACCTCGGCCAGCCGATCCACTCCAAGGGTGTGATGATTCTCACGGGTTATTTGGGCAGCCGCTATGCCCAGGAATTCCCGCTGGCGATCTCGGCGAGTATCGCGTTGGAGCAGTCCTACGGCTATGTGGACGGCGACAGTGCGTCCCTGGGCGAGGCGTGCACCTTGATCTCGGCGTTGTCGAAAACGCCGCTCAAGCAGTGCTTTGCCATCACCGGCTCCATCAACCAGTTTGGTGAAGTGCAGGCGGTGGGCGGGGTCAACGAGAAGATCGAAGGTTTCTTCCGCCTGTGTGAAGCGCGCGGTTTGACCGGCGAGCAGGGTGCGATCATTCCCCAGGCCAACGTTGCCACATTGATGCTCGATGAGAAGGTGCTACAGGCCGTGCGCGCCGGGCAGTTTCATATCTATGCGGTGCGCCAGGCCGACGAGGCGCTGAGCCTGCTGGTGGGTGAGGATGCCGGTGAGCCGGATGCCGAGGGGCAGTTCCCGGAAGGCACGGTGAACGCGCGCGTGGTCGAGCGGTTGCGCGCGATTGCCGAGATGATCAGTGAGGAAGACCTCAAGGAAGCGGAGAAGGAGTTGGCACAGCAGGCGCTGGCCGAAGCCAAGCCGACCTGATGGCTAAATCGTCATTAAATTGACTTGGGTTGGGGGCCAACGCCCGTTGGTCTCTACAACCTTGGTTTGTCGTGGTTTTCTTCTATTCTGTGCTCAAGGGATATCCACAGGAGTCGCGGGATAGAAACAGCCTCGCCCAGGCGCAGGTTGAACACCGATCTACCGAGGGTCGCCGCCATGCCGCGCAACCTTTGCCTCACCCGCCAGTGCTTCGGCCTGGTCACCCGTATCGAATGTTCCATTCGCCCTCTCGCGGGGGATAACGGGATGTGGACGTTGTTGTTTGCCGCTGGAATGACCGGTGAACAGCCTTCCACCATCAAGTCCCAAGGCCCGTTTCCAGGGCCCTTCGTGGCGGAAAATATGCTGGAGTCCATCGTCGACAGCCTGACGCAGCACGGCTATGAGACGGCGGCTGACCCGCAGATCTGGTGCCTGCACATGCAGGCCCATCTGCGAGCGCTGAACGGTAACACCCAGCACTGACCGCTATTTGCTCTCGGGCTTGTCCAGCTTGACCTCGAAGCCGTATTGCACGGTGCTCAGGTCGGTGCGCTGGTAGCTTTCCAGGGTGGTCGGCTGGCCGTAGAAGTAATGCACGTCAAACATCGCCGTGCCGTATTCCTCGGCACGGTGGCTGACGCCGAGGATTTCCTTGAGGTAATTGCCGCTGGCGTCCTTGGCGTAGAAGCGCCAGCTGTCGGCGGGGAAGGCCTTCTGGTCGACGATCAGCGCGTTGTCTTTGAGATCGAGCCCTTTGGGCAGCTTGCTCGCGTCAATCTCGTTCTTATCGATGGTCGCCAGGAACAGCGGAATCGAGCCCACCACAAAGGCCGGGTTTTCCGGGAACAGGTTCAGGTCATAGGTCAGGGTGCCACGCGCCGGGTTCAGTTCGAAGGCCTCGGTTGGCAGTTCAATCGGCTCGCCCCGCTCGCCTTTTTCGTCGGCGGTGAAGAAGGTCACCGGTGATTCACTGCTGTTGCGCTCGCTGCCCACCAGGTCGTCATTGAAGGTGAACGGATGGTCGAACACGATGTGCGCCGCGCTGGCGTCTTCGACCGACTGGCTGATGGTCACGCTGTTTTTCAGCTGGTCTTCGCTCATGCTTGCGTCTTTGAGCCAACTGGCGGCGCTGTCGTCATACACGGTGACCGGCATCGGCAGGGCCTGTACGGTTTTCTGCAGGCTGTTCTTGTCGAAGCGCAGCACCGGTAGGTCGAGGTCTTTGCGGGTACGTGTGGCAGTGGAGAAATCCAGCACGTTGACTTGCAGGTTATCGATCACGCCATTGAAGTACACCTTGGCGTAATGGCTGCTCTGCTTGCGTTCGAAGGCTTTCTGCTCGTCGGTCAGCTGTTTTTCGAATGCTTCCGACCAGGCCTTCTGCTTTTGCATCTCGGCCAGTTGTTTCTCGTAGAACGCGACCTGGGCGCTGCTTTCGTTGATCGAACCCGAGCGCGTGAGAAATTGCCCGGTGGTGTCCCGCGCCTGCACCAGCAACGGATTCGGCGATTCGTCGCCCACTTCCGGCGCCAGTGGCTGGCTGTTGGTCAGCTCGATCTCGGCGTAGTTTTTTTCCAGCAAGACCAGGTTGAGGGTGATGTTGCCTTCGGTGCGCTTGTGGCCCACGTCCTTTTTCGACAGGTCAAAGGTCAGCACCTTGCCCGGCGCGACCACTTCAACCGTGCCCTTGAGGCTGACAGGCTGAGGCTGACTCTTGTTTTCCGTCTCGATGCCCTCGATGAACGGGTAGGTCACCGTCAGGTCATCGGGGTTGGTCAGGTTCGAGCTGCTGGGGCTCAGTTGGATGCCCGGATCGGTTTCCGACCATTCCGGCTGGAAAGGGATGACCTTGTTGTTGCTCAGGGTCACCGACTGCCATTCCAGTCCGTGAGGGAACGGGAACTGGTCGGGGACGTTGAAGTTGAAGGGGAAAACCGGCTGTAGGTCGGTCAGATAGTCGGAGTGGGAAGTCTTGCGCAGCACGAACAGGCCATTGATGTAGGTGTCCACCAGCGCCTGGGGTGTGGGGTAGTGCTTGAGCAGGGCCAGGGTGTCCTCGCCGTATTCGGCCTCGATGGGCTTGGTGGCGAGTTTGACCCGCGCCCGCTCCAGCAACAGCAGCGAACCGCCCAGGTCAGCGACGGCGTCCCGCAGCTTGGGGTCCTGGATGCTGTCGAGGGATTGTTCGAACTTGGCGGTTTTCTCTTCGAGGGTGGTCTGCTTCTGCTCGTCGCTGGGGGAGCAGCCGCCAGTCAGCAGCAATGCCGCGCACAGGCCGATACTGGCCAAAGGGGATCGCACATCCATCATCTGAGTTTTTCCTGTCCGACGTCATCGAGCCGAGTTGTTATTGGGCTCGACACTAGCAGAAAAATTCTCTTACAGATGCCGCACAGGTCAGTTTTCCGGCGATTACAGGTGTCTTGTGGCGGCTGGTATACTCGCCGCCATTTTAAACAAGCTGTGTGAGATCCCATGGAACGCTTCATCGAAAATACTATGTACGCCTCACGCTGGCTGCTGGCGCCTATTTATCTCGGGCTGTCCTTGGGCTTGTTGATCCTGGCGCTGAAGTTCTTCCAGGAAATCATTCACGTCATTCCCAATATCTTCACGATGCTGGAAGCTGAAGTGATCCTGTTGCTGTTGTCGTTGATCGACATGGCACTGGTCGGCGGCTTGTTGGTGATGGTGATGATCTCCGGCTACGAGAACTTCGTCTCGCAGTTGGATATCGATGAGAACAAAGAAAAACTCAACTGGCTGGGCACCATGGACTCTTCGTCGTTGAAGATGAAAGTGGCGGCCTCCATCGTGGCGATTTCGTCCATCCACTTGCTGCGTATCTTCATGGACGCCAAGAACGTCGATCCGCAGCACCTGATGTGGTACGTGATCATCCACATGACCTTCGTGGTGTCGGCGTTTGCCATGGGTTACCTGGACAAGCTCACCAAGCACTGATGCCCCGCGCCAGCCTTACTGCTCGACGAAGTAGTAAGGCTGGCGATTGATCGACATCTGCCTGATCACCTTCACCGGGGTGGCCAGGTCGTTGGTATGGTCCAGCAACGCAATGTTGCCGGGCTTGGCACCGAGATAGCGGTGCAACTCGGCTTCGGTTTGCAGGATCGGCAAATAGGCCTGCAGATAGAACACGCTGGCCCCGGCGATGCGCTCGTTGGGCTGGAACAACACCACTTCCTTACCTTCGTCTCTGAATGCCTGGACCTGGCTGATCACCGGTACGAACGACTGGCGCACATCGGCTTTGGGCGCGAACCATAAGGCGGCGATCAAGTAGCAACCCACGGCCAGGGTGAAAACGCCGCCCACCACGGTTCTGTGATGTTTATGCAGCGCGGGTTTGTGGGTTTTCAGCCAGTCCAGCAACACCCGTGCATATTCTGCGGCCAGGACGCTGGCGGCGGGGGTGAGTGCCATCAGGTAAACGGTGCGTTTGCTCGACGCCAGGGTCAGCAGGGTGAACTGCGCCACCAGCCAGACGCTGAAGAACAGGTGGTAGCGATTGCGCACCAGGCTTTTGCGGAAATGCCACAGGCCCAGGTACACCAGGATATTCCACGGCAGGAACGCCTCGGGCAGCTTGGCGATGTAGTAGTAGAACGGCTCGTAATGCCCAGCCTCGACAAACGAGCCGCTGAAACGGCCGACACTGTTGGTCAGCAACACTTCGGCCACCGCCTGCATACCACCGCGCTGGAACAGGAACCCCAGCCAGATCACCAGCGGTATCAGCGCCAGCAAGGTAAACAGCGCGGGCTTGAGCCAGTCACCAATCTGCAGGCGTTTGTCCATCAGGCTGGTGCTGGCCAGGTACACAAAAATCACAATGCCCGGCATGGCCAGGCCCAGTACGCCTTTGCTGAGGGTGGCGATCACCATCCCGGCAGTAAACAGTGCCCATGCGCCGGTGCTGGAGCCTTGGCGATCGGGCCGAACGGCCTGGTAGAACGCCAGCAGCGCAGTGGTCACGCCGAGGGTGAGCAGCGAGTCCTCACCGACGCCGCGCGCGTTGCTCCAGTAACTGGCCATGGTCGCCAGGATCAAGGCCGCGCTGAACGCCAGCGTCTGCGGTCGTCCGAACCGGCGCAGCATCGTGTAAAGCAGCATCACGCTGAACAGACCTGCAAACGCCGAAGCCAGGCGCACGGCCCAGGTGGTGCCGCCGAACAGGCGAATCGCCCCGGCGTCGATCCACAGGCTCAGAGGTGGTTTTTCCAGAAACGGCTCACGAAACAACTGAGGCACTACCCAGTTATTGTCCAGGTGCATGGCCATAGCGATCCCGGCGACGCGGGCTTCGGTGGAGCCTTGCAGCTCATGGTTGCCCAGGGCAAAGAAGAACAACAGACCAGCAAGCAGGAGCAGCAGGGGAGCAGGACGTGTCATGGAGTGTGGCTACCAGGGCAGGAGGACCGTCCGGGGGAACGGTCATTGCAATGGGCTAGTATCCGTGGGCGTTTCTGAATATTTCGTGAACGAGTGTTGGATTTTTGTAAGGCTGAATGCTTCCTCAGGGTGCTTTCAAGCTGGGCACAGCAGCTTTGCCTTGGGCCGTCAGCACCGGTTCCAATTGTTCCCACGTGAAACTCAGTTCGTTGTCACAGCCATCGCCTTGGGCGGGTGTGGAGAGTTGCAGGCCCTGGGTGTTGAAGCTCAAGTCGAAGGTGGAGTAGCTGGTCACGGCCGGGCACCCTTCGTCGACGGTGGTTTGTTTGGCCAGCCAGGCGCTGAAGGTGGCGGGCAGTTTGACCTGGCCGGAATAGGGGCTGTCCCATTGCTCATGGCCGCTCAGCCAGGTCCAGGGGTCGACCTTTTCACCGGTTTGCAGGTTCCAACTGTGCAGGCCCCAACTGATCCCCCCGCGCCCGTAACCCGCTGACCAGCGATAGAAACGCACGGTGATCCAGTGCGATGACCAGTAGAACGGTTCCACCGTGATCTCGCTGGTGCTGGTGCTGCCGCTTTGATCCAGTGAGTTACGCCGCTCTCTATAAAAATCGGTCTGGCCATCCGGATTGATGGCCATGCGCGCGAGATCCCGGTTGATCTTATCGATGGCTTCCCCGTCGCCTTCGAGTTTCAGGATCACCTGCCCGCCTTGGGTCTTCACCTGATAGGCGTGTTCGGCGAAGGTCTTCTTCTCGACCTTCACCGCAGGCGGCGTGGCCTCAAGCGGGTTGTTATAGGTGTCGCTGGCACAACTGTCCGTGTCCGCGCGTTTGAGCATCAGCGCCAGGCTTTTGCCGCCAATGGCTTTGCTCCAGGTGCCGGTCAACGTATCGCCTTGCGGGTCGTCCAACTGCCAGAAACCGGTTTGCCCTTCTTCCACCCAGGGCTCGCTGGCGTTGGCTTGGGTCAGTTGAATGGGCGTGAGAATGCGTTGGTAGTAGTAACTGCCATTGGCGCCGTGGGCTCCATTGAAACAGACGGTAATCGCGGATTTGCCCAAGGTGCCCGTCCAGACACCGGCCAGGTCGGCGGCGGTGGCAAGCAGAGGAGCGCAGGCGAGGGTGAGAACGGCGAGTGGCTTGAACACGGGTATCGGACTTCCGGATGTCTGATAGAGGAGAGCAGGGTAATGGGAAGTACGGGGGAGTCCAAGAGGGCAGGTGCCACGCTCAGTAAGAAACTCCTAACCTGTCTCTAATGAGAAGTATTATCATGTGTAACTTTTCGCAGCCGTCCCCCTGGATATCACACCGATGGCCTCATCTTCTTCTGCCCATCAGGTCGTGGGCGAGCTCTATGCCCAGCATCACAGCTGGGTAGTGCAGTTGCTGCGGCGCAAGTTGGGCGGGCAGGAGCAGGCTCTGGACCTGGCGCAGGATACCTTCGTGCGGATTTTGAGCAGCGGCACCGTGCCGGTTTTCCGTGAGCCGCGTGCTTATCTGACGACGGTTGCCAGCCGTTTGTGTGGGCAGTATTTCCGTCGTCAGGCGCTGGAGCGCGCCTATGAGCAATCACTGACGATCCTGGAACCCGAGCACATGCCTTCACCGGAAACCCGCTTGCTGGTACTCGAAGCGCTGGATGCAGTAGGCCAGGTGCTGGACGGGCTGGGCAGCAAGGTGCGCGAGATTTTCCTGCTGTCCCAGTTGGATGGCCTGACTTATCCACAGATCGCCGAACGCATGAACCTCAGCGTGAATGTGGTGCAAAAAGCCATGCTCAAAGCCTATCGCCATTGCTACCTGGCGGTGTACGCGGCATGAACCGCTTCAAGTCTGCCAACGATCAACCCTTGGACGAATGCGTGCTGGACCAGGCCTTGAACTGGATGGTCGCCCTGCAATCGGGCACCTGCGGCGCTGCTGAGCAGCATGCCTGCCAGCAATGGCGCAACGAGAACCCGCAACATGAACTGGCCTGGCAGCGTTTGGCCGGGCTCAGCCGCGATATGCGCCTCAACACCCAGGCGCTGCCTGCGTCCAATGCCCGACAGTTGCTACGGGCACGCAGTGTTCCGTCGCGGCGCACGGTCCTCAAGGGGTTTGCTGGCTTAAGCATAGTCACCGCGCTGGGTCTGAGCGTACGCGAGCGGGTGCTGTTGCCGGAGCTGTTCAGCGATTACCACACCGCTACTGGGGAGCGACGGCACCTGCGCCTGGCCGATAACGGCGAGTTGCAATTGGATACCCGCACCGCTGTGGATATCCGTGGTGCCCACCTGGCACTTAACCTCGGCAGGTTGTTGTTAAGCACTGGGGCAAGCGCTGGCACTGCGGTCCAGACGGCTAATGGATGGATACGCCCGGCGGCGCTGTCGCGGATGATCATCAGCCACGACCTGCCCCGCCAACAGGGTACGCAGGTGCAGATGCTGTCGGGCAGCGCCTTAGTCGAACCTTCGCACGGCGCCAGCCTCCTGCTCGGCATGGGCCACCAATTGAGTTTCGACCGTCTGCAGGGCGGGCCGCTCGCCGCCGTGCCATCCAGCGCCGACGCCTGGACCCAAGGCCTGTTGATCGCCGAGCGCATGCCACTGCGCGAGGTGCTTGAGCAACTCGATCGCTACCGTCGCGGCGTGCTGCGCTGCGATCCCGCCGTGGCGGGTTTGCAGGTATCGGGTTCGTTCTCGCTGGACCAGCCCGAGGCCAGCCTGGACCTGCTGGCCAAAGTGTTGCCCGTGCGCGTGCAGCGGGTGTTTGGCTACCTGGCCACGGTCGTGCCGGCCTGACCTGAAATTATTTTTACATCGCGCGGCAGTTTTTTACGTCTCGAGCATCAAGACGGGTAAGACGCAGAAAAAAGCGTCCACCCAACCCTTTCACGACAGGACAGTCTTTATGCTCAGCCGCGTCAGCGCTTTGCGCACCGTTATCCTCGGCTTATCGGTGGCAACCGCCAGTCACAGTGTCATGGCCGCCACGGCGGCGCCCGCCCAGGAACAATCCCAGCCTCAAGCGTATGACATTTCGCCCGGCAGTCTTGACCGTGTGTTGGGGGCGTTTGGGCAGCAAGCGGGTGTGATGATCGGTATCGATTCCGCGCTGGCTGCCGGTATTCAGAGCAAGGGTTTGAAGGGCAGTTTCTCTGTGGATGAGGGCCTTGAGCGCCTGCTGGCCCCAGCGAATTTACAGGCAGAACGTGAGCCGGGCGGCTATCGCGTGGTGGCCAAACCGGTCTCCCAGGACGGCAAGGTGGAATTGCAAACCACCCAAGTCAGCGCCAACCAACTGGGCACTGTCACCGAAGGTACGGGCTCGTACACCCCTGGCACCATCGCCACGGCCACGCGTCTGGTGCTGACGCCACGGGAAACCCCGCAATCGATCTCGGTGGTCACCCGTCAGGTCATGGATGACTTCGGCCTCAAATCCATCGACGACGTGATGCGCCACACGCCGGGCATCACCGTGTCGACCTACGACACCGAACGCACCAACTATTACTCGCGCGGTTTCTCCATCGAGAACTTCCAGTACGACGGCATACCGACCCTGCGTGATGCCCAATACTCAGCGGGCCAGACCATGACGGACATGGCGATCTACGACCGCGTCGAAGTGCTGAAGGGCGCTACCGGCCTGCTGACCGGTGCCGGCGGCCCTGGCGGCACCATCAACCTGATCCGCAAGAAGCCGACCTCCGAGTTCAAAAGCAGCATCGAACTGGGCGCGGGCTCCTGGGATAACTACCGTTCGCAGGTCGACGTCAGCGGCCCCCTGACCGACACCGGTAACGTGCGCGGTCGAGCAGTGGCCGCCTATCAGGACAAAAAATCGTTCCTCGATCACTACTCGCGCAAGACCAGCGTGCTCTACGGCATTCTCGAAGTCGACCTGACCCCGGACACCCTGTTGACCCTGGGCGCCGACTACCAGGACAGCGACCCCAAAGGTTCCAGCTGGACTGGCACCCGTACCATCTTCGACGCCACCGGCAACAAACTCGACTTGCCGCGCTCGTTCAACAACGGGCCGAAATGGGGCTCATGGCAACAATACAGCCACACTGTCTTCGCCACCCTGGAACACAGCTTCGACAACGGCTGGGTCACCAAAGGCCAGTACAACCATCAGGTCAACGGCTATGACGCGCCGCTGGGCTACATCTCCCAGGATTCTGCGACGGCGAGTTCGATCTATGCGGCCAAATACACCGGCGACACCACCAGCGACAGCCTGGATGTGTACGCGTCGGGGCCGTTCGAGCTGTTCGGGCGTGAGCATGAACTGGTGATCGGGCAGTCCGTTTCCAGCTCACGGTGGAAGGGCAAGGACTACCGTAACCCCGTCTACTTCGACAACTCCTATGATTTCTACAACTGGCACGGCGAGGCTATCGAGCCTGCGTGGGGCAAGGCATCCCGCTTCAGTGATGAAATCACCCGCCAGACCGGCACCTATGTCACCGGGCGCTTCAGCCTGACCGACGCGCTGCACCTGTTGCTGGGCGCGCGGGTTGCCAACTATCAAGTCACCGGCACCAGCGACACCGAAGAAAGCGGCAAGGTAGTGCCGTACGCCGGCCTGACGTACGACCTCAACGAAAACTTCACCGCCTACGCCAGCTACACCGAAATCTTCAAGCCGCAGACCCAGTACCGCGATCGAACCAACACCATGCTTCAACCCGACGAGGGCAAAAACTACGAGATAGGCCTCAAGGGCGAATTTTTCGATGGCCGCCTGAACGCCAGCCTCGCCTACTTTGAAGTGCACGAGACCAATCGCCCAATCGCCGATACCGCCTGGAACTCGCAGCCCGCCGTCGATTACGCGTACATGGGCACCGAGAGCAAAACCAAAGGCTACGAAGCAGAGATCTCCGGCGAACTCGCGCCAGGCTGGCAGTTGCAAGCCGGTTACACCCACAAGATCGCCCGCGATGCCGACGGCAAAAAGGTGGCGACCTGGGAGCCAGAGGATCAGGTCACCCTATACACCAGCTACAAACTCCAAGGCCGCCTGGACAAACTCACCCTCGGTGGTGGCACACGCTGGCAGAGCGCGGGCTGGCAAACCGTGCGCAACTGGGGCTACCCCGGTGGCGGCCGCTCAGAAAAATTCACCCAGGACCCATACTGGCTAGTGGACGTGATGGCGCGCTATCAACTGACCCAGAACCTGTCGGCCACGCTTAACGTCAACAACGTGTTCGACAAAAAGTACTTCACCAACATCGGCTTCTATGACTCGGCGTATTACGGCGACCCACGCAATGTGATGGTCACGACGCGTTGGGATTTCTGAGGTAGATGACAGCAAAAGGCCGAGTTTCCTCGGCCTTTTTTTGTTATTGGAATGCTGGTGTGTCTTGGGTGAGGACCAGTACTCGCTCTACCAACAGTTCGCTCAGCACGATCAATTGCTGGCTGGCCAGCAGCTTATGACGGCTGGCACCTTCGAGTTCGAAGGCCAGGTCGGTGGTCATGGCGTTGAGTGAGGCGAGGGTTTCGCTGGCTTGGATCAGCAGGGTTTCGCAGGTGATGTCCGGAGAGATTGTAAAGAGGTTTGCGGAGGGGGGATTGGGGGTGATCTTTTTCATGATGAAGCTCCCACACTGTTTAAGGAGCTACCGCCCCCCTGCTGTCAAACAGGAATGGGTGGCAGCTGTACGCGGGTTGACAGACCGGAAGTGTAGGAACCCGGCGCACCCGAAGATGCCCCACGCACAGCCGCCATGAACGAGGCGGAACGCGTTAAGCATGCCGTCTTATCAAGGGGTGTGAAAGGTTACACTTTTCGGCCTGTCAAAGCCGGTCGCTGATGAGCAGTGACGGGAGGAAGTTAGCGTTGTGGCGGAGGTTGCGCTAGTTCATCAATGGCTCTGCATCGCGTAGGAAAAATCGAAAGCCCATGCCACAGCGCTTTCCAGGCCCCAGAAACAACAAAACCCGCACTCGGCGGGTTCTGTCGATGCTTCGTATTGGTGGGCCGGGGTAATTTGAATTGGTGTTCTATGTAATTGAAATATTTTAATAATATAAATTTAATTTTCTAGCTGGAATACCAAATGGAATACCGTTCAGCATGAAAAATGTAATGCTCAGTTTTTTTAGAATTACACGTGCATATGCCACGAAAAAAACCTGGTGAAGTAAGTCTTTTTGGCCTGTCGACCGATGCTGTTCTGCCTTACGTTGCAGTTCGACCCAAAGCGGTTAGCTCTGAAGAGCAGAGCACAGTCATTTCTGTTGAAAAAGTCGACTTCGAAAATTGTCGGATCGATCGGTGAGCGGCCCTTTTAGCTCGATTCTGCGTGACTCTCATCCCTAGAATCTCTGCGAAGATTCAGGATTTCAATCTCAGGGCGTACGTGCCGCCCTGAAAAGCTGAGGCCGACTGTTTTCAACTGAATCGGCCAAATGGAGCTATTCGTCGAGGGCTGTTTTCGGAACCAGGAAGGCAATAAAGAAGTCGACGTTCCGCTGCGCCTGCGCAAGGCTTACGTGCTGCAGGTCGGCAGAACTCAAACGGGCTTCTGTAGGCCTCTGAATTCGTAGTTGCTCGGTCGAACGAGGTTGTATGTCTATTTAGGCGTCATGTTTGTCTGTCGGTAGACAAACATGATAAGCTTTTAGCCTATGACTAGTCCTTTTTCCTACACGTTTCCTGCCATCCGTGGTGTCCAAGCGGGACGGGAATACTACGTCTCCATGTGCCCGCTGCGGTTGCTGGCGAAGCTATTCGTTTTTGATAATGAGGAGCTGATGCCTGAATTGAGGGCGCAGAGGTCAATCAATCGTTCGCGCATTCCTGAGCTCGCCAGGTACATCACCTCCAATTCAGATAGCTACACATTCTCGGCCATCACCGCGTCTATAGACGGCAAGGTCAGCTTCGCGCCTGTGGGGAATGACGATACTAACCATTTTCGAATGGGCACGTTGACTGTCGATATGGACGCTAAGTTTATCGTCAATGATGGGCAACATCGACGCGCGGCAATTGAGTTAGCTATTGGGGAGCGACCTGAGCTTGGTGATGAGACAATTGCCGTGGTTTTTTTCCATGACCGCGGGCTGGAGCGTTGCCAGCAAATGTTCGCCGATCTTAATCGTCATGCGGTTAAGCCCTCGCCTTCGCTAAGCGTGCTTTACGATCACCGCAATGCGGCAGCTAGCGTGGCGAAGCACCTGGGGCTTACGTCGCGAGTCTTCAGAAACTTGATTGAAGCGGAGCGATCTTCGCTGTCTAAGCGTTCGCGAAAGCTATTTACCCTCAGTGCTCTTCATTTTGCAATTTTGGAAATGCTAAGCGAGCGGGAGCTTGAAGATTTCTCTGTGGCATCAAAGAAGTGCCAAGATTTCTGGGAGGTCATTGGGGACCAGATTCCCGAGTGGATATACGTGCGTGAAGGTCGTATGACGGCCGGAGAGGTTCGACAGGACTTCATTCATTCGCATTCCATCGTGCTGCATGCATTGGGGCGTGTAGGCAAGTTCATTTACAAAACTAATGCAGGGCAACCCGACCTCCAGTTCTTGCTGAGAAAACTACGTGAAATTGACTGGTCGCGTACTAACATAGCCACATGGGAAGGTCGTGCAATGATTGGCGGTCGGATGGCAAAGAATAGTCAGAACATCACCCTGACATGCAATCAAATCAAACTCTCGCTCGGGCTTCCTCTGACTCCTGAAGAGCAGGTCATCGAAAGCGCGTTTACTAGTGCCCGCCAGTAAAGCTGCACGTTACACACCGGAAAAAACTATGAGCACGCCTCCCGAAACTATCATCGAAGAAATTCAGACGCTCTACCGCTCCGACTCTATACCATGGATCGTTGGATACAGCGGCGGTAAGGACTCAACGGCTTCCCTGCAGCTTATTTGGAAAGCAGTTGCGGCGATGCCCGTCGAGCAGCGCACCAAGGATATACACGTCATCAGTACTGACACACTGGTAGAGAACCCAGTTATTGCCGCTTGGGTCGCATCATCACTCCAACATATGAAGGAGGCAGCGGAGCGGCAGCAGCTCCCCATTCGCCCTCACAGACTTACCCCTAGCCTTGAGCACCGCTTTTGGGTCAATCTCATAGGCAAAGGCTATCCTGCTCCGCGTAACCGCTTCCGGTGGTGCACAGATCGCTTGAAGATCAGTGCCTCTACTAAGTTTATCCAAGAGCTTTCCGAAGCCAACAACGAGGCCATTCTGGTGCTCGGTCAGCGTCGTGGAGAGAGCCAAGCGCGTGACAAAGTGATGGACAATTATAGTGGGAGCACGCGTGATCGTTTGAGTCGTAACCGAGACCCTAAGCTTTCGCGTGTTTGGGTTTATCTGCCTATCGAAACGTGGACCAGTGATGACGTCTGGATGTATGTCCTCACTCATGACAACCCTTGGGGTGTCGATAACCAGAATTTGTTTAGCATTTACAAAGGCGCCACTCCTGATGCTGAGTGCCCTGTTGTGGTCGACAAATCTACTCCAAGCTGTGGCGATAGCCGCTTTGGCTGCTACGTCTGCACCATGGTTTCGCAAGATAAATCAATGCAAGCCATGATTCAAAATGATGACCAAAAGTCATGGATGCAGCCGATTCTGGACTTTCGAAACAATTACCTAAGTGTGCAGGACTGGGGCGTTCGTGACTTCAAACGGATGAATGGTCGTGTGAAGTTGATGGGTAATGGGGAAACTGCTGAGCTCATCCACGGCCCGTATCTACAGAGCTATCGCGCTAAATTGCTTGAGGAATTATTGCGTACCCAGCGCGCAGTGCGCGATGCCAAGGTCCCTGGGCATGTTCAGATTGAATTGATATCTATCGATGAGCTAGATGCTATACGGCGTATCTGGGTTGAGGAAAAGGGGGAAATCGAAGACTTAGTTCCCGGGATATACGAGCTCGTTTTTCAGGAGGAATATCCTGGTCGCTCGATGGAGCCGGTACCCCTGGAGGCTGAAGATTTGGCCTTGCTACGTGAAGTCACTAATGAGCTCGACCCAGAGGCGGGCGACAATCTTTATCAGCTAACGCGTAATTTGTTGGCAGCGCAGTTCCAATCTATGCAGACCCAAAAGCGCTCTCGGCATTTGGATCGGTTGGACGATGTCCTTAAAGCTAACGCGTTCCGTACCGAGTTCGAAGCTTTGGATTTTGCAAAGAGTAATCGAGATGACGCTCAGGAAGAACCTAGCGCTCCCGACGAGCTAGAGCTAATTCCTCTAGTAGCAGTAGAGGCGGAAGAAAAATAAACATGGCCAAGTTAACTATTAACCAGATTTCCATTGAGAACCTTGGTCCATTTCGCGAGCGGCAAACTTTCGATCTTAGCGTGCAGGCTAAACGCCCCGTCATTTTAATCAAGGCTCTAAATGGTAGTGGCAAAACCACGCTGCTTACTGCACTGCAGGTTGGCTTATATGGTTATAAGGCCATAAACATAGCTCGCCGATCTGAATATGAGCAGCTCATTAGTGGACTGCAGCGTAATGATGCTACAGGTCCTGCGCTAATCGAGATGCAGCTTGGCATAGAAGTGGCGGATTATACCCAGATACTTACG
Organism: Pseudomonas azotoformans; assembly: GCF_001579805.1. Classification (NCBI taxonomy): domain Bacteria; kingdom Pseudomonadati; phylum Pseudomonadota; class Gammaproteobacteria; order Pseudomonadales; family Pseudomonadaceae; genus Pseudomonas; species Pseudomonas azotoformans. The sequence goes on along the minus strand of NZ_CP014546.1, from coordinate 562,924 downwards.
ATTCGCCGTGAATGGTCCGCTAGGGCGAAAGGGTGCAGAGAGCAATTCCGTGTATTTGCTGGTGATTTTGAAGATCGTTTACTAGCTGAAAATTGGGATGACTTCATCAACGGCATCTTGCCGGTGGAGCTTGTACACCTGTTCCTGTTCGATGGTGAAAAAATCGAGGCCTTGGCAAATCCTGAGCGGCTTCCAGAGTTGTTACGCCGTGCGACCGAGGTTTTTTTGGGGGTTGGGGGTATCGATGCTTTAGCCGGAGATCTCAAGGCGCTGGAGCGTCGCAGCGGCAAAAAGAATTCAACCCGCGCGGCCAGTGGCGATCAGCAGCAGGCAGATGAATACGAACTGCAGCTCAGAGAACTAGAGCGTCGTATCGAAATATTGTTGCAGAATCAGGGGCAAGCTAGAACCGAACTAGACGACGTACAGCGTAAGTTGGAGCGCTTCTCTGTTGAGGCGCAGCGAAGTGGCTTGCAAGCGTACCAGCAGGCTGCAGAGCTGCGCGCTCGTGTCGAATTTTGTCAGCAACAGCACCTGCAAGCGCGTGCTGCTTTTGTTGAGGTCCTAGAGGATCCGTTACTGCCGCTTGCATGGTTGGGGCCTCTCTGGATCGACTACAAACTGCAGTGGCAGAAAGATCAACATGCTCGGCACGCTCATATGCTAATTAAAGAGTTTGCCAGCCGCGACCAGCGAATTCTGGAGTTGTTAACTCATGCAGCTCCTAGAGCGCAGCCAGTGGTAGCACAATTACTCGCGGCAGATATCCAGGGGCTACGATCGACCGAGCATCATTCGCCAGTTTTCTTGCATCAGGGCGATCCTACTGAACTAGAGACGAGCTTACAGATAGCCAAGCAGCGTTTTAAGGATGTGCAGGAAGCCCTCGCAGTAACAAAACAGGCTATGGAGAAAGCACTGCAAGCAGTGGATCAGATACCAGCGTACGAGCAGCTCGGTGCTGTCTTCGAGTCCATGCAGAAACACTCTTTAGCAGTTTCGAATGCGGAGCTGAAAGTGCAGGCGCAGAGTCGCGAACTTGACGAATTGCGTGGTAAACAAGCTCATTTCGAGGTTCGTTATAACGCCGCGATGGCGCGTGCTCGTGCCGAGCTTAAGGATGGCGCTTTTCAGCTTATCACTCTGCAAGCGGCTGACCGCGCTAAGGTAGCACTAAATCTCTTCCGGGACCGTTTACTAGCTTCAAAGGCTAAATGGCTGTCGGAAATGATAACTACCGAATTCAAAAAGTTACTACGTAAGCGCAATTTAATCGCTCGAGTATTAGTCGAGCCACAAACTTATGCAGTATCCATTGAGGATGTAAATGGTTATACATTGCCGATGGAGCGTTTGTCAGCAGGTGAGCGACAAATTCTTGCGATCGCTGTGTTAAGTGCATTGATCAGAGAGCGTAAAGGACGCTTCCCGGTAGTGGTAGATACTCCGTTGGCACGCCTGGACCGAAGTCATCGTGAAGCTTTGATTCATAATTTCTTTGCTAAAATTTCTCATCAGGTTTTAGTGCTTTCTACGGATGAAGAAGTTGAGGGGAGTGTGCATACAGCACTAGAGGAGCACATGAGTCGCGAATATGAACTGTGTTTCGATGATGAAGAGCGCCGCAGCGTAGCTACTGTAAAAGCTCATCAGCTAAATTTGGGTGATATTCAATGATTGATCGTATTCGTCTGACTGCTGCTGCCAAGATACAACTATCAACTCTGAAGCGTAAGACAGGCATGGAACACTACAACTCTATTTGTCGGCATGCGCTTTGTTTATCACTCGCTGAAGCATCAGTTCCTCCAGACGAGGAATTCAGTTTTAATGGTGGGGTTGAAATAGACTGGAGAGTTTTTACGGGTGGGCATGAAAACCTCTATCTTAATCTTTTACTGTATCGTCTGCAGCAGGATGGTTGTATTGCTAACTCTGAGAGCCTCAAGAAAGTTTGCATTAGTCACTTGCATCGAGGTCTCTCTTATCTCGCAGGAAAAGATGATGAATATCTCGCTGAATCAGTTAAGAAGTTAGTCGAATAAGTCGCGATAGTAATGCAAGTCTCTTTTATAATAGGTTCTCGGCTTAGTCGACCCGGATTGCGCTTTCGCGATCCGGGACTGGGGCTAGCTATTTAGTGGTCCTTGTCATCCCAGCTTTGGTGCGCTGTTGATCAGAGAAGGTATGTCTATGCGTTCAATGACAGCTGTTCCTTGTCCAGTTGGGCTGCAATTTATTTTGTTGAACTAACAAGGTTGACATCATATTTGTTGTATTCTTCAATGATGACCTTTGTTGCGTACTTGGCGAATGATTCAACATCAAAATTTAATGTGACTCTGGCTGATCGCTTTGTTGGACGTGAAAGTAGTTTTTTGAATGAGCCAAAAGAGTTTGTATTTAACATAAATTGTTTATGTATTTCATCTTCAATTGCAAGTCGAGCAAACTTTCTTTTGCTTTCAATTTCGTCATCAATAACTTTGCAGTGTAAGCCTATGTAAATAATGTCGTCCTCGTACATGGGGAGTTCATGGTAGTCAAGCTCCTTCTTCAGCTTTTCCATAAATGAACTGTCAGTTTTTCCTAGGTGTGACCCCCATCTCGCAGTTGGCATGTTTCCAGTTTCACCAATGTAAGCGTGATCTGTCGTGAAAATTGCATAGAGGTACGATCCGCCCCTTCGCCCCCACACCGTTCCACAATGTACTATCACTCGTCACCTTGATTTTCGTAAGCCCAATCAGCTAAAAAGCTATCAATATTCCTGTGGAATCTTCTGAAGGCATTTTCTAGTTTGGTGGTATCGATATCATGCTCGTAGTTGAAAACATTGTTTTCGGCGACTCCTGCGGAAAACATCAAAGCTTCAATTGTAAGGCGCTCAGGTGTGCCGTTTTCAAAACGGCTGATGAACTCTTCGAAGAATGGGTGTGACTTATTTACAATGATAAAAGCGCCATGTAGTGAGTCGAAAAAAGTTTTCCAAAGCTGCCGCGGAGGGAAATTTTCCTCATACCTGATTTTTTTGAATAGACTGCTGTCCGTGGCGACAGGCTCGCTATCATTGGTATCGTTACTTCCTTTTTTTGACTTGATCTCTTGAAGCTTCTTCTGTGCCTCTTGATTTAATTTGTTTTGACGTTCCAGAGTCGTTCTGCTTGGAGATCCTTTAGAGAGCTCTTGCGGATCATCCTCAGTGACGTCGATGACTGTTTGGTTGAAGGACTCGCCTTCTGTGTGGCGAACCTTTAGTTTTTCCTGGCAGGCCTGTCGAATCTGTTTCGCAGTTCGGATCGCTTGCGATACCACGATTTCCAAACTACCTAAAATTTCGTCGTCAATTTCCAGGCGCTGTTTTGAGACGTCTACGTGCAATATGTCGTCGTGTTCAGTGAGGATCTCAAACCTAAACCTAAGGTTGATATCATCTTTTCCGATAAGAGGTTTACCGTTGGGCCTACCAAGGCTATCACCCCAGCGGATGAGCCTACCGTTACGGTAGATGAAGAATCCGCTGTTTTCTCTAGATATTCGATAAGCCCGAATTTTTTCTTTGCTTTCGGGACTTAAAGGAGACTTCGTATCCGCTAAGACTGCTTGTGGAAAAGCAACTGCTTGAATTCTAATTTTTGATAATGGCTCATCATTCTTGTCTTTGAAAGCGTCCCAGAGTTCATCGAGTACCAGATATGGAGTGGCGAAATCATAAGTTTTTGGGTTCCAGTCAGTATTCTTTTTGGCTTCTTCCAAAAAAAGAAGATCTTTTGGAGTCGCTTCTTCAAAGTCAGTATCTTCGTTGTTCTTGACTACTCTGAATAGAATAGATAGAGGTGGCTTTGGACGACTTAAAAAGTTACTGTAGACAACGCCTAGGCGCTCCCGTAATTTCGTTATTGTTAAGTTCGGCGATGACTGGTTTATGTTTTCGCATCCGGAGATGGTCACTACAGTGCCGGACTTCCCACTTAAAAGAATATTTGCTTGCTCGACTTCTTCATCAGTCAATTGAGTGCGTACGACAGAGATTTCGTTAATTTTTTTGATGACTTCGAGGTCAAAGGTGTATTTGTATGATAGGGATTTATTTTTTTTGCTGAATATCGAAATGCTTGTACCTAATGATAGTCCGGCCGATTTCAGGCCCATGCCATATTTTGATAGACTGTTTTCAGAATAGTTCCTGTCAGAGCCGATCTTAAATGCATTAACTATTTCGTCTTCATTCATCCCTTTGCCGTTGTCTACAATTTGGTAATATGCGACACCGTTTTTTGATTTTAATGTTTTCCCTTCATGCAAGCCGAGAGTTACTTTGATCTCCTTCGCCCCTGCAGTCACTGAGTTGTCCACTAGATCCATGATCGCGGTATAAGGTTCATAGCCGATTTTGGCTATAGCTTCGCAGAGACGGACAGCATCAAATCCCACTGAGATGTGGTCAGGTGATTTCAAAATGGTTCCCTCCACGGGTAGAAAAATTGCTGTATTCCTACTATATTTTGTTAGGGGGTGCAATATTTTTGTGGTTTTCATGAGCGGCTAGCTCTGGGATGATCGGTCATAGTACAATTCTGTTTAGGTATTTAATGGTTTTAATATTTTTTTTGGGAGGGGGTATGACTTTTGAAGAAATGAAACAAATAACCGAGATGGCGACCGATCATGACTGGTTTGATTATGTAACTCTTATTTGCTCCGTCGTGGTGCCGGCAATTGCCGCGGGGTTGAGCTATATATTTTTTAAAAGGCATGCGTCACAAGTTCTCAATGAAAAGCTCATTGAGCGAGAGGTTGAGGCTTTGTATGACGTGATGGAGTGTTTTTTTAGTTTCTCTGATGCGTTTGGCCTCTATCATTCGTTAAGCTACAAAAAATTTCGGGACGATTTGCAGCTTGTTTCTATAGTCTCTGATATTTCTGTACAGGTGAATAATGCGTCTGACACGGTTCTTTTAGAGCATAGATCTATTAAGCGAGGAATTTTTTTGCTTGAGGCACAAGGTGAGGACAATGCAGCCAAGGCATTGGATAACTACCATCAAGCTGCAATCGAAATTCGGAAACGACTATATTTTGCAGAAAAAGAGCAAAATACAGGCGAGGCTGCACGTCTCAAGAATGAGGTTGTTTTGAATTACGACGTTGATGTTAAAAATATTAAGGGGTTAAGGGTCCAGGCGTTGACAGAGCTAGCGTCTAGCAAGGTGAACCTTTCTAGTAAGTATTCTCGCTAATTCTACAGGGCGCCAGTTTGTCTGGAGTCATCTAGTTTGAATGCGCTGCGTACAATGGTAAGCTAAAATATTAGAGAGATATATGATGGGTGTGGCTTGCTGGGGCGTGAGCACGTACGTTATCTTCCTCTAGAGTGTTTCTTACATTCGTATTCAGTATTTAAGCGCTGTCTGAGTAACTAGCAATTCGGTACATCCAGGTTAGATGAGTTTTTTAAATTTTAGCTAACATCTGGATTAAAATTTGAAGAGTATGCGTCGGAGCTAATAACAATGCGCCGTCTATCGTGCTCGAATGAAATAGCAGTCTCTCAATTTTCTTGTGTGGCTAATAATCAATACTCAGAGTCTTGATAAACAGTTCGGCGTTCGGCTTTTCCGATCATGTGGCGCTTAGGTCCTGAGTAGCAGCATTGGTGATGCCATTTTCTCTGAGCCCAAATGTTAGTGGTGTCGCCGCACCAGTCCTATTTGTTGGTGCAGGGCCAATGCGCCATTGATTCAAGGTCTTGGTTTATCCTGCCGTTCGGTTGTTGTTCGTTTGTAGGCATGAAAGCCTTGCAGTTGGTTCACGCGTTGAAGTGCAAGATCGAGTTTAAATCTACTGACTTGAAACTGATCCAGATATCCACAGCGTTCGCGCAATATTGACAAGAATACTACGGCTAACCGGAGTGCTGAGATTTTCTGTGGACGGCTCATTGTCCGCACTGTTCAACCAAAGATGCTCCAAATAGGAACTCCGGCGTCTGCAAGGCTTGGGAAGAAATACGAGCGCGCGTCTTCAAATATCGTGAGCGGCCATTGTTCAGGTGCAGCGTATGCGATACTCGATGGGCTGAGAATGGAAAGTGGGTACGGTTCAATAGACCGTTGTGCGGTGCAAAAGACAAGGAGGAACGTGCTGTATGGCTTTAGGACTTGAAGTGCCCGCTGACGATCAGGAATTCTCTCCTGCGAAGTCAATCGCTAAGCTAATGCATCAACGTATCTCGAACTACCTGAATGCACGCAGCGATCCTAGCCTGTATCAGAGCGTTCGGAACATGTCACAGTTTGTCTCGGACGACTACGGTAACCGTTTTTTAGTTGAGCTTATCCAGAACGCCCATGACGCGCACGCGCCATCACGCACAGATGGTGAGATCGCCATAGTGCTGGACGCCACGGAAGGCCAAGGATGCCTTTACGTTGCGAATCGCGGCGCAGGCTTCGCCAGTAAAAACTTAAAGGCGATCACCAACATTGCTCTGAGTAGCAAACCGGTCAATGTGGGAATTGGCAATAAAGGACTCGGGTTTCGAAGTGTTTTGCAGATTTGTAGTTGGCCTGAAATCTATTCAGTTCAAGGCGAAGGTGGAAGCAGCACCTTCGATGGATTTTGCTTCCGCTTCGCAACAATCGATGACCTGCGTGCTCACGTGGATGTCCAATCGGACGAAGTCGCTCAAGAGATGGCAAGTAACCTGCCTTGCTGGCATGTACCTGTTCCCACTGAACCTGGTGTCAACGTCACGCGATTTGCCGAAGCTGGCTTTGCCACCGTTGTCCGCTTACCTCTGAAATCACCAGAGGCACTCCAAACCGTGCGAACACAGCTTGAAGTGCTGATGAGCCTTACTACACCGCTTAACCTGTTTCTGGATCGGGTCGGACGTATTTCTCTCGATTCTGGAATGGACGAGCCTTTTGTGTTGGAGCGGTCAGTGGAGGCGACTTGGACACTAGATCCTAAGGCTCATAAGGGGAACTCCCCAATTACTGTGGCTCAGCTGCGCCTCGGCAAAAGGGAGTTTGTCGCGGCTCATTGGGACATCGATGACACGCTGTTCGGTCAGGCGTTGCAAGCTAGTCTTGAGAAAAGCGAGATACCAGAGAGTTGGAGGGACTGGGATGGTACCGCTCGGATCAGTATAGCCGTCCCGCTAGGTACGCCCTTGGAGTCAGGAAGACTGTATTGCTTTCTGCCGCTCGGATCGGAAGGCAAAGCACCGTTCGCCGGGTATATCAACGCCAACTTTTACACGAAAATGGATCGTCGATCTGTCGATCTGTCGATTGGTCTAAACGATCTCTTTATGCGGTCGTCCGCCTGGTTGAGTTGCCAACTAATAGACTTTTTGGTCAGGAGTGGATGGTCCCAGGCGCCAAGTGCGGTCGTAAGTCTTTTGTGCTGGGACGAAGCGTATCAAACTGTGTTGAAGGACGGCATGGGCGACGACGGTCAAGGCATTCTCAATCGAGAGTTTCTCCCTGTACGTGGGCAAGACGACACGATTTCTTGGGCATCGCCCAAGGATACCTATTCTTGGGTAGCTCCGCGCAACGCATGCCTATCCACCAAGTCTGTTTGCGAGATCGGTGGCGGGCGGGTTTTAGTCGATTCACTTACGGTGGCTCAGAGAGCAGCACTGGATCAGTTTTATGTACGACTTAGACATGTAGACTTCAAACCGCCCGCCACTGTTGTCGCACACTGGGTCGAGACCATTGCGGTTAAAATGCATGAGCAGACCGCTACTCCGGAGTGGTGGGCCGACTTCTATGATGAAGTGTCTACAGTAATGGCGGGGCATGCTCCGAAACTTTACGGTAAGAAGTTTCTGCTCAGCGTAAGTGGCGACTTAATTAGCAGTGAACTGCCTGTGAGCAATAGTTCCGGCCGTAGTCGGAGGGCAGCGGATGTCTATTTCGCGCCGGTGCTGGCGGTCGATGCTGATGTCGACGATGACGCTAGTAAGCGATCCTTGCCCTTAGAGCAACTCCCCGCAACGTTGCGTAAAGGGTTCGCATTGTTGAGCCGGGATATACCCTGGTTGAAGGATGATGGCGGCTATCGGTCTGGTCGCTCATTCCTCATCGCCGGCAAGCTGGTCCGGGAGTACGACACCCGCGACGTACTTCGTACACTTGCTGGAGTGACTCGCTCATCCGGTCCCGACCGAGCACGTGAACAGGCGCTCGAATGGGCCTTTCGGTTATGGAGCAGTGGCCGGTCACTTTCAGACAAGGAAACGCGCTCGGCTGATTTCTTTGTGCCTACAGCTAACGGCTGGGTTGACGCCAAAACAGCAATGTTCGGCGCTGGGTGGGATGTGCCGAATGGCAGCAAGTTGCAAGCGTTGTTGCAGATCACTGCCGATGATTCTGACGACATGAAGGTTTCCATGGCGCGTCTGCTACTTGAATTCGTTGCATGGCCAATTCGTTATGGGGCTCAATCCGATTGGGTTCGGTTTCTCAAAGCCAGCGGAGTGGTTGATTGCCTGCGACCCATTGGCGGTGAGACCATCACCTCAGGACCCATTGGCTATCCCGCTGGTTTACCAGTAATCGTTACGCGCGAGTTGTCCAGATTTACCGAAGCGTTGCGCTCCCACTGGCTGGCGCAAATAACGCAGGACTGCTCCCGAATGTATTTCTCGCGCCAATACCGGGCAGAACTGCGGCCTTGGCGTATTCCTGGTCAGAGTGAATGTGAGTTTTTCCCAGCCGAAGTCCGGAGGGACTATGCCGTTCAGATTGCAATTGCTATGCAAGCGTTTGGTGAAGAACACCTTAGCTTCCGTGCCGTACGGGCGGACACCGGCGTAGTAGAGACACATCGCATATCGACGCCGCTTTACGCTTTTCTGACTGGTGCTGAGTGGTTACCGGTGATTCGGGCCGGGAGGTAAGTTACGGTTTGTTAAGCCGTCAGCTGCATGGTACTTCAACAGCGAGGAGGAACGACCTCCACGCTTCGTAGAGTTCGTGGCGCATCAAGTGGCGGCGGAGATTGACTCCCTATCGCTCGAATGGCTTCAACGTCAGGCGAAATTAGGGGTGTTCAATAATGAGCTGCACGCTGGGCGAGCATTGCTCGTACTTATCGAATCAGTGTCCGGGGGGATCTCAGATATTCGGGACGTACGACGATTCCAGGAGTGGTTTAGACATCTATGGATCAACGCGCGCAAGAAAGGTACGCCTGAGGCGGGCACTTCTGTACCGGTGTTAGCAGGCAACGAAATTCGAGTCTTCACCAGGACGAACGAAGAACACATCGTGCCTTACTTCGATGATGAGCATGATGGTGTAAAAAAGCAGCTGCTGGAGGAGGTAGAAGAGCCTATTTTCGATTTCGTGCCTGGGGACACCGCGGCTGCATGGGGTTGGGTGAACGCCAGTGTGCCGGGAAGATTTCGGCGTATTTCTGACGAGCCCGCCGAAGTCTACGTCGATGGCACCAAGTTTGATGACAGTACCCCAAGTCGCCTTCTGAGCGAAATCATTGGGCCATGGTTCGTAGAATTTCTTGTCTGTGTTGCCGAACACAAGAGCAGTGTGTTCATGCAGTCAACACAAAGAACGCTTGGGCGGATTCGACGCACGGCGCTGTCGTTGGAGGTGGTTAGCGGGCAGAGGATTCAAATCGCACATGGTAACGGATGGGTAGCCATGCCTTTGTCACTGCGTGGTTCACTTGTTCTCAATCGAGCCGCTGGACCCGTACTGATAATCCAAGTTGAGCAGGGGACTTTGACATTAGAGCATATTGCGGGAGCGTCGGCGCAGTTGGCGCTTGCTCTGGGGGCGCGCGATTTGGCGCACGGCCTTGATGCAGCTTTGTTGCGTCTCGCAGTGGCGTTGCGGGATGAGGGCCAAGAAGCACCCAATGACTCAATTTTGGCGACTGTTCTAGGTGTAGAACCGGATTTAATCCGTCAAACGCGCCTCCTGGCAAGTGGTGACCTGATCGGAATGCTCGATCTTGCGATCCCGCTTTCTGCTTGCAAAGGATCGGCGCTAACTACGGCGCGTTTGCAGGAACTTTCGACACAGAGTGAGCCCCAGGATGAGGACTTGCGCACAGTATTTGAAGCGTTGGCCCTCGAACTTGGGATGCCACTAGCGAGCCTTGAGGCGCGAATGATTCATCTAGCCGATTTGTCTGATCTGAAGGCGGAATTCTTGCTTCCGATCTGCCAACTCAATACAGCCATTTCTAGCCTTGGAAACCGTTACAAACTCGTCAGTAACGAGCATAGGCATCGTGACGTCTGGACGCGTCATTTGCGCTTGCAACAGTCTAGCGCCGTTGAGCGTCTGCGAGAGCGCGCCGCCAGAACATTCGACAGGAAAGAGACGCTGGGAGCATATGTTGCAGCGAGGGAAGGGATACTTGCCATTGCGCCACAGCCGACGTGGTTCACAACGTATGACGAGCTACCCGCAGAGGTAATGAATGCACAAATAGCTAGTTGGATTGATGGAGAGTTACCTGTTGATGCTCCGGATATGCCATTGAGCCTTACACTAAATGAATGTAGGAGCTCCAACGGAGAAAATTTACGCAGTTTTTTGATCAAGTACGCGCCGATTTTATCAGCGTGGGTTCGTGCTTTCGGATTAGTTTCGACACCTCTGGTGCGAGATGTTTGGAGCAGTCCAGACAAAGCGCGCGACAGCTGCATAGCGCACGCGCGAGACAGTGGTTGGCTGGACTTTCGCTTACTCGACGACGATCAGATCGTGCACTGGTTATCCCTGGGCGGTATCTGGCCTATGGGAAAAGTCGCTAGTACGGATTTAGCTTATTGGGGGCTGTCCGTGGATAGCATAGCCAGCAACGAAGAACGGGCGAAGAATATTCGGCTCGAACAGCAGCATCGGCGTGTGCAGGTTGAGTTTGATGGCGTGACCATGTCAGCGATCTCGGATGGGTATATCGACATCGCTGCCGCAGTCGTTGCGGCTGTGGCCCAAGCTCCAGCGCTGAATCGCGTTTCATCGAAAGAGGCGACGCTGCAAACGATGGATTTTTATAGGTCGGGCGGAACAACGGGAGGTGGCGGTGGAAACATGGGTCTGCCCAAGATACCCGAGACGCGCATGTCTGATGAGCAGAAACTCGCGGTTGGTTTAATGGGAGAACTTTGGGCCCGGGAATGGCTACGCCGCCGGCACAAACTCGAGTCAGTAGATGAAAGTATATGGGTATCCCGCTATCGCGATGCGGTACTAAACACTAGCGGCGGTTCGGACAGTTTGGGGTACGACTTCATTGTCGCTACTAGGAGCCGCACGTACTACTACGAGGTTAAAGCTAGTACTGGAAACCCGCTGAGGTTTGAGCTGGGGCCTACCGAAATCTTTGCCGCGCAACGCTACCGTGCTGACAGGGAGCATCGTTACCGGATTCTATACATTGCCAATGTAAGCGATCCTGCGCGAATGGTTCCTACACTCCTTGCCAATCCCTTCTCGATCAAGGGAGTAGGCGCGTTTCGAGCGGTTGGAAGAGGGAGTGTAATTTATGAGTTTGATCCAGTTGTTATTCCCGAATGAAGCAATGGTCGCGGTTAGCGCTGGCGTAGATCGTTGGTACTCAAACTCTTTGAACGCCACCAACTCTTCGACGATTCGACCGGTACATTCCTGCTTGGCGCTTGCCCCTTTTTGGTTCAGGTTGTTTTTACCAAACGCCATTTCATATGTCGGTGCATGGGAGCGTACCAAGCGCTTCGAGGGCCTTATGATCGAATGAAAGATCACCGGCCACTGGATATTTCCGCGACAGAGAATTTCAAGGTGCTTGCATGAGTCGCGCGCAGGTGCATGGGGTTAATTGAATAGTTTCTGAGTGATAGCGAGTGATGGCGAGTGATGCTTGGTGCTTGAGTACGCCTCGCGAGCAGGCATTGTCAACCGAGTTGGCGTCGGGATGCTCTGGACATGCTGGTGGCAAAATAGTAGCTTCGAATCGTGAGCATGGTCAGGAGCACTATTTGGCGCCCCTTAGCAAATAAATATCCTCGCACTACAGTGTGCGTATGCTTGAGTCTCGTGTATGACCATTACTGAAGCGATAAAACAAGTTATGAGCTCTCATAATTCTCCAATGAGCGCCGATGAAGCCTACCGTGCGATCATTGAAGCTAGACTCTACGAGTTCCATGCTGACAATCCAGGACAGGTAGTTAGAAGTCAAATTCGCCGCCACTGCGAGGGGCTAGACTTCCCAAGCGCTGCTCCAACTAAGCACTTTAGACTTGTGGGAGAAAGCCGCTACGAGCCATTAAATAAAATTATCCAGCAACCACCTAAGCATCGTATCACAACGTCCATTGAGAGGCAGGTGTCGGTAAAACAGCCTCACGCTTTGAGCCTTCTTGAGCTACAAAGCTTACATTCAAAATACGTATCAGAGCTGAAAAGAAAGATTTTAGGAGACCTCAAGCGCATGTCGCCAGCTGGTTTTGAGCTTTTTGCTAAGCGACTATTAGATGTGTACGGATTTCACGATACTAAAGTGACGAAGGTCTCCGGTGATGGCGGGATTGACGGGTATGGTAAGCTCAAGGTCGGTCTTGCAAATCTGAATGTTGCATTTCAGTGCAAGCGTTGGACGAGAGGAAATATTCAAAGGCCGGAAATAGATAAATTTCGAGGCGCTGCGCAGGGCGATTTCGAGCAGGGTATTTTTTTCACCACGGCATCATTTTCTGAAGGAGCTGTTGCTGCATCCATTAAGAGAGGTGCTGTTCCCATCATTCTGGTCGATGGATGTTCCATTGTTGATCTGATGATAGAAAAGGGATTTGGTGTGCAGGTGGAAACGCTGTCAATTCCTTCTTATGCGCTTGATCTGGCGCTGGGGAACGAAAATCAAATTTAGCTCTAATACTTTCGTCGGGCTGTAAACTGGATAGCCACTTTGGCTCAACCGATAAATCGGGTGGCACTCAGTTTTCTTTTTGATCTTTAGATTGTTGTGGCGGTCCTTGCTAAATCGTAAGTTGTTCTAGATGGTGTCGAGTAGTCCGCTAAGCTAGGAAGTATATTGCAAGAATTTTAGTGTTTTTTTTCATAAACTAAGGAAGGGAGTTGAAAAGGTGCAGATCAATCCAACGCATGCAGAGTTTGGTGCAATATTTGATGGTCGCTCAGTATTTGTTGTTCCGAAGTATCAGCGCGGGTATGCGTGGGGTGATGAGGCAATTACTGACTTTCTTGATGATTTAACTGCTTGTTTTGATATTCGAGAAATAGATGGTAGATCGCGAGAGCATTTTTTCGGTGGTGTGCTGAGTGTTCGACGGCAAATGCAAGGTGTGGCGAATGAGTCAAAGTTTGAGTTGGTTGATGGACAGCAGAGAGTTACTACGCTAACTTTATTGGCCGCGGCGCTTTGTGAGCACTACCAGAATTTATATAACTCTTTAAATGTCGCAGGTGATGAGTATCGTGAACGAATTGATTTGAGACGGTCGCGATTAAAAAGATGTTTTATTGAGTACTCGCAGGAGGTAAATAGGGAGATTAGACGCGTTAACGTCCTAACATTATCTAAAAATGACGAGCCTTTTTTTAGATCAATGCTAGCGAACGGAGGGTTAAGGCCGTCAAGGAATTCGCACAATAAGCTGGTCGGGGCCTTTGCGCGGCTACGACGTTATGTGACTGACTTAGTTGCGACGTCTGAGCTGGTTGAGGGTAAGTTAGATATCTTAGAGAGACTGCAAAATGTTCTACTCTCGGATTTTTCAGTTTTGCATATGGTGACTGAAAGTCGAGGAGATGCGTATAGGCTCTTTCAGGTTATTAATGACCGAGGTGTTTCCTTAACTGATGGTGACTTGCTAAGGGCTAGGGTTCTCGAACTTCTCGAAGATTTTGATGCTGAGCAAGATGAAGTGGAGAGTATGTGGGACGATATCCTTTCGGATGAGCCAAGTGTCACCTTTAATTACCTACATTGGATTTATGAATCACACGCATTTTCTAGAGCTAGAAACTCAGCTTTGGCCGACGATTTCTTTGCACATTTTTTTCCTGAAGTGGACTACGGTCGAGTCACCGCTGATCACGCCATTGAAATACTTAAAGCAATGAGAAGTATTTATAATGATGTTCTATTATGTAGGAAAATTATAGAAGGTGAGTGGTTGTTTTCGGAGCAGCGACCAGTTACACCGTGGGAAAGGGCCAGGCTTAAGACTCTTGTAGTTGATCTTGGACATACTCTTTGCGTTCCTCTGCTTTTAGCGGGAAGCAACTTGGGGCATACGGAGTTTCGGGATATAGTATTGATGCTTGAGCGGGGTTTTTTTAGATTTAAGGTGATTTGTGGTGAGCACGTAACTCCGCTTAAGAGTCTCTATTATGCGGAGTCGCGCGCGATTAGAACAGAGGGGTTAGCTTATAATTTGGATTCGCTTAGAACTAATCTTAATGCTCTCTTAAATGAGCGTGCGCCCATTAATAATTTTCGTGATGGTTTGTCCTCATTGACTTATCAGGCAAGGTCTAGTGGTAATAAACCGATTAAATATTTACTTGCAACAATTGAAAGCTATTATGAGTGGTTTGAGCAGGGGGCTACAGGAACGCCACGCTGCATAGAGGGTAATAGGATATACGATTTTATGGCGACTTCAATTGAACATATATATCCCCGGAATGCGCAAGCTGATAATAGGTGTGAAGATTTGGAGGGGTTTAAAAATGGTATTGGAAACCTTACGTTATTAGATCCGGCGCCTAATTCTGATTCAGGGAACGACCCGTACGCAGAAAAGAAAGCGATGTATGGGCGTTCCTCTCTCCATCTAAATCGTTTTGTTGCCCAGTATGATGATTGGGGTATCACTCAGCTAGATGCGTATAAAGACCGTCTGCTGAGTATGGCGTCGGCAATATTTATTGCATAGATATATAGCCCCATCAAGATTTTTATGGTGGGGTTTCTATCTCGCTTTGTGAGTTTTATTAACTATAAAAAACATACTGTGTGAAGGCGGCTATTCTCAGGAGATATGCACGTCCCTGTGATATTTTATGCAGAATACGCCGAAAAATTTTTGTGATATCAATTTCCCTCAAGTATGAGGTGAGGGTTTTCTGGGGGCAGTAATTCGAAGAAAATCTTGCAATCTTCGAGTAGGTAACCTTTGAGTTTGGCTTTTCTCCGAGGACCTTGAACTTGGCAGGTCCAGATATTCAAGCTGTTGTCTCGCTTTCTGTGGATCTTCAGTTTCTCGAACTGCCTCTGTACCCAGCGCCATTCTTCAATCTTTTGACTGGCACCCTGTGAGACACCGGGAAACTCCTGGACATAACGTTGGAAGAGACCAGGCGTCACCAGAAATACGCCGCCACATACCGTGTGGATTTTGGCCTTGCTGTCATTGATGATCAGCTTGTGATTCTGGATGCCTTCCTTGACCCAATTCAGGAAGACCTGGCCTGGGTCATCCGACAGTGGGCTTGAGACTTCGAGAACATTTTCTGACGGCGTTTCACTCGGCTCGGGTTCTCCCATTTCGAACATATCCAGCAGCGTTCCGAGGTAGTCAGCATCTTCCATCGCCATGGGATCTCGCTGCGATTGGCTTTGATGCGATCCTGCTCCGCCTGCCTTGGGCGCTGGTGGTGATACCGGAGCGTCAGTTGGGTGGTCATCGACTGCTACGCTCACTGTTCCGCTGAAAGCCGCGGGTCGGTCTTCGTTCCCCCAGATCAACGCCGGTTGAAGGCGCAGAAAGGTAAAGGTCTGCTGCCAGTCTCCCTGTGCTACTAGCGCAGTCCAGATGGCTTTGCCTTCCGGTGTGGACTCAACCAATCCATGCGATTGGAGTTCGTCGAACACCGCAATGTTGGAGGAGGGAATGCCCTCAATCGCTTGCGACAGCAGATAGGCTCGCAGCTTGTCCGTGACCGTCTTGCTCACGAGCCAGAGGGCGTCCTGGGTCAGCCAACCCGCGGCACCTGGCTGGTTGAGTTTTAGCTCGTGTTGAACCAGATGACGCAGTCCGCTGATCAAGTGATGTTGCAGCGAATGAATCGGCGCTTGCAGCGCCTTGCTCGGGTTACCACCGATGTTCTGTGCGGTGGAAACACGGTCGGCCTGCATCACCAACTCACCGAGCACGCCGGCACGTTCGTACTGGCCCGCCAGGACATACAGCAGACTGGCCCATAGTGGCGGAAATTCACTGAGCCAATCGAGGATTGGGCGGTCGAGAATTTGGGTGTAGAGCAGGCCTGCGGCGGCGCCGTGCAGGTGGTAGTCACGACCCTTGATGTAACGAAAACGGTAGGGCTGATCCAGGGGGCCCTGCCAAGGATGCCAAACACCGCCATCTTGGCGTTCGACCTGCAGGTCCACGGCGATCTTGCCGATGTCATGCAGCAGGGCCCCATAGGCGATGCCCGCAGACCAAGCGTCGGTCTGGGCGGCTTGGTCTTCGGGCGCGGCGCCCGTGGGAAGTAGATACGACTGACGCAGTTTCAAACTGCAAGCGACCAGCTCCAGGCCATGGTCGAGCATGCCACCGAGATACGCATGGTGGTGCGTCTCGCTGGCCGGGAGTTGCTGGACCTGTTCGGCGTAGCGATGGATCGGATTTAAATAGAGCTGGATGAACTGTGCGTGGGAGAGGGCGGTGTACTGCCAGATGCGATCGAGCAGCTGGCGGCGGTGCTCCACTGCTAAGAGGGTATGGGCTGACTCGATGGACAGGTAACCTTCGGCGACGTTGACGGTCGGTGGCGGAGGGGGCTTCTGCCTTTTGTGGCGAAACAGGCCGAGCATCGTGACCTCCAAGTGGCTGGGTCAGTGGCCTTTTAGCCTTTTCGGATAGGGCTCTTACCCTTGACTCCCCATTCCCTTCCAACCCTTACCCATCCTTTTGGTGCGTGTCCTTTTGTGCGGCAATCGGAATATTGATACGGCTAGACATCGTTTTGTTGGAGGGCTGGTATGGAAAAGACATGAGTCGGTACACTGCGGTGCGAATTTTCTCGGGGCTTGCCATGAATCTGACAGACGCCACGCTGGTTCTGCTGCTTGCGGCACGTATCCATGGGACAGACGAAGCCGTCAGAGCCTCGGCGAAGAGCCTGGTCAAGAAGTTGCCACGCAGTAAGCGTGATCTGATCTACAAGGTAATCGATAGCCGTAGTCCGCTCGAACTGGTGGATTTTCTGGCGCAGAACCTGGATTCGGAATGACAGGCTGCGGTTGTGCGTCTCTCTCTTGTACTTTGCGTGAGTGGTCCGCGGCCTGAAGTTTTTCTGGGCTCAGAAAAAAAGGCCCAACTCGCGTTGGGCCCTGTGATGCGATTACAGCGGTGAGGTAACGATCAAACTCCATCGTTCAAGCAGAGTGAGTCATCCAAGACCGCTCGCTTCAGTTGCTGCTTCAGATTGAGGACATATTCCGAGGCGCTACGGGCCTGGCCACTGGCCCGAAAGATCGCGCGTTTATCTGTCTTGAGTAGACTGAGCCAGGAGTCGATATAGCCCTCGTGCCGCAGCTCTCCCTGAATGCCGGCATAAGCACATAAAAAAGCAGCACCCATTTCGGCGATCAACTCCTCAAACGCGTAGCCTGGTGAGCCGAACGGACAGGCTGACGTCACGCCTTCGCGCTGCAACCGAGCGTGATGCCCGGTCCAGTGCGTCAGCTCATGCAGTGCCGTGGCGTAGTACCCGCTTTCATCGTGAAATTGTGCCTTTGTCGGCAGTTGGATGATATCTCTGATCGGGTGGTAAAAGGCTTCGTTGGCAGGCCGATGAACGATGCGTGCACCTGAACTTAACAGCAGATTTTCCGCGGCGCTGTTGGGCTGGAAGGGATCACTCTGTTCCGTCTCGAGCAGGGTGTCATCGAGCATTTCGAGCCCCTCCGTTTGCTCGATGTTGAACAGAAAATGTGTCCTAACAATGCCAAAGTGAGCGACCTTGGGTTGACCGTTTTCATCGAGTACGGGTTGGCCTGACTCGGTCTGTTCCTCGCGTTCCATCGGCTTGTAGAGGACTGCCAGGGCGCTGTGCTCACCCTTACGGATGTGCCAGCCGGCTTTTTTGGCTTGATTGAAGGTCAGCCACCGATCTTGAGTGAACCCCTGCAACCTGGCCTCGGCCCAGAGCAACGGTAAATTGATGCCCGAGTAGGGACGACGCGTGATGGCATTGATGGGGAAGGGTTGATGATGACTGACGTCAACTGAGCCACTTGAGGACCAGGGTTTGATCCAGGGGGTAACGCCTTGGTCCAAAGCTTTAACGATCTTGTCTGTCACGTCTTGGTAGATATCGCGCATGGCAATTTCCTCGAGAGAAAGCGGAGGAACGCCGCGCCCGTCGGGGAGGGTTCCCCGGTTGGGTGATGTGCTGGATCGATGCAGGTCTTGCATGGCGTCCGAATGTGGAGGTGGGCACTGTCAATTGCGCTTAGCGCTGGTGTTCTCCTGCAAGCGCTATCAGCAAGGCGCTAGGCTGATCTGGTTCTTGGAGCAGGCTCAGGCTCAATTGCAGCAACGGGCCGTGGTCTAAGTAATCGGTTGGTTCAATGTGGATTACCTCGAACAGCACGTAAGGCTTGTGTGGATAGGCCAGGTGGGCTTCGAAGGCTGCGCGCAATACGTGGCTCAACCGATCGACCTGCAGCTTCTCAGCGTGATCGGATTGCTTGAGCAGGACTGCGCGTTGCCACGCGCCAGGGGTGAACACGATGGGCAACCGAAGGCTGTTCAGTGTTTCCGGTGTAAGTGAGTCGGGCATGGTATGTCTCCGTTGAAAGCGCGAAGAAACCTGTCCCGTGCCGGAAAAGATTTCCCCGCAGTGGGTTGAAGAAAATCAAGAAGATTTTCCTGACGAGCAGAGCTCGAAAGGCGCTCAAGAGAGCAGTAGGCGTTCATCACCGTAGAAACGGTCACCGTGCGAGCTACCGAACGCTAATCGCACTTGGGGAGAGCCATCATCGAAGTGACGTAGCCTTTAAGGTTCTGGCTACCTGGGCGGGGTGCTGTCGATAACAGCGATCCGTACCTTGTATTTAGCCGGACGATTTGTATGGGTCAACGACTGTAGAGACGCTGTTTCACGGGGCTTGTCTTCTGTCTTCCAGTGAAGATTTTTCGGCTGGGCAAACTGATAAGCGGTCAGGCACGGACCGTTTTCAGTAGTAGGCTGTTACTCCTGTCTCAACCATGAAAACGCTCAGTAGAGGGCGAGACCATGCCGACTCAAAACCCTGTTCAGAATTCACGTGCCCACCGCTGGGCATATACCTGTGGCATGTCGATAAAGCGCGGGTATCGCAATTTGAAAGCGTTTGAGTCCCGTGTGGCTGAGCGTGCGGTGACGGCAGGATTGCCCGCGGGTAAATTACTTGTTCGCGGGAGCTTTCTGATTGCCAAACTGGCAATGATCGGAGGGCTGCTCTTTATCTGTTTCTGGCTGGTCGCTTCTGTTGTGGTGGTGATCGCTGTGATTGCCCTTCTGCAGTCCAAGGCTGTCATCGACACGGATTTTGAAGAGGGCAATCCAGGTCCTGACTACCTTGGGGCTAACTCCTATCTTGGCAACTACGATGACAATGGCCATTACATAGGTCATTTCAAATCATCTGATAACGTCAGGTAAGCTTCTTCGTAGCACCCATCAACTGATCCGTTCCTTTGCCCGCTGCACCATGCGCGGCTTTGCTTGCACCACCTAGCATCCCCTCAAGGCTGTTGCCGATTGAGTAGCCAGCCCAGCTCATGGCGACCAAAAACAGTCCAGGCAGCACCAAGAACATCGCCCCCATCACATACTCGATCACCTGCGCGGTGACAGTCCCATCCATAAACCCGGATGTGGGCAGCGATAACAGCACTTGATTGGAAGCCGAAACTTGGTTGTACAAAGTGTCGAGCATGCTGGAGTCGACCCAGCGGGCTAACTCCCACCAGAAACTCAGCATGTGCAACGTGAACAGTGCGAACGTCACCGTCATAACGGTCTTCAACTGGTAGGTACTGACCAACAGAATCAGCGGCAGGCTGACGATGACGCCCATGATCAGGAAGGCCTGCACCATGGGCAGGGCAGCGCGTACCGCATTCATCGCCGGGAAGTTGCTGAAGGAGCCGAGGGCCAACCCGGTATTGGTGGCCAGGTTATTGAGCCCCTGATTGATCGAGCCGCCTCGAGCACTGGAGCCATAGTCCTGGTACACCTGTCCGGGCGACATGGACATCGATTGCTGGCGCGGGCTGACCAACTCACGCAGGGTGGCATCCTCGATCTCGTTGTTCGAACGGCTAGTCAACCAACCTTTCAGTTGTGTCAGCAGCGAGGGATCGACCTGCTGGATCAAGCGGTCGCGCAACCCAACACCGCTATCACTCCACCACTGCTTGCAGGTGGGGTAGCCCGCGCCGTTCTCTAGCTGCGGCAAGGAGACATCACGGCTTTCGTCATACGGCCAGCTGACTCGCGGTGTGCGTGAACGATCCGTGTCGTAGTAGCCGGGCGTGTCGAGAAAATAGCTTGAACCAATCCACGCTGCGTCGTGACTTTGTGCCTTGTCCAACTGCGGGCGGTTGGTGAACAGCCGAGAACGGGAATAGCCATAGCAGTCGCGGGTGAAGTCGGCGACTTCCTGCAGCAGTACCTGGCTATCGATGCGCGAACTGTCGATCTCCATGCGCATTTTCCGGATATCCGGTGCGCAAGGAATGGAGGCGGTGGCCGCCGCGGTCACACCTTTGCTCAAGGCATGCACCAGAAACCACCAGATCGGCACGTTGGCGGAGCGTTCGCCGATAGTATTGAAGGTCGTCCCCCAGGCGGTTTCCGTCGGTTGGGCCACACTCACGCCGCAGCGCTGGCTCGCCACATCATCGAACGTCATTGATGAGAGGCTCAACGGAAAGACCGGTGCGCAGCCGAACAAGACGACGATGTAGGCCAGCCAGAGCCGGTTCTCGATTCGAGGCACTGAGAGCAGTCCCTTGTTACCTTCATCCGCGCCTTGCTGACGGGCCGACAACCATTCTTGCAAAATGATTGCGCCAAAGGGGGCGGCGAACAATCCAGTGTCGGACAGGACGCTCCAGAGGCCGTTGTTGATGATCCAGGCCAGCAGGGAGAGGTAAAACTCCAGGTAGCTGTTGGTGCTCATGAGCATGACGGTGACCTCACAGTCGGGTGAGTTCGACGCAGGTAAAAAGCACGAGCCCTAATGCCCCGATGCGCCACACGCGCAGCCGATCCTGTGGTCGATGTCGGTAGCGCCGAAGCAGATCCCACCAGAGCGCAAAGAGGGCGCCGTAGAGCAGGGCACGCCACCACCGCAGATAAGGTCGTACGGATTCGATTGCCTGTTGCCATGCCTCGAAACTACCCAGCGCAGTACGGCCGATCCAGGCGACCAGTGCGGCGGTCAGGACCATCACCGCGGCAATCCCCAGACCTGAAAGCAGAGTGAATAGCGGTGAGCGTTTCATGGCTTACTTGCGTTTGGCGTCAGCATCATTGAGTCGGCCGGGCTCCGGGTCGCCTTGCTCAACGGTCCGCGAAGCATCAGCGCCACCGGCATGGCGGTCGAGCACCAGGCTGGCGGTGTTGGTGGCCAGCATCTGCCGGACCTGCAGTTCGGTCTGCAGCAGGCGTATTTCGCGCTCCAGAGCGTCGATGTTTTTCGTCAAGGCGGTTTGGGCCGGCTCGGCGGAGGCGATGTTCGGTTCGTGACTGCCTGCCAGCAGCGTGCGCAGTAGCAGCAGTGCCTTGTCGAGTACACTGGACAGGGCCGTCTCGCTGGCCAGGCGTCGCGCGAGCAGATCCTGGTCAGGATCGTCGCGTAGGGCTTCGATCACGCCACGGGTCACCGGCAGCATTGGGCTTGAGGCTTTGGCCAGATTGTCAGGGGTAGGCGACAGTGAACCGGACAACAGCCCTTGCAGGGCCTTGAGACGTTCGCTGTAGGCCTCCTGGATCAGCGGCGTCAATCCGCTGCCCGCGGTTGCACGCAGGGTTTCGCAGCTGTCGCAGGTCGAGACTTCGCTCTCGCCCAACACGCGAACGGCCCATTCGGACTCCTCTTGCGGCGAGGCCCAAGTCTGGCAGATAGCCCCACCCAGGCAGTCGTTGCTACTGATCGACGCACCGTCATCCACCGACCGATTATGCAGCAGGTTGTAGCCCGCGCGCACTACGTCGGCGGTCACCCGAATGGGCGTCTGCCCATCACCACCAGCCTTCGAACCGCCGACCCAGGACACCCCATTGTTGCCGTTATGGGTCTCGGTGTTTTTCACCGCAGCCACCGCATCACCGCCGGCTTGCGCCAGATTGCCCTGCATCTCCTGATTTTTGGCCAGCGCGCCCCAGCCGGCTTGCCCGACCTTGTCCGCCATCTTCTCGGCCATGGCTTGGCAGGTCAGTTTGGAACGATCGAAGTCGATACGCCCCTGCATCACCCCGTTGCTCAACAATTCATAGAGGCCGGGGTTGGCGCGCTGGATGATCAACGCCGGCAGCGACATCACCGCCTGGGTCGCGTTCTGCACGATGCTGCCCATGATCTGCTGGAAACCTTCGGTGACGCCGTTCAGTTGGTTTTGCAGGGTGTTGGTGAGGCTCATGTTTCCGCACATCATGTTCGCTCGCCATGACCCGCCGACACCGAGACCACTGGGTCGGTAGAGCGAACTCGGAGAGCCGACTGCCGAGCCGCCACCAATGGTGTACATCACTCGGTCGTCGAGTACTTCGCCTTGAGTGCCCAGGCGGTAATCGCCCTCGGCGGCATGGGCATGAGCGGCCACGGCGAGCAGTCCGTAGAACACCAGACTCATCGTGCCCAACCAAGGTCGCGCGCGAAGCCGGCTCATGAAGCACCGCCTTCGAAGTCGATGCTGAACAGGAAGGTCTGTCCCTCACGCTTGCAGCAGCTATAGGGACGCCACAGCGACCAGGCGTATCCTCCATCCGCGCTCTGTACCGGATCGCTGGGGAAGACGGCGCACGTAGGCTGAACCTGGGGGGAGAGCAATTGCCATTTGTGAGTCGAAGCGTCGTTCTCAATGATCGGGCCAGGCGGCCAGTAGCCGTCGCGTTTGGCGGGCGTGAGGGGTAAGTACACATGCGGCTGCCAGTTGCGGGTCATCACATCGCCGGCCCGTTGCGCCATGACGGCGGCCGCCTTGAAATCGTCGGGCTGGACCAGAAAGCCCTGCCGGGGATAGACGCTGCCCCACATGTTTCCTGAGGCCTGACGACCAATTTCACGGATCCCCGGCATGAGCGATTCGGGGTAGACACTTTCCGGGATGCCCTGGCGCCAGGCCAGCGAGTCCAAGATGCTCAGATAGTAGGGCATGAGTGCGGTAGCGGCACTGGTGCAGGCGTAGCCGGAATGCGAAGCCAGTTGCGTGGCGGCCCAGCCACCGGGGTGGCCGATACCGTCGACGTTCTTGAAGCGGGGCAGGTTGTCGCGGTGGGTGTTCGGGGTGATCAGGTTGCCGCCACCTTCCGCACCGCTGATGGGAGCGGAGAGGGCAGCCATCTCGGTCCAGGGGTTATTGCCGGTGGTGGCGTAGCTCGAGACCACCAGCTCAGGAATGAAATGACGAACCTTGGTCGAGGTTTTGACTGTGCAGCCGAAGGGCGTGCAGAGGAGCCAGAAACAAATGCCGACGACCCTGTAGTCGAGACAGTTTGGCGAAAGCACGGAGGAGGTGATGCTGCCGGTATCCAGCGCCATGCTTGGGCCGCACGCCAGCAGGATGCTCAGCGCCAAGGGCCGTAGCTTTGGGGGCGTGATTAACGAGCAGGCAACAGGCATGATCCAGGCTCAATAAGGTAAAAGGCCGGGTCAGGTTCGGTTACGGACTAAAGACTGTCAGTGGAAAAAATGAAGGTGGGTGTGTCGACTTTGTGAGGCGTGAGACTATTATTTGACGTGAAGGGCGCTGCGCAGGGTCTCGGGTTCTGCAAGTAGCTGATCCGTGGTGATTTCGAGAATATTGGCGAGTTTGCACAGGACCAACAGCGACGGATTGCCCGTGCATCGTTCGATCTGACTGACGTAGGTGCGATCCACCTCGGCCATGAGCGCCAGTTGCTCTTGGGTCAGGTTTTTCACGCGTCTCATCAAGCGGATGTTTTCCGCCAGCTGCAGACGAAGCTGTTCGTAGTCTTGAGTCATGCGCGCAAATTGCGCCTTGAGGGACTCTCAATCCACGGGATATAGTCTACATTGGCATTGATCTAGGCCATTTTGTGTTCAGGCCTGTTATCGAGCGTTCATTTGGTGTCGTTAAGCTTTTCATGGCTGGATTCCACGCCTAACAATCAATCAGACATTTAGGGTGTGTATGGACGAAAACTACATTTCAATTCCGGCGGCGGATGGTTGCCCAAGTCTTCTGACGCCTTGGGGCAGCGAATTTGCCCCGATGATCGAACGTGGCGTGCAATGCGCTCAGGCTTGGCTTGATACGCCCGGTGAGATTCCACTGTGGTGGGAACTGGCGCAAACCCGCAAAACCTTCCCTGCCGGTGACTGCCAAGATGCGTTTGAGGCCGGATTCTTGTTGAGAATTCAGCAGCGGCTCTGTAGGCCTTAAGTCACCATTTCGTGCCTCGCAGCATCCATGAGAATGGTGCTGAATTACGACTATTTAGTGTGACCAGGTTCTGCGTATTCAGATTGACGCAACATCGGACGACGAGGCTACAGCATTGCTGTACGTCCGCACGTCAAGTGATGATACCCCTTGAGATGCAATCTCTAGGTTGCAATCGGATGATCAGGTGAAGTTGGCCGCCCAATGACGCGTAAGAGAGTATGGGTCTAATATTTCTTGCGAAAAGCCCTCTTTAATCATTTTCCATAGGTGTTGTTTCTTCAATGGATTCAAAGGGAGAGTATTGATTTTGTAGCAGCGTTTGTAGCTTGAGCTGATTGAGTCCAAACAAACGAAGCTGCAGGTTAATTTTTTCACCAAAGTTATGGCTATAAATGGTTGGTTCCATGCAAGCGAAAATGTCAGCCACGTAGCCAGCATTACCCAAATAATCGTGTAAATCAGTGGGGCAGAAAGTGGACGAAAGCCAGAGACGGTAATCTCTCTCTGTCGTACGGAGTTTACCTTCATTCAGAAAGTTGAGGATTTCGTGTGCTTGTCGAACCGGATGGCCATCAACAAGGTGACCGTTGAAGAGGCGGTTGGCGGTTGCAATGCAGGTGCCTATTGAGTCAGTTGTGTGGGTTGGCCAACCTAGTTGTCTAAAAATTTGTCTCTGTTCGATTGGGTCGGAAAACCAACTAGCTGATCGAGAAAGCTGCTTCCCTGCCTTAACGATATGGTCGTAACTTCCCCTTAGTTCGTGCATGTTGCAGGGGTGAAATGCATTCTTGCATTCGAAGACGAAGAGGTGCCCATTAGCCATGGCAAGAATGTCTATCTCAAGTTCTGTCCCGTTCGATTTTCGTTTGATGTTTGTGGCAACTAGAAAGCCCCGCCGCCGTAGTGCTGTCTCCAAAGCATCTTGCATCGGATCGGAACCATCTACGGGAAGAAGTCTGGTGTTTGCATTGTACATGACTCCACGTACCAAGTCTGACGAAGAAAATACACCCATAGGAAACAAGTAATAAGAACCAAGTTTGAGCAGGGGTGTATATTGTAAGTCGAAATATTTATTTTGATTAGGGTCATAGCTCAAAAGCTTTAGAACTCGCTTCGCCTTCGTTTTATCATTGAAGATGATTGCTAAAGTCTCAAGGAGTTTTAACTCTTTGTATACAGGTATTCGAGACCGCATATCTAATGCATTTCCATTGTCGTCTAAGCGATCGAGTGCGTGGAAAAAAACTTTTGCCAAGAGGGAGAACAGTCGTTGGACCACCATAAGGTCGCGGACGGTGATGTCCTCGACTACCGTCGCATTTTCAACCCATTCGATGGTATTAAAAGCGTCATTGGCCATTCCGAGCAAATACATGTACTCCTCTCGGTACCAGTTGGGATTTTTGATCAGGTTTAGAAAAGGCGGGGCCAATGGAACTTCCA
Organism: Pseudomonas azotoformans; assembly: GCF_001579805.1. NCBI lineage: Bacteria > Pseudomonadati > Pseudomonadota > Gammaproteobacteria > Pseudomonadales > Pseudomonadaceae > Pseudomonas > Pseudomonas azotoformans. The sequence goes on along the minus strand of NZ_CP014546.1, from coordinate 536,847 downwards.
GTACATATCGGTCGATCGGTTTTCGTTTGCGTGAAATGAACTGTGAGCCTACTTTGCGGTAAAAGTCTCTCGCGAGATCACTTAGACCAAAGACTTTTTCAGTTGCCTCTTCTGCATCTTGGTGCCGTATGCGTAACTGCTGCTCCATTTGTATGTAGCCGAGACTGACCGAAGGTTCGAACGTGTCCTCAAATGCTTCAACAAGTACCCCGTCTGTAGTAGTGATTGCGCGATAGGGAAAGCAGTCTAGAAGTAGCTCCGCCTCGCGAAGTTTTATGAGTTTGTTTGCGTTACGTAACACGTGTTCGCAGTATCCGTTTCGGATCAGTGTCTCGTCTATAGAAATTGTCATGCTTTGGCTTAGGCCTACAACCGCATGAAGCATGGCTGTTACTAAAGAAAGTGCTTCAGCATATTCTTCCCTGGAAATTTGCTTTGGATGGCTAAAGTGTTCGGTCAGAGCTTCTTCTTCCGTTTGCTGGTCGTAGACTGAAGGTCTAAATTTTCGATCAACGTAAACTAAACAAGATTTTAGGATGGTGTTTCGATGAAGTCGGAGCTTGCTAAGAAGAGAGGTTCGAAGGTTGCTGGCTTCAATACTTAATGTTAGAAGGTTTTTCACCGACTGTAAGTATTCGCGATCAGATATTGATATTTTTAAGGCTTCGGCGTCTGTTAAAAGCGAATGTACAACTTTAGATAGTGGATTTGATTGGAAGTAGAGCCTTGAAGCACGGAAACTACCAATATGTCTGGCATTGCGTAGAAATGCTTTAGAATCGAGGAAGGTGCCGACTCGTGCCGCAGCAATGGCTGCTCCAGAACGACCGCGAGCGGACTCAGTCTGGATTGTCTTGGCTAGCTCTTGATGCGCTTTCCCATTAGCCTTAGGCATGCGGTCTGTATTGCGATAGCCTTGGAGGATCTGCAGCCAATCGTCGCGGCCTTTGATCGCGGTCACAATTTGACTGAGGCTTATGCAAGTATGATGGCCCATGGTGAGCAATTTTTCCTTTTCTCTGTATCTCTACTGAGTTAATGTCAAAAGCCTCCAGAGCGCAAGTCCAACAACCTTCATGTGGGAACGTAGATCCAGACCATAACATCGTCAGAATGATCTCTGAATTGCCTTGAATTAATCGAGAGTTCGAAGCCAGAAGTGGTAGTTGGGTGCTAGTTTGTGTTGGTATATAATTTATTTGAAAGTATTGGCTTAATGTATGTGGCTTAAAGTTTTTCTTTTGCTTGTTGTTTTGCTTGTGTCAATTTTGTCGGTTGTGTTGCTGGTGTGGGAATATAAGGCAGGATGATGCGTATTTCTTATCTAAGTTGATTTTTTGTTTCGCTTGATTATTAGGTGGTTTCAGTTTTTAAGTGTGATTAGCTAGATGATTGGTAGATGGAATTTATTTATAAGGTGGCTCTGGTTCTCTGTTGTTATAATAGCTGGGCGTTAAAACTGTATAGGGTGAAAGTTACATATTGAGCTCTCGCTTCGTGTCCATGTTTTTGGCAACGCGATAAACTGCTTCCAGTTCTGAGCATTTGTATTTCTGCATTAAGATCCAGCGCTCGGCTTTTTCCTCGGGCTCCGTCATGGCCAAGGCGAGATAAAGACTAGGCGGTACGGCCCGAAACAGCGTTTCGAGCTTCTTCGACAGCACGACTCCTTCGGTGTATTTACCCGGTTCCTTGCTGGCGGAGAGCAACAGGTCTTTCTGTGCCGGCGAAAGCTTCTTGAAGCGAGCAATTTCTTCGATTTCCGCCGGCGGCATGTTCAAACAAATCCACCATTCGATCATGTTGAGCATGGTCTGCGCGGCAGTGGGAAAGTCGGCGAGGTTTTGCGTGGCGAGCCAGAACCAGGCGCCAAGTTTGCGCCACATCTTTGTGCCCTTGACCACAAAGGGCGCCAGCAGCGGGTTTTTGGTGATGATATGGCCCTCATCGGTGACCATGATGATCGGCCGCCCCAAATACTGATCGCGCTCGGCGAGGTTGTTCACGGTGTTCATCAAGCTGATGTAGCTGATGGACATCTGTGCCTCGTAGCCTTCGCGCGCGTAAGTGGCCAGGTCGACAATGGTCACATCGCTCTCGGGCCAAGGCGTACCCTCGCGATCGAACAGTGCACCCTCGAAACCTTGGCAAAACAGGTCGATGGACTCGCCCATTTCCTGGGCACGCTCACGACGTTTCTCCGGCAAGTGCGGGTCGGAGGCAACGCGCAGCAAGGCGTCGCGCACGTCGCGGCTCAGCACCTGACGGCTCGCGGCGACGCAGGTCTGCGCCGCATCGAGAATGCACTCGCGGATCAAGCTGCGATCGGCTCGACTCAGGCGCGCTTCTTCTTTGGCCTCGCCGCCGGTGATCATCAGACGGGCAGTGATTTCCAGTTCGCCGAGAACATCGCGCTGGTCCTCGCGACTGGCTACCGACTCATCGTCCAGCTCATCGATCGACAGACTCGCCACCTGATCCGGCTGCTCGACCAGGCGCCAGGCTTCGGCGAACGGAGCGAGACTGACCGAGGCGCCAGGTTTCAATTGGACCTTGTTGACCGACAGGCCCTGTGTCGCGAAGTAGTCACCCTGCAAACCAAACGAATTGCCGGCTTCGACGATAAATAAGCGAGGGCGGTACACGGCCATGACCTGCATCAGCAGGGTGACCAGGGTGGCCGACTTGCCGGCGCCGGTGGGGCCGAACAACAGCAGATGGCCGTTCATGGCCCGGTCTAGACGGGACAAAGGATCAAAACTTAACAGCGAGCCACCACGGTTGAACAGGGTGATGCCCGGGTGGCCGGTGCCGGTGCTGCGGCCCCAGACCGGAACCAGATTCGCCAGGTGCTGGGCAAACATCAGGCGGGTGTACCAGTTTCGTGTGTCGCGGGCCGGGTTGTAAGCCATCGGCAACCAACGCAGGTAACTGTTGCAGGCGGCGACTTCATCGCCTTCGCGCACCGGTTGCAGCCCTGCGCCCAACAGCGCGTTGGCAAGTCTGACCGAGCTCTGGTGCAATTGCTGTTCATCGTGACCGCGTACGTAAAACGCCAGTGTGCCTCGGTACAGCTTGTGCTGGCGGCCGATGATCGCGCGAGCCTCTTCGACATCCTGACGGGTCTGGGTCGAGGCCAGGTTTTCACCGATGGCTTTGCGATCCAATCGGTTTAACTGGTCTTCGAGCACATCCTGCGGTTTTACCACCAAGGTCAGACTCATCACCGTGCCTTCAGGTAACTGGTCGAACAGGGCATTGACTGCGTCGCCCTTACGGGTTTCTCCGGTGAGTTGACCAATCGACGGTGCCCGGCGCAGCTTGTCCACCACCATGACGCGATGGGGTTGGCCGTCGAAGTACCAGAGTCCGCGTTGGACATCCGAACACGGCTCATTGAAGAACAGCCGCTCGGCGAAGTCATGATCGAAGGGCAGCTCCAGCGACTCGTCTTCGCCCGACTCCGGATAGGCCACGCGGCGATAGAACTCCTCGGGCGCTTCATCAGTGAGCCTGGGTGCCGGATTGAACCAGGGCAATAACCAGGCATACAGACCTCGGCCATCGACTCGCGTTGAGTGCACCCCGCACGCCTGCAACGAAGCACGGATACGTTCGCAAGCCTGTTGCAGGGATTGCACCGGGGTGAGTCCCATCTCCTCAGCGTTAGACTCAAGCCAGCGATAGACCACCATGCGTACCCGGCGGTTGTTGCCACGCCAGGGTAGGCGCGTGACCACCTTATCTTCGAACAGGCCACCGGGTTTGGCGATGGCCTTCAGATGATGGCGGCTGAGCTCCAAATATGCCTCGGTGAAGACCGTGCCTCGTGCCCTATCTTGGATATAGTCGGTGAACCGGGTCAGGTAGGGGGTGAAGTCGTTGTCGTCCTGGCAGAAAAACTGCGCTACCCAAGGCGCTTGATCCAGCTCGTCAAAGCTATCCTGCAGGGCATCTTCGAGGGCGTCGCGGGCCGCCATCAACCAATCGGGTTCGCGCCCTTCAGTGCCGATGGGCAGCAACTCGAACAGTGCACCCACCGAGCGATTGTCATCGAGCAGAAAACACTGTTCGGTGTCGAGGTATTCGACCCAAGGCAGGTGATCGGTGAAACTGGGGTTGTGCGCGTACATTGCGGCTTCATCAGCCAAGGCCGCGCGAGGGCGCAATGGATTGCGCCAAGCTTTCCACGCAGGAGTTCGGTTCCCCGAATCGCCGGTACGCACTACAAGTCTTCCTGACGTTCACCCGGCAATGCGTACTGCACGCGTTGGTAAAACGGAAAAACGGTGGAGTAGCCCGGGACCGGTGCCTGCTCGGTACCGCTTAGGTGCGGATACACGTACAGCACCAGATCGGGATTGGGCAGGCGCGGGAACAGGTTACGGATCTCGTTCGTCGCTGTGCGCGTATACGGTTCTTGGAGTGAGGCGGAGAAATCTGCCTGGACCAGCGGACGCCGTAACTGCTGCCGAGCATCCAGCAGTTGCTGCTGAGTGCCTTGCGAACCGGCACCGTTCCAGATGTCCAGCATGGTTTGCTCGCCATGGGGCAAAAGCGTGTCCTTGTCGGTGGAACACCCCGTCAGGACCCAGCAGAGCAAGCTAATCCAGGTCAGGCAGAGAAGCATGGTCTTTTTCATGGCGAACACTCCGGCCCTTGGGCTCGTAGTCGATGGTGATCTCATGGTCGAGGTGTAGTGCGACTTGGGCGGGCCGGTGGCACGTACACGGCAGCAAAGGCCTCGCCATAGAGTTTGTTGACCCACTCGCGGATGTCGCTGACCCCACCACTGAGGATTGAATTCAGCGCGCTGTTGCCACTGCTACTGGTGACCCCGAGGGTACTGCCGCCTGAACTGATCACGCTGCTGTTGTTCCGCTCATCCCCGAGCAGGGCGGCGACACCGGCGCCGGCGGCAGTGATCAGGCTCTGGCTGCCGAGGTATTGCTGAGCGTTCGAGCGGCGCTCGCCGGCAATGCAAGGAATGCCATACGGATCGGACAGGTAACCGAGTCCACCACGGATCTTGTCGCTGCTTGAGCTCTGGGTGGTGGAGGCAGTGCGGCTGGCGACCGCCTTCGGCTGAGGCACCGTGCGGATGGTGCCATCGGTAAACACAAAGGTGATTGACTCGACCTGTCCGCGTACGCAAGACAGGGTCCAGTCACCGGACGCCGTGCCGCTCATCACGGCACCCGCGACGTCTGGCAGGTCGATGCCGTTGGCAGTCAGGTTCTCGGGGCCGATCAGCACCTTGAAGGGATAGGGATCATTCACGGTGCCGTCCACCGGGACTCGGCCGATCAGCGCGGTCATGGCGACCGAGCCCATCAGCGTGGCGTTTTCGGGGATCGTGTAGACCGGCTTCACGCCTTCGGTACGATCAACGGATCGCGTCAGGTCACGCTCACCCTTGGTGACTGCACGTAGCTGTTTCTGGCTGCGATCAATCGCGTTATCTTTCAAGCCTTCCAGTGAGTTGAAAGCGGTAGGCAGATTCAGTGCGGAGGAGGTCTTGGTTTTGCCTCGGGCGTCGGTGGGCGGAGCATCCGAGGGCTCAATCCACTGCAGCGCATCATTGGCAGAGTGCCGCCCTTCGAACTGGGCACTGTCGCTTGGTTCAAGCCCCAATCCGATTGGCATATCCTTGCCTTTGCCGGTCAGCCCCGACAACTGGTCCTGCAATTGCGTCAGCAGACCGCGAGCCTGACGACTGTCTTGTTCAGCTTTGAACCGGGCCTCGTTGGCTTGGCGGCGGCCTTCGTCGACCTGCTGGGTTACGCTGCCAAGCGCCGTCTGGATACGCGAATCGACACTGTTTTCCCGCTCGCGAAGGCGGTTGTTTTCCGTCTGTAATGAGTCATTGTGTTTCTTCAAACCGAGCATGTCACTGCGCATGGCCTTCACCTGGCCGACCAGGGTGGCGACCGTGTCGCGAGGCGTATCGCCAGCAATGCCGAGCGACTTAGCTTGCTCGGCGGATAACTGAATATTGCCCTGATCAACTGGGTTCTCTGGAGAGGGCGTGCTGCCACCCGCGACCCAGCTTTTTAGGATGATCAACACAACGGCCAGCAGCGCAGCCGGTACCAGCCATTTGAGCAATGCGTTAGCCTTCATCGCCAGCACCTCGCGCTACGGGCGGAAGCAGCACGGCGTGTTCGAGGCCGGCACCGCGGGTGACGAGGTAGGCAATCGTGGTGTCTTCAGCGCCGCCGACAGGCCCGAGGAAAGCATGCTGGAAGGCCGCGGCGAACAGCTTAGCCTGAAGCCGACGTGGATCGAGTTGCAGAGTCTCTGGACCACGATTGCGCAACTTCACCGCCGTCACCCAGTAATCACCGAGTCGCCAGGCGGCGATGGGCGTGCTGGACACGTTTTCGGTGGGCAGCAGGGTCGGCAGTTCGGTGCGCACCTTGAGCGGGACGCGGCGTACACCGGGCAGGGACTCCATGGTGCGCAGCGGCGCGTACAGGCTTTGCGCGGCGTAGCGCGTCAACGCGACCGGGATCGGTGTACGTTCTGGAACCGGGACGGTGTTGGATTCAGCCTCGGTAGCTTGCACCTGAGCATTCTTGAGAATACGCACGGGCTCCAGCGGTTGATCGCCGGGCGTGGCCGCGATATCCAGCAGGATGATCTCGCCCGTCGTGACTGATTGCAGCTGCAGTCGGGTCGGTGCAATGGCTTCCGACGCGCGCAGGTACAGCGTGCCGCCGGTTGATTGCACACGCAGCTTGCCGGTCAGGGTTGAGGGCACACCGACGCGAACAGCCTCATCGATAAAGACCACTCGTTCCTGATTGATCACCAGCGGGACCGCGAGGGGGAGGCGTTCCCAGTGCATCAGCTCGATGGCCTGCGCTACAGCTCCCCATAACATCAGTGCAACGGTGAGTCCCAGGGTAGACATCCGCTTCATGGCGCACCTCCAGGCAGGGAGATTTTTTGCGGCGTGCCCTGATAACAATCGAGTGCCAGCCCCCACTTATTGCGTTCGGGGTCCAGATCAAAACGCACCACGCGCAATGGATAACGCACCACCACCCGTTTCACCGGTTCGGCGGCGTAATACTCATCGGCGTTGAGGTCGAGCTTGACCAGCCAGCTGTCGCGGTCGAGTTGCTTGACCCGGAGTTCCGGATCTTCGCTGTAGCCTCGACCCAGAATTTCGTAGACGCCACGCACCCGCTGGCGCAGTTCGCCGGCGGCCTTACGGTACTCGTAGTCGCCATCAAGGAACGCCTTGCAGGAGGGTGTCAGGTAGGACTGCAAACCATAGATGGCGCGGCGATAATCCTGCTCGCCATCCGAGGGCCAGCGGTTGAGCTGACCGAAGATGTACAGGGCAAAGGCATAGACATTCTCTGAGGGTATATCCCACCACTTGCGCGTGCTGCCCGAGCGCAGATCCGGGGGGACATGCACGGTCAGATCGGTCGGTGCTGAGCGCCAGCCATACCAGAGTCCGGCACAAACCAGGGCCAGGATCATTACCGCCAGACGCAGGCTGAAGATATGGGCCTGTTGGGCATCCACCTTGTTCCGAAATCGGCTCATGGCTGCCACCGGGACAGAGCAGGGCGCAGTCGACGCGAACGGCGAACCGTCCAGGCGCCGGAGTGCAGGATCAAACTGCCGCGACCTAGGCGCCAACGGCTGGCGAGTACCCATTCGAGTTTGCGGTACAACCAGGTTTCGGGCCGGGCCCGTTTGGCCCGACGCAGTAGCGTGCCGCCGGCCAATAACACCAGTGCCATGCCAGCGATCATGCTGGTTGGCGCCACGGCAATGGAGGCGGTGGCGATCGCCAGAGGAACACCCAGCACCAGGCCGACGAGTGCGCCGGCACCGAGCGCCACCCACATCTCATCATTGGTCAAACCGCGTAATACGGCAGGATCGCGATTGAGTCGCTCCGGCAGAAAGACCAAGGTGCCGTCGGCAAGACGTTCGATAGTATCGTTCATGCCAACCTCACAAAATCGCGGCGGCCTTGGTCAGGAACCAGATGATGATCACCACCAACAGGGCACCGATACCGACCACCGCGCCGAGATCCTTCCAGGTCTTACGCTGGTTTTGCACGTCGGCATAGACGGTCAGGGAATGCCAAGCCACACCGAGAAAAGCGAGCAGGGCGATCAGCAGACCGAGCAGGATGCCGCCGTCGTAGGCGTAGTTTTTGATCGTCTCGATCAATCCAGATCCTTCACCGCGCGAAGGGGCTTCCATGGTCGGGAGTTCGGCAAAAGCCAGGCTTGGACCAAGTACCAACAGCAGGGCCGATCAAGCGCTGGCTGGCACGATCACGCAGGTTGTTTTTCAGGGGGGCAAGGCACTTGAGCATGATGGTGATCTCCGGTGTTAGGACAGGGTGAAGAACATCAGAACTAGCAAGGCGAGCAGCACGCGCGCGGTGCTGCCGCCAAACGCGCCGAAGCGCACACTGCCGGTGGCCCATCCCCGGTAAGCTGTCCACATCACCCAGGTGCACCAAAGCAAAGCGAGAACGAGAACAAGGGAAAGCCACAACGTCGAACTGCTCTGTGCCGAAAAGCCGGAGGCGTTTTGGAAGGCAGCGGTCTGCGCGTCCGTCATGCTCATGGCGACGGCTCCGTGGGCGGCGCGTCGAGGCGGTAATCGCCGACTAATTCACTGGGATCTCGGGGCTGAGCGCGAGAGGGGGATAGATAGCCCTGAACGCCTTGACGAATGCGTTGGAGGTCCTGAATCAGACGGGGATAGTCGAAGCGATAACGCTCGTTGGGCTCAGGTCTGCTGGCTGCCTCAGCTTGCGTTGCAAGGCGTTCGATGGTATCGAGTTGCCGCTGGAAAAGGCTAAGTTGATCCTGCTCATGAGCCGAGGTGGCATCGCTGGTGCCGTGAACGATAGCCAGCGAGAGTAGTAAGGAGCGAAAGACGGTAGTCGGCATGATGCTGTCCCATATGGAGCTGGTAGCAGAATCAAATCAAAGATCGAATTGTTCCGTAAGAAACCTGAGGCGTGATCAGTCGCTTTTTCATGGAGTGGGCTGATAGGCTGTTTGCGATAATCAAGGAGAAGGGATGATGTTTGATTACGTAGGAACGTTTCCAATTCCAGCCGAATTACTGCCGCAGCGGTTGCGCGATCTTCTAGAGCCTGTTGGCACGGATCCGATGCTGAAGGTAGAAGTGAGCAGTTTCACGGAAACCGATTACGGGCCGAACAGCGAGACGGTACACATGTTGATGGCGGTCGTTCCTGACACTGGAGAGGGAGCGCAACCTCTTCTCCATAGCGACCAAGGGGTTGTAGCTTACGGTGTTCCAGACGTGCGTGAAAAAGGCAGCCAGCGGGATTTCAATCCTGATGTGTGTGGATATGACTACATTGTCGCCTCCTGGAGTAATAGTTCCTTCTACACATACAGCCTCGCTGAGAAGGTTTGGATGGCGCTGGGTCTCACCCCGCGTTGCATTGGTAATGAACAGCAGAAAATGATTTACGACGATTTGGGGCTGCCGGAGTTTGCCGTTGCTGAGGGCGAGGTCTCGGGTCAGTATCATTACAAGGCATCCCGAAATATCCGTTGGTTCATGTCTAACGAATACCTGCGAAAGTACCTGTGGCTACGAGGAGCACGTGGTGTTCGACAGTTCTATTATCAGTCTCTGCTACAAGACTCTCCACAATTACGCGCCATGATGCATGGGGAAAAGTCTATTACCTTTGGCGAGCCAGAGGATTGGTTCGATGTTGATCTTCGGGAAGACGGTGGCGATTTGCTGTTGCAAGTTTGGGCAACGGTCGAATCGGTTTCATGCGTGCTCTGCCCAGGGCAGACTGCAGAAGGGCTAAATTGGCCGGGCGTACCCGTAGCTGTCACGCGTCAAATCGCCAATGGGATGGTAGATGGTACAAGCGTTTATCTCGACGACTGTTTTCTCGAGCGCTATGAGCAGAGCAGCTTTTATGACAGCACTCCGGTCAATCTATATGGTCACTGGTATTGCAGTCCGTCATATTTAGGCCAATGGCATTTCACGGACTGCCGTAGAGTCGGCCGGAACATGATCAGGGTGTCAGTGAGGGAGTTGTATAAAGGCAAGCCAGATCGTGAAATATTGCACGCACACACCTATTCGCTAGATCCTGTCAGGGTGGCTCAGTTCGACCACACCGAAGAACACATCGTTTCCAAGACGGACCGACTCCTAGTCCAGTTGCTGTCTCTGGGGGAAAGCCTATCCCGGTTGGGGGCTATCCTGGGCATTCAGAAGTCGCCTGTCGAGTTAGTCGGCTTCTCGCGCGAAGAGGTAGAGAACAATGGCTGGCTGCACTATCCGCAACTTGCAAAACTAGCTCAAGTCTCACCGTTAAACATGACCCAGCAGGCTTTCTTGGCGAGGTGTAAATCCATTCATGAGATTTGGCAGAAGCTACCCAATGGTTTTCTTAGGCAAGTCCTTCAGGTTGCCGGGGTTCCCAAAGCAAAGATCGCCAATCTTGCAAGCTTGAAACTCTTGGAGGTCTTGCTGAATATCGTAGAGCGCTTGGACGCGCAGGGAGAGGCATCGGATGCATTCAAGTGCGATGAGGATCCAGAAGGCTGGAATGCTAGAAATACGGGGATTGCTATGCTCTTCGTTGCTAACGACCTCCGCATTGCGGATGCCCATGATTCGGTGGGAGAGAGTCTCAATAAAATGCAGGCTCAAGGTTTTGATACTGCGAGTATGCATCAAGGATACGGACGGGCGCTCGACTTTGTCTTGGATGGTGTTATCAACGGATTTTCGGCAATTAATGGCCCACTGGGTCGAATCTTGGAAAGAGGGTGATGCTGCGTAACGCTCATCTCTATGGTTTTTCGGACGTAAGTTTCGGTGAAGTAGTCTGTTATAAATGAAGGGGCGGTGGTTATATTGAATTAGGGGCCTGCGCGCACTAAATGCTTGCGCGCATTGCACTGGGTTTCACGAAACGGGAAATGTAAATCGCTGCATTCTGGGGCCACCTCCACGCTACAACATTGACTTCACACCGACCTCTGTCTCTTGGTTGAGTTTGGTCGAGCGTTTTTTTCTCAACGTTGAGCGAGAAATGTATCAAGCGACAAGTGCACATTGGCTTCAAGAATCTAGAAATATCGATTGAGCATTACCTGAAAACTTACAAGCAGAAAAGCTATTCAGGTGGCATAAGAGGGTCGATGACATCCTCGCCTCAGTCGTTCATGCAGTACGAGCGCTGGGCAAGTGATTTTTCAGTGGCGCTTCTGAAACACCACACTCGCGTTAAGTTATACGGAGATCAGCCAACAACTTCTGCATTTCTTCTCCTTGGTAAACTCTCCTGCCAAGATTTCGATCAATGATCTTGGTCGCAGCGCTTACCTTCACCTTACCATGTGGTTCTAATACGGTGTTGAATGAGAAGAACCCGAGTTTCTCGTCAGCGTATTCCCTATTGCCCGCGATAGTCGCTTCAATGTAGCGCTGATAAGATTCTTCGATTCGTGGCCCGAAAATAATCCCTGTGATGAAGTTCGTGCCGTGATGCATGATTCTTTGTCTAGGACTTTTAAGCTTAATATCGCTCGCGGCCATATAATGAGTTTCTCCCTCTTGGGTAGTAAACATTCTCAGTTCGCCTTCATACTTCCAGAATGAGTTCTTCTGAAGAAAGGCTTCCTCCACCTTGGCTTTGCCTTTAGTTGCGCACTCTAGAATAGGTATTAGCTTGTCCGAGTCAATATATTTAACTTCGCGCAGCGGGTAAGCCTCATATGTATCGGACATAAGATGGTGTCGAAGTTTGATTTCAGGCCCGTCTAGGCCGCCATATATCACCACGCAACCTTTGAATCCATCAGCGTAATGAGCCCACATCATCGAATCGAGGGCGTTTTTTGAGAACGAAACACTATAGAATTGATGATTGATTGCCCGAGCTATAAGTTCGGTCAATATAAGAATACACAATCTGGCGCGGTCTTTTTTTGATGCGCTTTCTGCTACGCCGGAGTCAGGAGGTGCTGAGTGCTCGATAATTGAACGCTCAAACAATTCGAGTAACTCAACCTCCTTAATTTTGACCGCTTCGCGTACCGATCCAGTCAAAGAGTCAATCTTCACGTCTTTAAAAATTTCATTCAGTCTTAGTATCAGTTCTTCATCGTTGCATGACAGATGAAGAAGAATATTCCATGCGGGACTAATTGGTTCAGACGAGAGAAGATATTTCCAAAGTTCTATGTCGTCCTCAAAATAATATGATGCCTTGAGATCATTGGGATCGTTCAGTTCATGATTGGCAGCAAAGTAGATCTCGTTATAGCGAACGGCTTTTTCAAAGTAAGCATTAGGTCTGTAGTATTTGAAAATAGGCATAATTACTCCGGGCGGTTAATATTGAATGCTTTGTGTTTATTTATATAAAAAGCCGAACGGCACGTGCGCTTTAGCTTTAGAGATCTTTGCAAGGATTTATGGAGGATGAAAAGCACTAACAAAAAATCAAAAAAGATTAATTCCTTTGTGAAGCAAAAGAATTTGACCCTCATTGAAGAATTGTTGACGCCTTTCATCCAGAGGCACGATTGCAAAGGAAGTAACTTCTAAGTACTCCCCCTCCAAGAGCTCGCCTCCTATTTCGAACTTGACCTCTGAAGGCTTCGTACGTCCTTCAAGAGCCCTTAAAACAGTCCCAATATCTCGCGCCTTGATGACATCAACAAAGAATCCGTCTTTAAGATAGATTTCAATTCTTCGGCTCTGATTCCTCACGGTACCTCCATGACCTCACCCAAATTATTACTAATACTCAAAAAAGCCTTCAATTTAGTAGGCGATTCTGTGCCAATAACTGTATCGCACTTTCAGAAAACTATGGCATTAATTCATGCTCGTGGTCAAGATGATGATTCTAGAATGCTAAAAAATCCAAGCTAATTACTTTGGTCTAGGTAATAGGTGCGTGGGCACCCTGGTTATCTACAAAATAAGCTTCCAAATTGGTTGATAAAAATTAATAGTATTGTTGCAGTCACTTGGTCAGATAGGCGAGCACCTACAATAGTGCGAGGATCATTGGTTTTTAGCTAAGGTTGGTGGGAGTAACTCAGCGGATTTATTTAGTCTCTTTGTTCCTGTTAATGGTGAGCTGAGCATGGATTGAGCTAAAGAGAGCGATTTATCTGACACAGAACATTAGATGTATTTTTTGAACGTCGTTGCTGTGATAGCCGTTGTTATCAACGCCATTGCTGAACAGGGCAAAAAAATGGCCATTGGATTGACTGAAAAAGGCAGGGACAGGTAGATGACCCAGGGTACAATCAACAGGGGTATCACTGCTCGTTTAGCGCGATGATAGACAAAGCTGCTCTCTCGTCCTGCTCCAAATTTCCGTAGATCGCGGCGCATCAAACCATCGACCAAACCCGTTAGCACGGCCATCAGAAACAAGGGTGTCGACAAAACCAGAATGGTCAGGCGCACGACGAAGGTGAAGCTGACATACACCGCTGCCAACACAAAATCCTCGATGCTCACGTAGAGCGAGTTGATCCAGCCCCAGAAACTGTTGTCATTGCTCGACACACGCGCTTGCTGGGCAAAACCAGCAAAACCAGTGTTGACCAACGACCACTGATTGAGAAAATCCAGCGCCTGGACAATCGTTTGCCCGGGATGTTGGATGAGTAATGAGGATTTGAAGTGTTCGCTGAGCCAACCTAACTCACTGGTTAGCATGGCCTGGCTGTGTCGCCAACCTTGATCGCCCCAGAATAGTAGCAAGCCTGCAAACTCCATCAGGATCGAGAACATCAGCGAGGCAATCAGCAAGCCAATGATACGTAACACCAGGGTGATCGTTGAGACAATCAGTCCTGGGTGTTGGATCGGCTGTGGCGGCGTATTCTGTATGGAGGTCGCCATCGTTCACTCCATTGCGCGTTGCAATGTTGGCGTCGACACGACGCATTCTGGATCTTTTTCTGTCGAATCGAAACCTACCGCGGGTGCGGACTACCCCACCTGATCCCAATCGAAGTTTGTGGTTGGGCCGCCCCCACTGGCAGTCCACCATTGGCCCGCCTGCTTGTTGTAGGTCGCTCGCATTCGCTGGGTGAGTTCCTGCAGATCCTTGGGCATGGCGTCGTCCTTCGAGGGCTTTGGTAAGGGCATGCGGACTTTCCAGAGCTGACCACCGGTCTGGAAGGAGAACATTTGCCCCTTGGGCAAACTGACGATGTGCGCAGGCTCGATCAGCGGCACACTGGTGCTGCTGACGCGGTCCTGTGAGGACGAGGTGAAGTCCGTATTGGCCTCAGGATCGGAGGTGTCGGTGGCACCCGACACCAGGGTCCTGGTCAGCACGTTGACCTTGGGCAACTGCTGGGTGAGCAGCTCCGCAGTGGCGGTTTCGCGCACACGGAGCATCTGCAGGGTATTGAAGTTGCCGATGACCTGGCCGGCCTTGGCGCGATTGCCAATGCGCGCTTCGATATCGCTGAGGGTCTGGGTGTAGGCGGTTACCTGGATACCGGCGCCGCCCCCCTTGTTGATCAGCGGGATGAATTCATCACCCATCAACTCGTTGAACTCATCGGCGTGCAGGTTGATCGGCAGCTTGTCACTGCTGCTGCCCGATGCGGGCAGGCCATGGTCAATGCCATGTTTGTAGATGTGCCCCGCGACCGAGACCAAGTCGGCGAACATGGAGTTGCCCACGGCGGCGGCCACCTCGGCGTCGGTCAGTGCATCCAGGCCGACATAGACGATGCCGCGTTTTCGGATGATCTGCATCCAGTCGAAGATCGGCCGCGGGTCATCCAGATCGGTGTAGTTAGGGGCCAGTAACTGGGCGGTCTTGCCGGTGGTGAGTTTCTCCAGCAATGGCAGCAGCGAGGCGACGATTTTGTCGAAGTAGGTTCGGTCGTAACGCACTGCCGAGCGCAGTCCATCCAGCACCGGATCGAATACCCGTTTCAGCGCCAGGTACTGCTCGATGGCCACCACCCGTTTTTCGCGTCCCACCATATGCCGCGGAATGTTCTTCTCAGTGAGTTTGCTTTCCAGTTGGACGATCACTTCCCAGGCTTTCGGATCGGTCTTGGCGAAAAACTGCTGGGCGTATTCGATGAACAGCGCGTCGATATTGACTACATGTCGCTGGATCTGCAGGTAGTCCGGACGCCGGCCCAACTCGATCAAAGCCCGGGCGATGATGTTGACGAAACGCCAGGCGAACTCACGGAAGGCCGCGGAGTTGCCTTCACCGCTGAGCTGCCCGGCGATGCGCGACGCCACTTCCGAGATACGCCCGAAACGCCCTACGGCGTTGTAGCGGGCGGAGATCTCCGGCCAGCCCAGATGGAAGACATAGAACTCCTTCTCCCGCCCGGCTCGCTTGGCTTCGACGTACATGCGTTTGAGCAGGTCGGCATCACCCTTCGGATCGAAGACGATCACCACTTCATGTTCGACGCGGTGAATGTCCTGGGTGATGTACACCTCGGCGAGTCGCGTCTTGCCGACACGGGTAGTGCCCAGCACCAGGGTGTGTCCGACCCGTTCGCCCAGCGGCAGACTGACTTCCGTTTCATCGGGCTCGACCCCATGCAATAGTGGCGAGCCACCTACCGGGGGCAAAGGGCGCAACGGATTGAACGCACTGTCCCAGGCGGTGACACGGACCAGTATCGAGAGTGGAAACGGTGCATGCTCCAGGCGCCGTTCGAGTCCACGGGCCAGACGGTAGCTGGTCGGTTGGTCGACATAGTGGGCGACCGCCGGATCCTGGGCCTCGACCAAGCGCTGGGTGTGTAGACGGGTCCAGCGAAAGCCGCGACCCATGAACAGACGCTTGCGGCTGACCGGAATCTGCCGACTGGTCAGCTCGTAGCGGGGCAGCCGACGGATATTGCGCCGATAGCGCAGCACCTCCCAGGCTTGTCGCAGCCGGATCAGGCCGAACAGGGCATAGGCCAGCGCTGCAACCAGACCGATCTCGGGTGACAGGGCCACAGCCCAGGGCGAGTACACGCACAACACCGCGGCGGCGATGCAGATCGCTACGGTGTACAGCTCCACCGCTGGCCGGAGCTTGGACTCCATCGCATGCTCGTCCATGACCTGGACTCACTGTTCCAGTGAGGTGGCGGTGATCAAGACGGGGTAGTGCTCGATCTGCAGGCGGGTGGCGATGTCGTTGCCATTGACCGGCAGGATGGTGATGCCCGGAGCGGCTGCTCGAATTCGGGCCAAAGCTTCGGTATTGGTTACTTCAACCGCTAGACCGGCCGCGCCCATTTCCTGCAGTTCAGTCGCGCGTTGACGCAACCAAACCAGCGAGTGAGGATCGTCACCGACCAGGAAAAATGGCCGCAAGCCCGGCATGTTCAAGGCGCGGTGCGTGATCTGGCCGGGGCTCAAGTGGGTGCTACGGACGGGCAGTATCCAGGTTTCATCGGCAAACGTGGACAGGTCCGCATGCATGGCTCGATCAGACTGGGTCTTGTTGTTTATTAGCGGCCTGGAAACTTGAAAATGGGGCCGAGTGAAGTCGCTAGGCTGATCCCCGGCTACGGTCAGTTCCGGCTGGGCGAAAGGTGCCAAGAGCAGGATGAGATAGCAGGTAAGGGATATTCGCTTCATGGTGGTGTGCCTTGTTCGAAGGAAACCAGCAACCGTTCGAGTTGCCGGGAAAAGCCGGCGCGGTAACGCGCGGCCGGCGCGCCTCCTGCCGGACGGTGATAGCGCCCGGCAGCCAAGACCCAATCACCGGTGGCGACGTGATGCTCCTGCAGCAGCGCGGCGGTCACGGCGAGATTGCGGTAGGGATCGAGGGCTTCGCAGGGGCTGGAAAAACGTTGCCCGTGGTAACCCAGGTTGGTTTGCCCAAGACCGACATCGACCCGCTTGGCGTCATGCCGGGTGAGCGCCTGAAGCAAGGCGTGACAGGCGGCCTGGCGAGTGGCGAAGCGGTAAGGGCTACCGGCAATATTCAGCGTCCAAGGCCAGGGCAGCAGTCGACCACGGACGCGGGTACCACTCTCCTGCAGAGCAATCGCGAACAGCACCGTAGAAGGGATATCGGCGTCATGCGCCGCCAGTTGGTAGGCCGGAGGCGGAAGTTCGTCAGCCTGGACGGCGAGCATCGTCAGCAGGAGCGCAATACCACTCAGTCGAGGCGTTGCCATTGTCCATTCACCTGTTGGAATGTGGCGGGCAATGGTCCTGGGGCACCCAGGCTGAACCAGCGACCACGGTCATGGTTCAAGGTGATTTGCCGGCGTTGCACCTTGGCCGGAGCGATGTTTGTTTGCCGAGCCCAACGACGGACGCGTTCATCCTCGCCTTGGCTGCCCACCAGGTAGAGATCGAACGCCGTGTCACTGCTTTGCAGACGCTGCGCTTCGGCGGTGCACGCTGGGCAGTGGTCCTCCACAAACAGGGCTGGGCGCGGCGCGACCGCTGAGCTGGTAGGGGGCGAAGATGCCATGCCCTGGATCGGCAGCAGCCCGGGAAACAGCTCGGCCCAGGCCGCCGTGTAAGCGTTTTGGTAGGCCAACTCGCGTTCGGCGCGTTTGGCTTCCAGCGCTACCTGCAATTGGGCATAGCGCTGGCGCTCTTGGTCGGTCTGGGCCTCGACTCCAAGTGCGGTCAACGGATCGAGGTTCGGGCTCCAGAAACCGCGTGGGCCGGCTTGGATCTGTTCGAAGCGCGTCCACTCCTGCTCGGTCAGGCCCCAGCTCGCCGCCTGTTCAGAGTGAGATCGTCCCAGCGGAGCGGGCTGGGTGTCCTGGGTCTGTGACTGTGCCGTGATGGGGTTACCCTTCGCAGCACTCGTGATCAGTAACGAAACCAGACAGACAACGGTGGGCAGTAGCGCTCTGTTCATGATCGCCTCTCAAGGGAGGTGCACGGTCTGATCTGGTTGAGCGGCCACCGTGAAGATGGCTGAGTTCGGCTCCAGCACTTTCAGTTGCCAAGTTCCGACCTGCTCGCCGCTATGCAGCAGCCGAACATCCATGAGAGCGCGACTGCCGGGAGGTGCGACCGCTAAAAAGCGCTCACCACTGCGGGACTCGACACCCAATACCGAGAACGGTGGCGAGAGCGGGACGGATTTTGGGCGAGCGGTCTGTTTCGGTTTGGGCGCTGAAGGCGTCGGCGGTGGGGGTGATGGCTGGGTCTTGAGGTCCAGGAACTGCTGCTCGACCTGTTCAAGACGTGCGCGTAGCACTGTCAGGTCTGCCACGGTGGCACTGGCCGCCACACCGTCGCGCAGTTCCTGTATCTCTTGCGCCCACTGATCCAGCATCGGATCGAGGGTATTGGCCTGTTGCTCACCAGTATCGACCATCTGCTTCAGGTCTTTCAGCGCGTACTGCTGCTTCTCCTGGGCGTCCTTGAGGGCGTTTGAATCACGTTGCAGGGTGTCCAGGGTTTGTCGGTATTGCGTGTTCGTGCTCTGTAGTTCTGCCACGCGCTGATACTGGTTATACAAACCACCGCTCAGCCCGGCGACCGCGAGGCAAAGTAAGCCGACAATGAGGGTTTGAAACGTTGAGGCTTTCATGGCCGCGCCTCCAATTGATGGGGCAAGACGGGTGTGATCGGCGCGACACCGGCATCCGTTTTCTGCTGTTCGAAGCAGACCGAACGGCTGACTTCATCGGTCGTGAGTTGCCAGGCGGGGCCAGCCAGCACTTGTAGCGCGCGGCGCAAAGGGATTGGACCAAGCCGGTAATGGGCCGCTGGCAGGGGGCGGGTAAACAGCACCTTCACCGACGCAGTATCAGGGCAAAGCGCATAACCCGAACGCTGCAGCACGTAGTGCATCGCCTCCTGTACCGATGGATTCAGGTTGGACGGGATACTCACGTCGATGATTTGGGCAAGAAGATCGTGTTGTTCCGTGGTGGGCTCGGTGCTGACCAGCGTATAGCGGCCATAGCGGAGTTCTACCGGATGGCTTTCTTCGGCTGTGCCCCTCGAGTGCTGGGCCCGATTGGAACCAATGCCGATCTCTGGATTGGTTGGCAAAGGGTTGGGGATTTGCGCGGTGCAGGCGCTCAACAAACCCAGCAGGCAGACAGGCGTGAAAAAACGCTCCATGGAAATACCTCATGTCAGATTCAGTGCAGAACCTGACATGAGGTGAAGGAGTGATTCAGTGAGAAAGTTGACTCAGGGTAGGTCGCTTTAAAGCACAACACTTCATGTCGTTATTCATCAAAAATGGCGAGTCCATTCAAGACGGCAGCGTCGGGGTCGAAGATCAACAATCGCACATCCGCCAATGCCGCCAGATACAGTACGTTGACTAGGACTTCCGGTGTGCCTGCATCGAGTTGCTCTTGTCTCAAGCTTGAATAACGTTTGCCCTCAATGTTCAGCAAGTTCTCGTCCGTCCATGGCGTGCCGATCAGCTTGCAACCGATGCCGCAGCAATCCGGCAACGCGAACAGCTCAAACAAAAGGCCGGTTTGCCTCGGAACGGAGTCACTGGCCCACCCTTCCAGATAGAACATCGCTCCTTCAGGAAGGTGTGCGGTACTGATCTCCCAGGCTCGACTGTAGTGTCCCGTTTCGAAGCTCAAGCGATGGACCATGGCTTGGGCTTCTTTCTGGGAGTACAGGTCGCCGACGTGATGCCGCTCGTTGAGCACCTCGCCAATCACGGCGTAAATCATTTGGCGCACCAGCCCGGTGGACTGGCAGCGTTCATCCAAATCATCCGGAATGGATTGGCCTTCGCTGATCAAGGCGAAATCGTCATTGAACAGACAGGCGAATAGTTGCAGCTCAATGTCGGGCAGATGGGCTTGTGAGTCGTGCACGGGTCGAAAGCAGGGAGGGCAGTCGTTTTCGTAGGTGATCAGTAGCAGCCGTTCGATATGAAGGTTGTCGTAACCGCGAGCAAATGGATTTAAGGCCATCAGCAGGGCTGGGGCTGGGGCTGGGGCTGGGGCTTGGGATGTGGGATTCATGAGGGTTCTCCAGGATGAAAATGAACCAGGCGCCCGAAGGCGCCTGTAAGGGTTAAAGCCAGCCATGTTCGGCAAGGGAGAGCGGACGACCTTCACCCACGATGAAGTGATCCAGTACGCGCACTTCGATCAAGGCCAAGGCCTCCTTCAACCGTGCGGTCAAGACGCGATCCGCCTGGCTGGGTTCCGTACAACCTGAGGGGTGGTTGTGAACAAAAATGACGGCCGCAGCGTTATGCGCGAGGGAGCGCTTAACGACCTGGCGGGGGTAAACGCTGGCTCCATCAATGCTGCCGTGAAAGAGGACTTCGAATGCCAGCACGCGGTGTCTGGCATCGAGAAAGATCACACCAAAGACTTCATGCTCTTGTTGCGCAAGGTGCAGTTTTAGGTATGAGGCCACAGCGTCAGGCGACGTCAGGTTAGGGCCGCGGGCGAACAGCCGACGATCCAGAATATGCAGCGCTTCGTCGATCACCTGGTTTTCGTGAGCGATACGATCAGCCTCGAAATCCGAGGTTTCAATCCGTGCGAGTCGGGTGCTCATGGTGGTACCTCCGAAGGGAACAATCAGGGGTACACGCCCGAGGGAAGTGGTGTCCCCGGGGTGGGTGTGGAGTCGCGGGCGCTAGCCGTTGGCGCGCTGTTTACAGCCGGGTGAATCGGTGGCGTTGGCCGTGTAGGTGTGAGCCACAACCGTCGCAGGGCAATGGGGAAAAGGCTTTTATTCCCCAGCCGGCGTTGGAATCGAAGTCGGCACTGATGGGCATTAAGCGAACCAGTGCTCGATGGATGCCGGCGATGCGTTTCTCAATTTCATCCGTCGTGTAATAGAGCGATAACGTGCTGTAGTCCTCGTAAGCCGCAGCGAACAGGCAGTCGTCGCAAAGCCAGAAGGATTCCATGTGGGTTCTCCTGTGCGGATTGAAGAAAAGGCGCTCGACGGAGCGCCTTGATGAGGAACATCGCGGACTGTTCAGGCGGACCGAACGGTTCGGGTGGCATCACGACGAGCCGTGCTTGGAGCAAGTGCAGATTCAGGTTCGACCTGAGCTTCTGTTGGGCTTTCGAACTCCTCAGCCTCGGCCTCAGCCGATGTTGGGGATGGCTCACTGGTTGGCGCTTGCTCAGCAGGTGCTGTTGCTTGCTGCCTGGCGGGCGCTTTGTACTCGACCGTGCCGTTGACCTTGATCCAGTCGATGAACAGCAACCGACCTTTCAGGCTGGCGCCCGGTTGGCCTTGTTTATCGCCTTTCTCGTAGAGAAACGGATCGATCCACAGATCGCCGATACGGAACGACAGCAAGACCTTTTTCTCGGCTTTGACGGCGTCCATATAGAGACGAATCAAGCGTTCAGCTTCACCCCCAGCGACTTTGCAGTCGAAGCGGGTGTACTCCACCGCATCAGTGGCGCCGTGCAGGGCTGCGATATCGCAGGCCATGAATGGCTGGCCGCGGCGGACTTGTACTTCACGAACACGGTTGAGGTAGCCGATACCGACGGTGTGGAGATTGAAGTAAGTGGTCGCTTCTTGGGAGTGGTTGGCGTGGGCCATGGTAGTTCTCCTGTTTCAAGGAAAACGGCGACGCACAATCCCTTACGGGGAAGTGAGCCCCCGTCAGGGTGGGTAAGGTGAAGGCAAGCGATGAACGACTCGCCACCGGCAAGCCGATGGCGATCAGAACGATGCGCCTTGGGGGACTAGCGGTGCAGCAGAGGAGCGTCTGCGGTTGTGATCCGCAGGCATGGGGGAGTGGGCATTCATCACCGCTGAAGCGGTAATCGTACAAGCTTCCGAACGCTGATTGCACTTGGGTGAACCACCACGAACGTGGCGTAACCTTGAAGGTTCTGGCTACCTGGGCTGGGCTGTCAACGACAGCGAACCACGCCTTTTGTATAAGCCTGTCACAGGGAAGCGTCAAGACGCTGCAACCCGATTTTTTAAGGCCGGAATACAGTGGCAGTCACTGGATTGAAGAAAGTGAAGAGTGGGCCTGGCGGGGTGCCAGGCGTGGAAGAGAAAAGCCACCTCTGGCGGTCCTCCGCAGTCGACTAGCGCCTCGCATCACTTGGTTGAACTGCGCAATGATTCGCCAACCGACCCTTGTCGTGGCTTGGGTCGGAACGTGCTGGCACGCATCCGCGCACAAAAGGTGCCCGGTGTTTCCCCGGCGGGCTCCGGGGCTGAATACGATCGCCGAAGCGGATGACCGCTATTGCCGGGTTGAGGCAACAGCGGTCATCCGCCACCACGATCAGGTCGAGCATAAAACGGGAAGTAAATTCCGCAGAAAAGAAGGCTCCGAACTCTAGGAGTCCGACCGAGCTACCCGGAGCAAATCGGTCTTGGGTCGCCGTTGGCGATGATCCTGAGGCACTACAGCAGAGAGGGTGGGACGACGTCAAGGCAGAGAACTCACCGTTCTCATGATGATCGTCTCATGGCACATCATGAGCGACGCGTATCTTTACTGATTGACACAGTGCCCTTGCAATCCGGATAGCGGGAGCATGACCAGAACGGTCCTGATTTCCCCTTTCGCTTGAGCATTGAGGCGTTGCACATGGGGCAGCCCGGGCTCGTTTCGACCGCTATTGCCAAAGTGAGCGAGCGGCCGTGTGCGACCAACTGCGCGATCCAGTTCGCCTGCTTGGCAACGAATGCATCCAGGGTCAGGCGTCCCGCTTCGATTTCGTCCAGCGCCTGTTCCCAGATGGCGGTCATACCCGGATCTGCGACTGCTGCCGGTACCGCCTCGATCAGGGTATGGGCCGCGGCGGAGGCCATTAAGGCGCGTTTTTTCTTCAGCAAATAACCGCGATCAATCAATCCCTTGATGATGCCGGCTCGCGTGGCTTCAGTACCGATACCGGTGGTGTCCCGAAGTTTCTGTTTCAGTCGTGGGTCGTTGACCAGCTTGGCGACGTTTTTCATCGCCTTGATCAGATCACCCTCGGTGAGAGGTTTGGGAGCAGCAGTGCGCATGGACTTGAGTTTGACGTCATCCACTGCGCACTGAGTACCCTGTTGCAAGACGGGCAATACTTGGGACTTGTGGCTGGTCTCATCGTCCTCGGTGTTGTCGGAGAGCAAGCCTTTCCAGCCCTGGACCAGGATCTGTTTACCAACAGCGGTCAATCGTTCTTCGCCACACTTCAGTTCGACCTGGGTCCGATCAAACTCATGACGCGGAAGAAATTGCGCGAGGTAGTGGCTACGAATCAGTTCGTAGACATGGCGTTCTTGTTCGGACATCCGCGCCAGGTTTGCGGGCTCGGTGGTGGGAATGATGCCGTGGTGCGCGGTGACCTTGGCATCGTTCCATACGCGGGCGCGCAATGATCGATCGAGGCTCCCGAATGCAGGTCTGAGTGCAGGATCCGTTTTGAGCAGGGCATCGAGTACCGCGGGTGCCTCGTTGAACATACTCTCTGGCAAATAGCGGCAATCGCTGCGCGGGTAGGTGGTGGCTTTGTGGGTTTCATACAGGGCTTGGGCGATGTTCAGGGTTTCCTGGACACCGAGTCCCAGCTTACGCGAGCAGACTTCTTGCAACGTGCTCAGGTCGAAGGGCAGGGGCGGCGGTTCTCGGAACTGCTCAGTCTGCAACGAGAGTACCGTGGCGGACTTCTCGCCGGTGATTGTTTGGACCGCGTGATGGACAAGCGCCTGTTGCAGGCAACGCCCCGACTCGTCCCGTCCTGAGCATGGTGGTAACCACGACGCGATGAATCGCTGGCCCATCGACGATAGGTGCACGTCAACGTTCCAGTAAGGCACCGGGACGAAGCTGGCAATCGCACGATCCCGATCGACCACCAGACGTAAGGTGGGTGTCTGGACGCGCCCCACTGACAAAACGCCGTCGTAACCTGCTCGCCGACCGAGAAGGGTAAACAAACGACTCAGATTCATGCCGATCAGCCAGTCAGCGCGGCTGCGGGCGAGGGCTGAATGGTAGAGCGGGAAGGTCTCATGATTAGATTTAAGCGAGGACAGGGCTTTGCGAATCGACGCCTCGTTGAGGGCGGACAACCAGAGGCGCTGAACGAGGCCTCGATACCTGCAGAGTTCCAGCAGCTCGCGGGCGATCATTTCACCTTCGCGATCGGCGTCGGTCGCGATGACAACACTTGAGGCTTCACTCAGCAGGCGTTTGATGATTTTGAACTGCGCGGCGGTCTTGGGTTTGACCTCGACCTGCCACTGCACGGGAATGATCGGTAGATGATCCAGCGACCAGGATTTGTACTGAGCACCATAAGCTTCAGGTGGGGCCGTCCCCAGCAGGTGACCGATACACCAAGTGACGGTTGAGTCGGTGCCGATCAGGCAACCGTCACCACGCCGAGTGGCCCCGAGCACCTTGGCGATGTCACGACCTTGGGACGGTTTCTCGCAGAGGAAGAGACGCATAGAGCTGCTCCGGATTGGTTTCGGAGCAGCGTTGTTTGAAGTAGCACGGGCGAGATATGAGAAACCTGAATGGCAGGTTCCTCATATTAGTCGGTGAGGGCAGCTTTGAATGGGCGAGGCTGCTACCTTGTTGTAGCGTGGGTAACAGGGCGGGTCTTCACGAACAGCGAGTAATAACTGGTCGGCAACTTCGCGCAAAGGCGCAATTTTTATGCCTAAGCTCTGTTAGGCCTTAGGTGGCGGCGCTTTGCGCTTGCTGGGCTTCGACACAGTTGAAGTGGTTTGCTCGGTATTTTGCCCGACGTGTTTCGTGGCTGCTGACTGCTCACTGGATCGTTCCCGCATGATCACGCCGTGTACCCTGTGAGGCAGGACACCGACTCGACGGGCCTCGATCTTGAAGGTCACCCGCGCGTTATCTTCGCTGTCCTCCCACTCATCGCGCACGGTACGACCTTCAACCAGGACGCGCATGCCTTTCTGGTACAGCGTGCTCCAGTGCTCAGCCTCTCGGTGCCAGAGCTCAACCGGCGCCCAATAACCGCCCCGATCTTCATAGTTACCCTCGCGTGGCACGGGGTTGTCGAAGTACACATTCAGCCGTAGTAAACGCCGTGGCTCGTCATTGCCTGATGGAAATTCCTGGAACTCTGGCGCACTGCCGATATTGCCTTCGCCAACGAAAAAAGTACTCATCGTGATACCTCCATTGCGGGTGTGAACTGGCGCAGCAGCTGTTCAGCGCTAGCCATTTTGATTGCGCAGGTCGTGGCCTGGCGGTAGAGCGAATGCACGACGCTCATCTGTAGGTTCAGTGCAATGCGCTCGCATTCGAAACGGTGCAATCTCTCGCGTACGATCTGCGACAAGGCTTTGTTGCAGACCTGGCGCTCCCAGACTACAACCCCCATACGGGCAAAATCACGGGTGCGCCAACGCAAAAAGGTGCTGCCGGCGCTGGTGTTCTGCAGCACCAATCGGATATCCAGCAGTGAGTAAGGGGGCTGTCCGGCCTGCTGCACCACGGCCTCCATCAGGTGGCATAATTGCGCCTCGATTTCCCTCGCCACCTGCGCCAGGTGCTCCAACTCCCCCTTACCCTTAAAGGGCTTTAAAAGGCCTTTTAGGGAGGCTGCGTGTTCAAGCTGTCGATAGGCGTCCTGTGTCAGCGCTTCGAAGGGCATTGGTTGAGCCGGGATCATCGGATTCATGCTTCGTCCTCCGGCTCATTCACTGTCGCAGACGACGCTCCCACGTCCTCTGCCAACGCGTCGGCGTCATCCACTGCCACCGCACCACGGCGAGTGATTGGCGGCGCGAACTGGGAGCGCCGATGACCCTCCAGGATGTCCATCGGGGGCAAACCCATTTTCTCGATGGCCGCAATGGCACGGGCGTTGTTCGCCGCCATATCATCGCGTGTGACGCCGGCATGCCGATAACGCTGGGCCTGGCCGAATAGGCTGCGCAGCAGATGGGCGCCATCATCGATCCAGGCTTCCATGTCCCTGCGACCGATCAAGGCGGTGTGATGCGACAACAGGGTTCGGCGTACAAGAGTGTCGTAGTCGGTCAGCAGGTAGACCGCCAGAAAACCCAGCTGGCTGCCGATGTACAACGGCAAGGTGACGGGGTGGATGTTGAGGTTGTCGCTCATGTCGATCTGTGTCGGCAGATCTTGTCTGATTCGGTCCAGCTGTTGGGTCAGTTCCAGCATCCCAGCTTTTGC
Organism: Pseudomonas azotoformans; assembly: GCF_001579805.1. Classification (NCBI taxonomy): domain Bacteria; kingdom Pseudomonadati; phylum Pseudomonadota; class Gammaproteobacteria; order Pseudomonadales; family Pseudomonadaceae; genus Pseudomonas; species Pseudomonas azotoformans. The sequence goes on along the minus strand of NZ_CP014546.1, from coordinate 510,701 downwards.
CTGCATCAGCTTTTCTTCGAGTTGCACGATGGCCCAGTCGGCATAGGGATCGTCCTGGGCCGAGGTTTGTTTGATCAGGTTGGTGACACTGATGTAGCCGGCCATGCCCATGATCGAGTGGACGCCTTCACGTGCGGCCCGACCTTGCCAGATACGGGCGGCGTGGTGGGTGTGCAGGGTCAGGGTGATGCTGCTGCGCAGTGAACCCAGGTTGAGTTGATAGTGATCGGCCACGGTGTTGTCTTCGCATAGGCTTGGACGGAAACGTTGCGACAGATGAGGGTTAAGGACAGCCGAAAAGTTGAATGCGGTCTGTTCGGTTTGGTTTAAGAGGGTTAACTATGGAGACGTCAGTGGGAGGAGATGTCCCGGCTTTTCCCTAAAAGTTTCATAGTTTGGTCCGATGTGTTCGTAGAGTGGAACTCCATGGATTTGATGCCACTGGCATCAAATCTACTGACGTCCACCGCGTTTGCCACGCAGTTGGCGCAGCTCATTCAGGCACGCTTGGGCGAGGGCGGATGCGGGTTCGCCCTGTTTTCGAATGGGGCGCGAGGGGGTTGGTGCAGGCGGTTCTGCAATGGGTGACGGTTCGGCCTGACCTGCCCAAGGACGAAAGTCACCTTTCAGCGCACGCTGGATCAGACCCATCAGATACGCCGCTGGCTTGCGGATACCGCCGGCCGAACAGCGTGCCCCCGCTTCGTTGAGCACCGCTTGCCGGTCCCCTAACTTGAGCTTGTTCAGCGCCATGGCGACGGCCTGACGCTCGCTTGGGCTCAGGTGCAGCGGAGTGGGCCAGTGCAGGTTATCCACAGCTTGGGTCGCGCGCGGTACTGTACAAATACTTTCTTTTAATACAGTACAGGCGGCGTTCGGATTCCGAACGGTGCCGGAAACACTGGCGTTCAGACTCGGTTCGGAATCCGAACACGGGCCTGCACGATTCCGAACGAGGGCATCTTCCCCTCGTTCGGAATCGTGCAGAGTGGCATCGGTTGCCGGATCCAATCCTTGCTGCGCCCAAAGTTCGCCCCAACTGTCGAGCCGCGTCGGTAACCGATCCCGATCGATATTCGTGTCTTGGCGGACTTCCTCCGCAACGTGCTGGGCGACAATACGTACCGCCTTGGTGGCATGACCGAGGGCATGTCCGACCAGCGCCAGGTAATTCTGATCCAGTTCCATGGCTTCGGCGGGGGTTAATGGCTCATCGTGCAGAACGTACAGCGAACCTGCAAGACGTCCGCTGAGCTGATCGCGTCCGCGACTCACCAAACTGAGCCAGCGCGTCAACCTGAGCATCGTCAACACCCGAGCAATGGTTTCACGGGAGGCTGACGCACCGTAGGGCACGCTTGATAGGTAAGGCTGCAAATCCTCATAGCGCGGTGTGACCACGCCCTGACCGTGCAGCATGAGCCGAAACACCTGCCAGGCATTCCGTTCCAATGGCGTCAGCCGACTATCCAACAGCAGCCGACGTGGCACGACTTCGTGAGATTGGCCACTGAACAAAAAGCTCGCCTCCAGGGCCTGGTTGGAGGGATGTTCAGTGGTAGGGCGAGTGGGCCAGCGGTCACTCAGCTGCTGAGTGCATTGCTGCAGGACACGCTGCCAGCGACTCGTCGAGGCGGTACTCATGTTTCTTTGCTGTAGTGGTCGATTTGCTGCCAAACGATGGTCAAGCTGATCTGTTGCTCCTCCGCCAGCATCATCATGGCGTCGAGCTGATCCTCCGTACCGTCCTGAGCGCGTAGCTGGCACCATCGCTGCCACAGCGCATGCTCCTGCGCTTCGCTCAAATGCTGAGGGCGGCCCTTACGGGTATCTATCTTGAGTAGACGTCGGCGCAGGGCAGTTTCCGAATGCGCCAAGCCAAAGCATTGATACATGATGGTGCTGCTGGCGCCGAGCTTGAGCGCGCGGTTGATCAAGCGCTCGTTCTGCTCGTCGCGTTCGGCTTGCTCGATCAACCGATGCAGTACCGGCGAGTCAATCTTGATTTCAACCCAGGGGACGGTGGCATGGGCCAGGCGTGACAGCGTGGTGGGCGGTAAGGATTGCAACAGATAGATGTCGTCCTCACCCAGTCCGAGTGCTTTGCAGCGTTGCAGATTACCCAGGCGCAGCTCATGCAGTACCTGAGTCAGCATGGCCTGGTTGAGCACATTGAAGGACAGGTTCATGGCAGCTCCTTCGGTGAGTCATCTTCAGGGGTAAGCGTTAAGTCGATCAGACGCCGGGCTAAACGAATCAGCCGATACAGCTTGATGAGCAGACTGTCGGGCAGTCGCTCCAGACCCACATCCATGGCGGGACGACCTGTGAGCGGAAGTTGGTAAACCCCCAGCAACACCTGGCCGAACAGAGCAGAGGGCAGTTGCTTGCGATCGTCCCAGTTCACGTCGTCTTGAGCGCGCAACAGGGCCAGGAGCAGCAGGTGAATGCTGGTCGCGCGAGGTGTCGTCAGATCAAGTCGCTCAATGTTGAGGGCGAAGCCCAAGCCAAGTGGCTGATCAATGACGCTCTCGGGATATCCAGCATAGGCCGCCATTTCCCGCGCCAGCGTGGCAATGGCGGATCGCAGTTGTTCGGGGCTATCCAGTGCTGGTGCGATGGTCCAGATGTGGTCGTTCGCATAAGTGTCGACCGAAGATGCTGCGTCGGTGGCGGTCTCGCGATCGATCTGTTCGCGGATCTGTTGAACGCGTGATGGAGGGCTGACCACAGATGCGACATCCGTTTCTGGTGGTGTGAGCGCTTCCTCTCGCGTTGTTTCGGCCTGGGTTCTGGTCTCGGGTGATTGGGGACGGGATTCAGAGGAGGGCGATCTTGCCGCAGCTTCTTCAACGCTCAGCAGATGGCTGTTCTCTGAAGGCGTGGTGACAACAACGCCAGGCGTCGAGATGACCCGTCGGGTATCGGTTAGCTCCAGGGCCAACATACGGTAGGACTGTCCGAGCAAGTGGCTCATGCGTTCGAGCAGCTGATCCTGGAGCTGCTCAAGATCGAAGGACTCGGGGTCGGTATCGAAGTCACCCAAGGTCTCGAACCAAAAATCGGCGAACGCAATGGTGACGGTTGGATAACGATTCCAGGTTCGTTCTGCCTGGCTGCGTAGGCCGATCAGGCGTTCGATCTGGGGCTTACCCAATCCGGCATACAGGGTTTGTGGAATCGCGGGCAGTAAGTGTTCGAGAGTGTCCAGCATCCGGCTGATGTGCGGCTGCGAAATCGGATAGCCTCCAGCGGCAAGATGTCGTGCCAGTTCCCGTTGTGAGAACACAGCTCCCTCTGCTTCGAGCATGGTTTTGAGTTTGGCTATCGCCAGAGCCCGCTCGATGAAAGTGAGTTGGCCGTGCAGATCGCTTTCAGCCAGATGGCCGAGTAGGGCGGTGATTTCATTGGTCCAAGGTCGGAACAGGCAATGAATGCGAAAGAAGTGCTCGTCGCGAGTTTCCTGCCACAGTTCGCCGAGAATCGCCAAGCGCGTATTGCCGCCGTTGCGGATGATGAAATAGGTTTCACCCGGCCGTCGGGTAATCGGTGGCGGTTGATCCAGCCCGCGTTCACGGATCGAAGCCTTGATATCTTCGTATAGCGGATTACGGATGAAGCGCGGGTTGTGTTCGTAGGGCCGCAACTGCTCAAGAGTGACCAGCATCGGCGTGTCAGTAAGTGGATCGGACAGCCGCTCCAGTTCTGGACCTCGAGGGAAATGGTCCTGGTGCAGCTTATCGGTGATCTGCTCCTGACTGAGCTTCTTCATCGGAACAACCTCCGTTAACGCGGGTTGCGCAAATGGTCACCGACCTCGAACTTGACGATCTCGGCAGTCTCCGAACCTTCCAAGTGGCGGGAAAGTTCTGAGAGGAGCCAACCCATGGCCGAGCGCCCACCTTGCAGGCGAAAGACCACGGTGCAGTACTCTTCGCAAGGTGGGTAGTGTGGTCGAATGGATGGGTGAACGATGATGGGGCGTTGATTCAACATCAAAAGACTCCTTGCCAAACGCTGTTGACAGCAAGGTCGATAAAGAATGATTGGGTGAGAAATACCGGCTTGGCGATTCGTCTCATTGAGCCTCCACGTATCTGCTCACCGTAGAGATCGCTTCGCGCCATTCCGGAAACAACTCGATGGCCAGCGCTTGCATGGTTTCCAGCGCTGTTGGCGAGCGTCGTTTGCGTGACTGACGCATCTCGATTCGGTGGGCCGGTAGGCCGAGGGAGGCGGCGTTGAGGTACGCCACTCGGTCTGGAACTACAGTGTCTAAAATCGATATGTGGGTAGCCCCAGCGAAGGTCTCGTGCAGGCCACGGATGATCATCCGGGTGTCCATTCGAATGGCATTCACCTGGTTCAGTAGCAGTCGCAAAGGGGGCGGTGAAATGCCCAGGTGGCGGAATGGTTCGAGTTCGCTTAGTAGCTTCAAGGTGCCACGCTGCAATTCGCGGGCGGCGAGCATTTCCGGCGTGATGGGAGAGAGGGCGAGGTCGGAGGCCAGGATGGCCATCTCCAGCAGCACGCTACGCGCACCTTGGGTGTCGATCAAAAGCAGATCGTAACGGGGACGGAAGTTGTCGAGCAGATTGAACAGCCGTAATCGCCCCTCGGGGGCATGCAGCAACAAGGTGCTCAACCGGCCTTGATCATCGTTGGAGAAGATCAGGTCGAGTCCCGTGATAAGTGTCTTGGAAATAATCTGCGCAGGCGTAGTTAGGTTGAGTGCGAGGAGCTCGTACGCACCGGCATCAGCCTTCTGGCTCAAGGCGTAATAGCTGGAGAGGGTGGGTTGGCTATCCAGATCCAGTAGCAGGACGCGTAGGCCTGCGTCAGCCAAAAGGCCGCCGAGGTTGGCGGTCACCGTGGTCTTGCCCACGCCACCTTTAGTGGAGACCACCGATACCACACGCATGACATCAGGCCTGCTGGCCTAAGCGCTCAGCAACCCACTGCTCAATTTCCAGCGAGTCCCAGCCGACTGCACGCAATCCAATGCGTTTAGCTTGAGGGAATTTACCTTCTTTCATCAGGTTGTAGATGTGAGCCCGCTTGAAGCCGGTTTTTCGTTCGACTTCTTCGCGCCGCATGATGTAGCGTTCGGGTGATGGCTGACGCTGAAATGTGTCGGTGGTTGTTTGGGATTGCATGGTCGTCATTCCTTGGCGCCGGATAGCGCAAATTGGGAAGAGACCTGAATTCAAAAACAGAAAAGTCCGGCAGTCATTGCACTACAATCGTACCTATTGCAGTGCAATGACTGCCGGACTTATGTTCGGAAAAGGCTCCGTCGGGCGGCGGCGAATTTTTCGTCGAGAGAGCGTTTGCTCAAACCTGGAGTGCCTTCAAAGTGTGCAGTGATTGAGTCAACGATAGCGGCTTGGCTATCGAATACCGAGTTGGGTTTTCCGGCGGGTGAGGATCCAAGGAGGGTTTCGAGCAAGGCGCCGATTACATGCTGATATCCAGTTTCGCTACGCTCGCTGAGCTTACCTTGTGCCTTAACGAGTGCGCGTAAGCTTTCCCGTTCCAAGCCGATAGCCTTGAGTTCTTCAAGGAGCTCACGAAGGGCGGCGTCACTCGCTTTGAGCTCCACCTCCAGCGCCTCTCGGTCAGCTCGCAACGTGAGGTAAGTACCAAAGCTGATTTGTTCATTCTCAGCGGGCAGATTTCCAAATAGAAACGCCGGACGCTGATCGGGATAATGATGAAACATCCACCATTTGAGGTCTGTATGCCTGACTGTGAGAAGCCGGCAGTCGATGGGCGTATCTGGTGCTACCGTTACGCCAAAATAACCAAACGGAAGCTCATGGTTGCGCACTGCATCGAAGATTTTTTCGGTGTTGGCGTGAAGGCATGGCCATCGAGGGAACGTCGTGGACAGCACTGCGGGGCAAGCGTTGGCGGAGTCAAGAATTTGAGATTCATGAGCCATAAGATTGCACCAACGTATGGCGGCTTCGATGGGGCGGTAAAATAACTTTGTAAGTGGGTTGAAATTGTTAGATATGCTCACAGCGGCGGCCTCATATCAGGGGGGCAATTCCGCCAGGTTCCGTTTGTATAGCCAATTTTGTGCCCTGGGCGTCCCTGCGGTTACTGTCCCTTGTTTCGTCGATTCGTAATAAATGTACGTCCTGTTTGGAGTGGTGATACGTAGTTTTAGAAGACAGCATGTCTCATGGCAGTGCGACCACGGCAGCTTCAGGTCTGCCATTGACCGCTCGGTGTGTTCTATGTCCATAACGGGATGGGCAAGACGACGATTCCCGTCGTGTGAAGAAGCCGACCACGGTATACCTCGACAAATTAATTCGGTCTGGACTCGGGCGGGGTGTACCTCAGGGGCTGAGATAGTTGGTGCACAAAATTGAGACCTCCCTACCAGCCAACCGATTAGTCTACCCGGAATTTGGAAACCAGTTGATTCAACCTCGACAGCATCTCCGTAACCTGGGCGCTCGCTTGGACCATTCTTTTTGCTTCGAGCGCATTGAACTCGCCATGACCTTTAACGCTGGCGAGACTGGAGTCGACTCCTTCAACCACTTGGCGTTGCTGCTCGGCACCCGTTGCGATCTGAACATTGTTATCGACGATTTCATGGATGCTGGCAGTTATCTTTCTGAAGATCTCCTCGGCGTCTTTCACCCGTTCAACCGTTTCGGATGCAGTGCCCCGGCTCCTATTTATGGTCCGTACAGCGTGCTCTACTTGGGCATGTAGATGGTCGATAACCAGGTAGATCTGCTCTGTGAGCTGATGAGATCTGATCGCTAAGTGGCGTACCTCATCAGCCACTACCGCAAATCCACGGCCCTGCTCACCGGCGCGAGCAGCTTCAATCGCAGCATTCAATGCGAGCAAATTGGTCTGCTGGGAAACGCTTTTAATCATGGCAAGTGATTTGGTGATTTCCTGGCTCTGGACTGAGACGCCCTGTATCGCCTGGGTAGCATCTTCAAGCTCATGAAACAGTTTAGATATCCCAGACACAGCATGACTCACCTGGACTTGACCTTCTCGACACCGCTCGCCAGCGCCGTTTGCGCTTTTTGAGGTCGTCAGTGAGTAGCGGCTTACCTCTTGGGCGCTGATCACCAACTGGCTCATCGAGGTCGTGACTGCGTCGAGTTCAGTAGCTTGGCGGCTTACTCCTGAGAGACTTACAGACGCGCCTGAACTTAGTGCTTGAGCCTGCGTGGTCGTGGTGGAAGTGGAATGGACTATCTGTGTGACCAGGGTGGCCAAGGCCATTCGCATGGTGTTGAAGTGAGCTGCCAATTGCCCGAGCTCATCTCTGGCTTCTGTACTGACTTCCAGACGTAGGTCGCCTGCCGAGAACACCTCCATGGCACGGCTGAGGTCAGCTACGGCTTGTTTCACTGAGATGAAGAAGCCCGCGAATAGGTAGAAAATCAGCATCGTGATGAACAGTATCCCGACAGCCACGACCAGAAGTTGGCGGTAAGCGTTCTCTGCACGAACGTTGAGGCGCTCCTTCACCTCGATCAGGCGGCCTTCTATTCCTTGCCGAACAGCCTGGAGAGGCTGGTCGAATGACGATACTTTCTCAAGCCATGTAGCCGTTCGATTTTTATCTACTCCCATCACTGAGGCGTAGGGTGTGATCGCTAATCTATTAAATATCTCAAGTCCTTGGGCGGCTGCTTGATTCGCCTCTGTAGTTTTGTCCGGCGCGACTCCTGGTGCCGGTAAAAACGCTGAAAAGCGATCGCTCTGCGCCAAGAATAGATTTTTTCCCGTCGAATCCAGGTATCCATAAGCCGTGACGTAGCCGGTATAGGATGCACTCTGCGTAAGGACTGAATGCAACGGTAGTAGGCTAGAAAAGATCGTATCCATTGATCGATAAACTACGGAATCGTGGTCCTGCAGAACGCCAGAGCTTGCCGCAACGTGCTTCATGTCAGCTAACATGGATTGCAACGGTATTCTCGCGGTATCGTACAGACGATCCGCGCTCTGATTAGTGAATCGAACGAGTCCTGGATCGACTTTGGTAATTTCTACATTCGGCAATGAAAACTCACTGGAGCTCGACAATCGTGGCATTCCAGATACAGCCGCTGAATTCACTTCAGCTAGGCGAGCAATTATATTTTTAGCGTCAGTATCACCTTTGACCGTCGCTCCAGGGCGTATCATCGCTAGTTGAGCGGCACCAACATAGACTGGTACATAGCCGATCAGTATTTCGAGCCCTTTCTGTTCCCTACGCGCATCAGAATATTCTGCATACAAATCACAAAGCTTGTCAGCAGATAGTGTGAAGAATGGAACCATGAAGACTAATAGGATTAGAAGAAATTTCTTCGCGTAACTGACGCGGTTCATTAGACGAGTTGCTAAGCTGAACATGCTAATGCTCCTGATCGCTAGAGCAGCGGAGAGGGTAATGAGAAACCATTGTTTATTATTGTTGGTAGCAACTGGCTAAGCTAATTTTTCATCACTTTAGTAAGCCGCTCACTCAAAAAGCATAGCAGCAATTAATCGCGGTTTATATATAGCAATTAGTTACCCTTAGCTAAAGTCTTGCTTGTGCAGAGAGCCACGTACGGCCCTCTCCGCCGCGTGCCGGAGGAGTGAGGTGATGAAGTTTGAGAGTAAACGTGGCCTCTGTGATCAATCAGCCATGCATTGCCAGTTGAGCGGCTTGCTGAAGCGCTTGCTCTAACCGGAGGACGGCAGAGCGCTGCGGCTTGTCGACCGGCTTTTCGAAGTAATAGTTGCCGGGACCTGGTGTCTTCGGAATCAGCGGACAAATCACGAGGCCCAAAGACTCTGCCAGCGCATTACAAGCAGGGACTGGACCCACTGCCAGCCCAAGCCCTTGGCTGACCATCATCAGAGCTAGGGGGGTTGTATCAACGGTTTCAAGTCTGAACTGACGACCATGAAGCGGCCCAAAATGATGGTTGAGCAACGCCACCCATCCCATCGCATGGGATGCGACATCAAAGAGTCGGTAAGTCAGGAGATCATCCAACGAACGAATTTTCGCAACATCCTCACTGCGTCCCATCACGACATGAGAGAGCCCCATCAGCCGCAATGGATGGCTCACAAGACGCGCATCCTCACCAAATTTAATACTCAGATCGGGCTCAGCCTTGCGCAGCGAACCCTCCATGATCAATTCAATGCGGATATTAGGGTTCGTCCGCTCGAAATCTGCCAGTACCCGAGGGAGCCAGCTCATTGACATTAGCTGACTAGCAAGCAGGGTAACCTTCTCCACTCTCTGCCTCGAAAAAAGAGAGCCGGCCTTGCTTTCAATAGCTCCCAATGACACCTGGACTGTGGGAAGGAAATCACTGCCTTCAACGGTGAGGGTGATCCGATTCGCCGCTCGCTCAAACAGCGGTCGGCCAAGAGAGGTCTCAAGAGCGAGCACTTGTTGGCTGACTGCAGCACCGGACATGTGCAGTTCCTTACCAGCCCGCGAGAAGCTCTGGTGCCGTGCCGCCGCTTCAAACACGCGGAGCCAATTGAGTGAGGGGATGAGGTTTGCCATTCATTCAGCATAAGCCCAGCTTTCCCTTAGGTCAATTAGATAGTGTCTGTGAAGCGTGTAGGAGCGCTGGTATAGTCGATCCATGGCCCAGTTTGCCTGCCTGCCATTATTCAAGACTCAAACAAAAAGAAAGGAGTTGGGTAATGATTTTTCGTCGTCTGTTGTTAGCTTTAACTATTACGCCGCTGATCGGTGCGGTCAACGCTCAGGTACTGCCTGACCATCTCACGATTGCCACCGAAGGGGCGTATCCTCCGTGGAACTATACAAACGCTGATGGAACTCTCGGTGGTTACGAAATTGAACTTACAAAAGTTCTCTGCGAGAGAATGAAAGTTAAATGCACCGTAATTGCACAAGAGTGGAGTGGCATTATCCCAGGGCTAACGGTTGGCAAATATGATGCGATCATCGCATCCATGGGTGTCACTGAAGAACGCAAAAAAGTTGTCGGATTTTCGAAGCCTTACGCCAAAGCACCCAACGGATTCCTAACTGCACGCGACAATAACCTCAAGGATTTGCCTGATGCCGGCAAATCCTTCGACTTGACCAGCTCCTCCGCTGACGCGAAAGCCGCAATCGACGCGCTCAAAGCCAAGCTGAGCGGCAAGGTCATTGGAGTGCAGACCGGGTCAACCGCTGCGACCTTCGTAGGCCAATATCTGAAAGATCTGGAAGTGCGTGAGTATCCGAATTTCGAGCAGCTCGGTCTGGAACTCGCCTCTGGCCGAATCGATCTGGCAGTTGCTAACGTTACGGCGTTCAAGGCAGCCATCGACGCGAACCCCGACGGCCACCTTGTTTCGACCGGGCCGACTTTCTCCGGTGGCGTTTTGGGCCTAGGCACAACAAATGTGGCCCTGCGTCCTACCGACAGTAATTTGCGCGAAGCGTTTAATGCCGCCATCGCTGCTGTTGATAAAGATGGCACTAACAAAGCTCTTACAGAAAAGTGGTTTGGTGTAGATATATCAATCCACGAATGACTGAAGTCACCCTATCCGCTCGGATAGGGTGACCCCATTTGCGAAAATTATTCGTTTGAACCGCTAAAACAAATTCAGCAGGTCCTATATGTTCGTTCCTATTGGCACCGATGGGGCCGCTTTAACCATTTACTTTAACGGCACTCCAATTCGTGCTCGTACTGGCGAAACCGTTGCTGCCTGTTTGCTTAGAGCAAAAGTAGATAAGTTTCGTACTACACCAGTTAGCAATTCTCCTCGACTTCCGTATTGCATGATTGGGCACTGTTTTGACTGTTTAATAGAAATAGATGGCGCAGGTAGCCGGCAAGCATGTCTCACGCTTGTAGAGGAAGGAATGCAACTTCGCACCCAATTCGGCGCTGCAAGTGTTTTTGAGGAAGTAGAATCATGAGTACTTCTCTGCCCAGTTCCATTACCGCCAATCAAGGAAGCGGAATGGTTCCGGACGCTGATGTCATCATTATCGGTTCTGGACCAGCGGGCATGTCTTCGGCCATTGATCTCGCCAACGGTGGCCGTCGTGTCATCGTGCTGGATATGCAGCCTACACCAGGTGGACAGATCTTCCGGTCACTTGAGCGGAACATCCACGACCGACCAAGCACTGATAAATTGCTAGACGCGCTAGGGCCGACCTATGTCGCCGGCGCAGAGCTGGTTACTTGTTTTCGTGCCACGTCAGGTATCGACTATCGACCAATGACAACTGTCTGGGACCTACGTCCCGACGGCACCGTAGGCTGGCTCAACGGAACCAATGCAGGTTACTTGCGAGCGCCCCATGTCATTCTCGCAAACGGAGCCATGGAACGACCCGTCCCCTTTCCGGGGTGGACCTTGCCTGGGGTGATGACTGCAGGTGCGGTACAGACTTTGTTGAAGGCGGGAAGGTTGCAGCCATCCGGACGAATCGTACTTATGGGTACTGGTCCTCTTATCTTCCTGCTTGCTGATCAATTGAGGCGACTCGGGATCAAGCCGGTTCTCATTGCCCGCACCGACACTTTCTCCAACAAGCTACAGGCCCTATCGAAGGTTAACCCAGCGACCGTGCCGGCTTTGGTGAAAGGGCTCAGCTGGTTGGCTAAATTGCGACTGGCCGGAATACCAATGCGGACCGGCATCTCAGCATTAAAAGCTGATGGTAACGACAAAGTCCAGAGTGTCAGTTTGGTAATCAACGGGAAGGTCCAGACTTTTGCTTGCGACCTGCTCGTCGTTCACGACGGTGTAGTACCCGCCACCGACCTTGCACACGGGGCGGGATTGGCGCTCGCTTGGAAACCAGAAGATCAGAGCTGGCAACCGAGAACCGAAGGCAACGGAAAGGCCGAAATCGCACCAGGTCCATCGTTGACCGAGGGCCCGTGCCGTATTTACGTGTCGGGTGATGCCCGCCGAATTGGTGGTGCTGACGCAGCAATTGCACATGGACGTCACGTGGCAGGCGCCATTCTACGTGAATTCAACCTTGCGTCGCCTAATGAGGAAGCTGCAACGGCGACGGCAGTGGCAGCGACGCTTGCCCCTCGTCCATTCATTGATACTGCGTTCCCTCCTGGATTGTCGGCTCAACTGCCGAGCGACGACACGATCGTCTGCCGATGTGAGGAAGTCACTGCAGGAACTGTGCGGGCAATGATCAGCGAAGGCGTACACGACATGAACCAACTCCGTGGGGCCTTGCGTTGCGGGATGGGGCCGTGCCAGGGACGCAGCTGCACCATTACCGTAGCGCGACTGGTGGCAGAGGGAAACCTCGGACGTACGCCCACACCATTTCCATTCACGGCGCGGCCGCCATTACGCCCAATCCCATTGGGAGCACTGGCTACGCTCAGTGGAGTTGACCCAGTGCTGACGCAAGTGACCGGGCATGTGGATAAACCTACTGTCGCGTCGGAGGACTGCAACCATGCGTAAGCAGCGAGATGACGTACTCATCATCGGCGGTGGCCTCCAGGGTTGTGCGATCGCGATGTACCTCGCACGGGCAGGCCGGCAGGTGACGATTGTCGAGAAAAACATCGCAGGACGCCACGCCTCAAGCGTCAACGCAGGGGGCTTGCGTCATCTGCTGAGAGACATTCGTGAATATCCATTGTCGATTCGAGCAATGGAGCTGTGGAGTAATTTAGCCGACGTGATCGGTTCATCCGCCGCAAATGCGAGCGAGGTTCGCCTGGGCACTTCCCAGATCGCGATTGCGGTTGATCCCGCCGAGTTGGAGTGGGCACACACTCGCCTAGATGACATGAAGCGCCATGGAATAACCACGGAGGAATTCATTGATAAGGAAGAAATGCGCCGTGTGCTTCCTGGGCTTACCGACACCGTTCTCGGTGGGCTGATCTCTCGTGCTGACGGTCATGCAAACCCTGCGTACGCCGCTCTGGGATTTAGAAATGCTGCTGAGGCGGCCGGAGCGACAATTTTTGAGCGATGCAATTTGAGAGGTGTTTCTCAAGGTAGCGATGGAGCCTGGATCGCGGAGACCTCGGCCGGGCGACTTGAGGCAGATCAGCTCATCAATTGCACGGGAGCATGGGGGGCGTCATTCGCAGCTGGCCTGGATGAACTACTCCCGGTTGAGGCAGTGGCCTACTCAATGATGGTAACGGCCCGTGTGAAGCCTTTCGTAAATCCGGTTGTGCTTGGCATTGATCAACCCCTGTCATTTAAACAGAGCGCTGTCGGTTCTCTAGTGATCGGAGGCGGGATTCTTGGAAAGCCCTGCCTCGACCAGGGCACATCGTTCACCGTCATGGATCGAATGGCCTCAAGCGCAGCTTCAGTGGTGTCAGCTTTTCCCATACTAGCCAATGTGCCAGTCGTACGGACGTGGACCGGGCTTGAAGCAATCACACCGGATGGAATCCCTATCATCGGCCCAAGTGCTAAGCATCGGGGCCTATGGCATGTATTCGGATTTTGCGGCCATGGATTCCAGCTCGCTCCTGCGATAGGAGAGATCGTCGCTCAATCACTCATCAACGATCGCGTTGATCCTGGGCTTCTCGCATTCAGGGCCAACCGTTTCGTCACCCCATCCACCGTCCGAAATGAAGGCACTACACCATGACGATGGGTTCCATAGAGCTACTCGGATTCGGGCCACAAGGATGGGGGCTCCCACTGCTGGCTGCGGCCAGCATCACGCTAATTGCGGCACTTGGCGGTTTCTTTGTTGGCAGCATACTGGGTCTTTGCGGCGCGGCCCTGAAGCTCTCGAAAAACTCCGCCCTGCGTTGGGCTGGCAGCTTCTACACCACTTTCTTTAGGGGAATCCCTGAGATCTTGATCGTGTACTTGTTCTATTTCGGCGGAAGCGTCGTTCTGACCAAGATCATGAACCTGGGCGGTCTGCCCGGCTTCTTCTCCTTGCCTTCCTTGCTAATAGGGATTCTGGCGATTGGTGTTGTTTCGGGCGCCTATCAAACAGAGGCTTACCGGTCGGCATTCATGCGACTTGATCGCGGCCAATTGGAGGCTGGTTCTTCTTGTGGCATGCCCCGATTACTGCTCCTACGTCGGGTTATCGCTCCCCAAACCCTACGGTTCGCTCTTCCTGCACTCGGCAATATCTGGCAGTCCGTTCTTAAAGAGACAGCTTTGCTTTCGGTGATTGGCTTGACTGAATTGTTGCGTCAAGCGGGCACAGCTGCCGGATCGACTCGCGAGCCACTGCTCTTTTACGGCGTAGCTGCCCTGATGTTTTTTGTAATCGGTCGCGTAACGGGACTGTTCGTCACCAGGATGGAAAAACGCCTCGCTAAACCTTGGAGCCGATAATGATCGACTGGTCGTTTTTACTCGAAATAACGCAAAAGCTGATTGCCGGACTACCTCTGACAATCCAACTGGCGGCTGTCTCGCTGGCAATTGGTTTCGTATTGGCTGTGATCGTGGCAGGAGCAGCCGCAAGCCGCTTTTCGGTCATTCGCTGGTTAGCGAAAACCCACGTAGAGCTTTTTCGGGGTACACCGCTTCTGGTCCAAATATTTCTCATCTACTACGGCTTGGGACAGATCCCTGAACTCAGACATTCCGTTCTGTGGCCGTTTCTCCGCGAGCCTTACTGGTGCGCGATTCTGGCGTTAGCTCTAAACACCTCGGCCTATACCGCTGAAATCATCCGGGGTGCCGTGCAAGGCGTGCCTACGGGAGAAGTGGAAGCTGCTCGGGCGTGTGGTATGTCAGGTCTCTTGTTGCGCCGGCGCGTCATCTGGCCCATCGCCCTTCGCCAGGGGCTTCCTGTGTATGGCAGTGAAATCATTTTGATGATCAAAGGTACCTCGCTGGCCAGCATCATCACGCTAACTGAGGTGACAGGCATCTCCTACAAACTGATCTCCTCCACTTATCGCGTGTTCGAGATCTTCATCGTAACGGGTGCCGTGTACCTGCTACTGACCTCGTTGACTGGATTGGCAATATCGTTGCTAGAGCGCCGGCTCAATGCACATCACGCCCATCGTCGTAGCTGAAATCATTGATCGGGAGAACTCTATGAATGCTGCATTGCGCTCGACCTCCGGGAATGGCATCGCCAAACCAGCCATCTCGGTCGAAAACCTACACAAATGCTACGGCGAATTCGAGGTGCTCAAAGGAATCAACTTCGCCGCCCAGGAAGGCGAAGTCATTTCGATTCTTGGCGCATCAGGATCTGGCAAGTCCACGTTCCTGCGTTGCCTGAATCTGCTCGAAATGCCTACATCCGGACAGCTGCAGCTGCTCGGCGAGCAAGTGAAACTCAAGCCTGGTGAGACGAATCTGCGTATTGGTGACCGTAAGCAGGTGGATCGCCTCCGCACTGAGGTCGCCATGGTTTTCCAAAACTTCTGTCTCTGGAGCCATATGACGATTCTCGAAAACCTCATGGAGGCTCCTGTCCATGTACAGCGCCGACCACGCGCAGAGGTTCGAGACGAAGCAATCGCAGTACTGAAGCGAGTCGGCCCTGGAAGAACGAGCGAATTACTACCCTGCTCAATTGTCCGGGGGCCAACAACAGCGCGCGGCTATCGCTCGTGCCCTGGTGATGAGACCTAGGGTCTTGTTGTTCGACGAGCCCACTTCCGCGCTGGATCCTGAGTTGGTCGGTGAAGTTCTCAAGGTGATGCGAGACCTGGCAGCAGAAGGACGCACGATGCTCATCGTGACGCACGAAATGGCCTTTGCCCGCGACGTCTCTAGCAGAATTCTATTTCTCGAAAACGGTCGCGTTAGCGCCGATGAACCCCCTGCCAAGCTTTTTGGCGGTGGTGTTAACGAACGGTTTGACCAATTCATCTCGCGCTTCAACGAAGGTTAAGCACCAGTTGTAATCGCTCAACGCACTAGGTCCACTCACTAGGAGACATCAATGACATCTTCGCCAATGGTTATTTGCAACCGTGAACAAACAGCAGAGCTGCTGGACTTCCCGGCCCTCATCAATGCGCTGAGCATTGCGGCGCTGGAATATGCAGAACAGAAAATTATCAGCCCAGAGCGGATGGTTGTTCCTACAGTTGGCGAAGGGCTCATGCTAAGCATGCCCGCGACGTCTGCCGACATTGCTATCCACAAGCTTGTCAACGTGCAGACTGCCAACTTTGCCAAGGGCATTCCGACCATCCACGGCCAAGTGTCGGTCTACGATGCAGAAACAGGCATACCGATTTGCCTGCTAGACGGGCCAGAGGTTACCGGCCGCCGCACAGCCGCGCTCAGCATGTTGGCAATAAAAACCCTACTACCTACTGCGCCAGAGGAAATTCTGATTGTAGGCACTGGCATTCAGGCCGCTTATCACGTAAAGGCAATCAACGCGGTCCATCCACACGCGAGGGTATGGGTTCGTGGCCTGAACTTTGCTGATGCCGCGTCTTTCTGTGAAACCAATCAGGCTATCCATGCAGAGCTATACCCAACCACCATTTTGCCCGAAGACGCTTCCGTAGTAATTACTCTCACCACCAGTAAGAAGCCGGTTTACAACGAAAAAGGCCGCGCAGGCAGACTTATTATTGGTGTGGGAGCCTTCACCCCGGAGATGGCCGAAATCGGTGGCGAAACCCTCAGTTCCAGCCATATCTACGTCGATGACCCTGCGGGAGTTCGCCATGAAGCAGGAGATCTAATCCAAGCCAAAATCGATTGGAGCAAAATCAGATCGATTGCACAGGCTTTGCAGTCAAAGCCAGACCTAACCGGTCCGATCGTCTTCAAAAGTGTGGGATCGGGAGCATGGGATTTGGCAGCATGCAGAGTCGCCCGTTCAAAACTTAATCTGTAAGTTTATTCCAAGAGCAAGCCATCCTACGCAGCGATTATACCTATGACTGCAGCCGTCATCTCGCGCTCATAGAGCAAAAGGTCGCGGCTAAAAGGTTCAACATCCAATGGTGTCGGACTCGCGCGGTCCAAGAAAGAGTGGAAAACTTGAAGTCCTGCTCGCTGACAGGCTTCCACAGGATAAATTCGCCATGAATCTGCCGACCATACCTCAAGAATACTTCGCGTTAGCCGTTCGGCTGCAGCTGGTAGCCTAATCTCCACCCGTCTTGTCGCTGCGGCTGGTGCTAAACCAAACAGCCCCTCGCCGCAGTGAATCTGCTTAATGCGCCTGTAGTCTCATACAGAGAGATCAGGTTACCCATGCCATAACCTTCTCCTTGAATGTAAGCCATAACGAAAAATGCTCCGTATCTTTCAATACGGAGCATGTTCTTTGAGCGCTGCGCAGATTGCTAGGTTTTCACAGTCTGTTGGGTCGCTTTTTTTGTATCCGGAGAGTTGTCCTCGTTGTGTTCACTTTACAGAGGGAATAACTACCGGTGATACAGCGGCAACCTCTTCACTTGCTCGTTCTATCAAGGTTGAGTGGATCCCTGAAAGGGTGCGACAGACTACGCATTGCTGGACTGTCGCGTGGCGACAAGCTAACGATATCCTACGATACCGGAAGGTCCTCGATGTTTGGCCTCGTACTGGAGCTTCGCAGTTACTCAACCAGCGATGAGCCTTCCCATGATAAGGGCTTGGCGGGAGTGCCGCGCGCATGGGAAAGATTTGGTGACAGGTGCCACTTCTGTCGCGATACAGCACACCATGGATTACGCGGGTTGTCCCGCTGTCGCCAACCTATCCACGCTTAGCGTATTGGGAAGACGTTTCGTTCCTTGGTTTGGTTGATCGCAGACGCCGACAGACTGCCGATCGCCGCTTTCTGGATGTACTTGCTCCACCACGCCATCATCGGGCGCCGGCGGTCGATGTAATCCGCTCGGTTGTAAGCGCTCCGAACTTCGTCCTTATCGACATGCGCTAATGCGACCTCAACCAACTCCGGGTCCCAACCATGCTCATTCAGGATGGTGCTCGCCATCGAGCGCAAGCCGTGGCTGACGAGACGGTCCTGAAAACCCATGCGTTTCAACGCCATGTTGGCGGTCTGGCTATTGGCGTGGGTGCGCGGGTTCCTGTCTGAAGGAAATACGTATTCCCTGTTCCCGCTGTGGTGCTTGAGTGTCTCCAGCAACGAGAGTGCCTGGTCGGTTAGCGGGATTGCGTGCGGTCGACGCTTTTTCATGCGCTCTGGGGGAATGGTCCAAATGCGCTTGTCGAAGTCGATGTCTGCCCATCGGGTGGTCGCCGCCTCGCCAGGGCGAGTCATCGTGTGCAGTTGCCATTCGATCAGGCAGCGAGTCGTGCGCTTGATGCTAGCGTTCGCGATTTCCATCATAAGCTCGGGCAGCTCCTCAGGTGGTAGCGCGGCCATGTTCTCTTTCTTGGGCTTCTTGAACACTGCCCGAATTCCATTGAGGGGGTTTGCGAATATCAGCCCGGAGTTGACCCCGTAGGTCATGATCTCGTTGAGCCGTTGGCTCAATCGCTTCACCGTTTCGAGACTGCCTTTGGCCTCAATTGGACGGAGGATCTTGATAACCATCGGAGCAGTGATTTGCGAAAGCGGCGTCGTTTTCATGCTCGGGAAGATATGAAGAGTTAGCGAACGCCAGATGTCTTCGGCGTAGGCCTTGGTTACGGAGTCTTTCTTCAGCTCGAACCAGGCCGTGGCCACCTTCTCGAAAGTGTGTTCACTCTCAGCAAGTTTGGCTTGCCTCACCTCATCACGCTGGGTTTTGGGATCAATGCCCAAAGCGAGCAACTCACGCGCCTCTGCGGCTTTCTTTCGGGCGTTGGCTAGCGAGAGGTCGGGGTATGGACCAAGCGCCATGTTGATACGGCTTCTGATCAACGGCTCGCGGTAATTGAAATTCCACATCATCGAGCCGCTGGCGCGTACTCGAAGCTGCAAGCCATCGCCGTCGCTGAGGACGAAGTCTTTACCAGTTGCCTTGACTGCCTTGAGCTGGCGATCGGAGAGGCGGGTTGCGTTAGTAGGCATGGGGGCTACCTCCAGCACCGTTTTGGTATCCTGAAAATAGCATTTGTTAGTCCGGGATACCACCTGGGATACCAAAGCGCCTGGAACTCAGAAATCCTCCAAAGCCCCAAGAAACGCTGAAGCCCCTGTATTTACTGGATTCCAGGCACAAAAAAAGACGTCCGTGGACGTCTTTAGATGATGAAGTGGTGGAGCCGGGGGGATTTGAACCCCCGTCCGCCAGTACTCCGCTGTCGGTACTACATGCGTAGCCGTTTCTATTAAGTTAACCCTCAGCGACCCGAAGGGCAGGGTGCTTTGGGCGAGTTGTGTAAGTTTTAGCCGCTTCGTCCACAACGTACTGCACGGCGATTCTGTTCTATATGACAATCACTTTGGGTTTACAGACATCCCCTGGTGATTGCTGGACCCGAAGGTACCAGAAGCTCAGGGCTAAGGCTGCTTACGCAGCGAGAGCGAATTCCTGGCCGTAGTTTTCGTCATTGGCAACTATAAGAAGTTGCAACAGTGGATTTACGAGTTCTGTTACCAACTCGGCATGCACCTAAAGTTTCGCAACCGGCGTCGAATCCTAAACGGCCCCGTGCTTGTAACTCGTTGTTTCATAGTGAGTGACAAGCCTTTGCAGTGTACGCCAAACCGTCACGGAAGGCCAACCCGAAGGTTGGCCTTCCGTGACTGATCGGGCTACTGGCCGCCTTTTTCGCTGTTTTGCAGGTCTTGCAGTGCCTTTGAGGTGATCTCGATGCACTTCTTGTCATCCCCAGCGGCGTGGGCAGCCTTGGCCGAGGACACGGCAGTGTCTATCTCGCCGCTTTTGCCGCTGGTGTCAGTGGCGAGCAGCGCTTTACCGTTGTTGATTTTGTCCAGATTGATCTGGCACAGGTCTTTATCGCCCGCCGCAAAAGCAGGGGAGGCCAGCATCGCAGCGGTAATGAACAAGCCAGCAAGAGCGGAACGCTTCATAGGGTATCTCCTTGCGCAAAAGGGCTCGACGCTGCTGGCGTTCAACGGCTGCCAGCGACATCACTGATGAGCCTCGTTTGTCGAGGCCTATGCAGATGACTACGCCGGCGCGCAGGGGTTCTGTTTTTTTGCAGGATTAATGAGCGCGGGCTTGGGTGACGCGGTCAACCAGGTAGACCAACCCGTGATAATCAATACCGCCGTGCTGGCTCAGGCCGATCTCGCAAGTGCGGCTGGTGGAGATGCCTTCGCTGCAATATTGCACCGCGTCCTTGAGGGTGCGCAGTGAGTGGGCGTTGAGTTCCGGCGTGGTGAAGCCCTTGTCACCGGCAAACCCGCAGCAATGAATGCCTTCCGGGATGACCACGATGTTGGAGCAACGTCGGGCCAGGTCGATCAGGGCCTGGCTCTCGCCCAGGTGTTGGGTGCTGCAGGTGACGTGTACGGCGATGGGTGCTTCCTGGGGCGTGAAGTCGAGGCGGTCCATCAGGTGGGTGCGGATAAACCGCACGGGGTCGTAAAGGTCCAGGCGCGTTTCGCCCAGGTCCTGCACCAGGCGCAGGGTGCAGGGGCTGGTGTCGCAGTAGATCGGGTCGAGCCCGCCACGGCTGGCGTGCAGCAGGGCGCCTATCAGCTCCTGACGCTTGTGTTCGGCCTGTTCGGCGTAGCCTTTGGAGGCGAAAGGCTGGCCGCAGCACAGGCTGTCCTGATTGTCGGGGAACACGACTTGGTAACCGGCTTTTTCCAGTAGGCCACGGGTTTTGTCGTACAGCGACATTTGTTCTTTATCCCCCGCTGACGGGCCCATGGCACGTGAAACACAGGCGGCCAGGTAGACCACCCGTGGCCGTTCGTCCGTCAGTGCCGGGCTGAAACGGATGGCTTTTTCCGGCTGCGGCATGGCGTTGCTCCACTGCGGGATTTGCCCCTTGGACAGCTGGGTCACGCGGGCCGATAGCTTCGCCAGACGCGGTGCGCCGAGCAGCATCCGAGCGCCATTGGCCACATGCAGGGTAAAGCGCGCGCCTTGCAGGGCGGTGGAGAAGTGGGTGGCGAGCCACTCGGCGGTTTTCGTACGGTCGGCGTCACGGCTGCGCAGTTTTTTCACCAGATCGCCGGTATTGATTCCCACAGGGCAGCGCTGGGCGCAAAGGCCGGTCGCCGCGCAGGTGTCGATGCCCTGGTAGTGATACGCAGCTTCCAACTCAGTGGTGTCGACACCGGCGCGTTTCTTCGCCTGGATGTCGCGCCAGATCACGATGCGTTGGCGCGGGCTCAAGGTCAGGCCTTTCGACGGGCACACCGGTTCGCAGAAGCCGCATTCAATGCACTTATCCACAAGCTCATCAGCGGCGGGTAGCGGCTTGAGGTGCTTGAGGTGGATTTGCGGGTCTTCGCTGAGCACCACGTCCGGGTTGAGGATGCCGTTGGGGTCGAGCAGGCGCTTGAGTTGCCACATCAATTGATAGGCGTCGCTGCCCCATTCCAGTTCCACGAACGGCGCCATATTGCGCCCGGTGCCGTGTTCAGCTTTAAGCGAGCCTCCAAACTCGACGGCCACCAGTTGCGCCACGTCGTCCATGAACGCTTGGTAGCGTGTGACTTCTTCCGCGCTGTTGAAGCCTTGGGTGAATACGAAGTGCAGATTACCTTCCAGCGCGTGTCCGAAAAGGATTGCTTCGTCGTAGTGATGTTTGTCGAACAGTGCGATCAAGCGATTGACGCCGATTGCCAGTTGCTCAACCGGGAAGGTCACGTCTTCGATGATCACGGTGGTGCCGGTTTTGCGCACGGCGCCAACGGCAGGGAAGGTGTCTTTGCGGATTGCCCACAGTCGGGCGTTCTCGGTGGGGTCTTCGGTGAAGTCGACCTGTTGTTCTGCCGGGAATGGAGCCAGGGAGGCCATGATCAGCGCCAGTTGCTCATGCAACAAAGTCGACGATGCTGCGCGGGACTCGATTAACAGGGCGCAGGCATTTTCCGATAGTTGCTGTACGAAAGCCGGCATGCCTGGCTTGTTTTGTACCGAGCGCATGCTGCGTCGGTCCAGCAGCTCGACGGCCGAGACTGGCTGGGTTTTGAGCACGGTGACCGCGTTGCAGCAGGTCTCGACATCTGGAAACACAATCAACGCCGAGGCTTTACT
This sequence comes from Pseudomonas azotoformans, assembly GCF_001579805.1. NCBI lineage: Bacteria > Pseudomonadati > Pseudomonadota > Gammaproteobacteria > Pseudomonadales > Pseudomonadaceae > Pseudomonas > Pseudomonas azotoformans. Next base: position 488,649 of record NZ_CP014546.1, on the reverse strand, counting down.
CGGGTGGTCTATGACGGTGTCGTAGGTGACCGCGCTGATAAACCCAAGGGTGCCCTCGGAGCCCACCAGCAGATGGCTGAGGATATCCAACGGCTCATCGAAATCCACCAGGGCATTGAGCGACAGCCCGGTGGTGTTTTTCAGACGGTACTTGTGGCGAATCCTGGCTGCTAATTCGGCATTGGCCCGCGTCTCGCGACCCAATGTCGCCAGGCGCTCAAGCAGCGCGCCGTGTTGTTCACGAAATGCCTTAACGCTGGTGGCGTCTTCGGTATCCAAGCGGCTGCCGTCAGCCAGTACCAGGCGTATGCCGGCCAGGGTGTGGTAGGTGTTCTGCGCGGTGCCGCAGCACATGCCGCTGGCATTGTTGGCGACGATACCGCCGATCTTGCAGGCGTTGATCGACGCCGGGTCCGGCCCGATCTTACGCCCGAACGGCGCCAGCCACGCATTGGCCTGGGCACCGATCACTCCCGGTTGCAGACGGATTTGCGTGCCTTGCCCACGAATCTCGCGGCCATTCCAATTGTCGCCCAGCACGATCAGCACCGAGTCGCTGATGGCTTGCCCGGACAGGCTGGTGCCAGCGGCGCGGAAGGTTACCGGTACGTGGTCGCGCTGAGCTAATTGCAGCAAGGCAACGACTTCGTCTTCCGACTCCACGCGGATCACCAGTTGTGGGATCAGTCGGTAAAAGCTGGCGTCGGTGCCGAAAGCGAGGGTGGAAAGGGGGTCGTCGAAACGTCGATCTTTCGGGATCAGTTGTGCGACGTCGCTCAGGAAAGCAGCAGGCAGGCTCATCGGTCCTCCAGAAATAGCTGACGCCGGAATCGTATCCGGCGGCATTACGTGCAGGTCGTTAGTGCACCAGCATACCGGTGAACCAGTAGGCCTGGGCCAAGGTGATCAACCCGACGATAGTGGCAAAGAACAAGCTGTGCTTGAGGGTAAAGCGGAACAGGTCGGACTCCTTGCCCACCAGGCCGGTAGCGGCGCACGCCACGGCGATGGATTGAGGCGAGATCATCTTGCCGGTGACGCCGCCGCTGGTGTTGGCAGCGACCAGCAGAGTGTCATTGACGCCGATCTGGTGCGCGGTGGTGGCCTGCAACGAGCTGAACAGGGCGTTGGACGAAGTGTCGGAGCCCGTCAGGAAAACCCCCAGCCATCCCAGGAACGGCGAGAAGAACGGGAAGGCTGCGCCAGTGCCAGCCAATACCAATGCCATGGTCGAAGACATGCCGGAGTAGTTGGTGACGAAGGCGAAGGCAAGCACCATCCCGATCGACAGGATCGGCCAGCGCAGTTCGTAGAAGGTCTCTTTTAAAGTGGTAAGACCAGTCTTGATGTCGATTTTCAGTACCAGCATCGAGACCAGCGCAGAGAAGAAAATCGCAGTGCCGGTCGCCGAAATCGGGTCGAGTTTGAACACGGCCGGGATCGCGGTGGGGTTGGTCACGATTGGCGCGACCTTGATCACCAGTTGATCCAGGTGCGGGATTGCGAAGTTGAACACCCAGCTGTACATCGAGCCGCCGGCGGCGAACATCGCCTTGAACGGCTTGAGGGTCCAGATAGTGACCAGTACGGTGAGAATCAGGAACGGTGACCAAGCCTTGAAAATCTGCCCGAGGCTGTAGGGCGAGACGATGGTGTTGCGTGGCAGGCCGAAACCGCCGGCGCTGGCAGTGACTGCGGCGCTGGAAGTAGCGCCAGCGATTTGTGCGCCTGCAGTGCGTTTGGGCTGCCAGATTTTCAGGAACAGCGTCAGGGCAATCAGGCTGGCCAGGGCCGAGGTGATGTCCGGCAGTTCCGGGCCGATGAAGTTGGAAGTGAAGTACTGGGTGATGGCAAAGCTCAAGCCTGCGACCAGCGCAGCCGGCCAGGTTTCACGCACGCCGCGCACGCCGTCCATCATGAACACCAGCCAGAACGGCACGAACAGCGACAGCAGCGGCAGTTGGCGACCGGTCATGGCGCCGATCTTGAACGCGTCGATACCGGTCACCTGGCCCGCAACGATAATCGGGATGCCCAGCGCACCAAAGGCTACTGGAGCGGTGTTGGCAATCAAGCACAGGCCGGCGGCGTACAGCGGGTTGAAGCCCAGGCCGACCAGCAGTGCCGCGGTGATCGCTACGGGCGCACCGAAACCGGCCGCACCCTCGAGGAAGGCGCCGAAGCAGAAGCCGATCAGCAGCACTTGCAGACGTTGGTCGTCAGTGATCGACAGGACCGAGCTGCGGATGATCTCGAACTGGCCGCTTTTGACCGTGAGTTTGTAGAGGAACACCGCCGCGACGATGATCCACGCGATAGGCCACAGGCCGTAGGCAAAACCGTAACCGGCGGCGGCCAGTGCCATGTCCACGGGCATCTGGAAGGCGAAGATCGCCACCAATATCGACAGCGCCAAGGTGATGCTGCCAGCCACATGGCCTTTGAGGCGAAACACGGCCAGGGCAAGGAAGAAGAATACGATCGGAATAACGGCCGCCAATGCGGACAGGCCGAGGCTGCCGAGTGGGCTGTAGAGCTGTTGCCAGGTTTGCATAGTGGGGTAGCCCCTGATTGTTGTTGTTTGGTCAGCTTGGATAATTGGTAATACCAATTTACAATCGCTGTGGGCTAGAGTAAAAGCCTTGGCAGGGGTGTGTCAATTTGCCGCCCGCGAAACTTTGGTCGTAAGTGGGTGGGCAGGGTGTGCTGATCGGGCGAAACGAGGGCGTTCTGATAGGTGCTGCAAGCGCTGCGATAGGCGAGAATAGAGGCCCGGCGCGTGGTCGGATGGTGGAGAATAAGTGATGGGGTTTGATCAGGTGCGTCAGCGCCGTTTGTCCGATGACATCGTCGAGCAGCTTGAGGGCATGATCCTTGAGGGCACGCTGAAGTCGGGCGAGCGCTTGCCGGCCGAACGCGCGTTGGCTGAGCAATTCGGGGTGTCGCGCCCTTCTTTGCGGGAGGCGATCCAGAAGCTGTCAGCCAAAGGTTTGCTCGTCAGCCGCCAGGGCGGTGGTAACTACGTGGCTGAATCCTTGGGTTCCACGTTCAGTGATCCGCTGTTGCACCTGTTGGAGAACAACCCCGAGGCTCAGCGTGATCTGCTGGAGTTTCGACAAACCCTTGAGGCCTCTTGCGCCTACTACGCTGCGTTGCGCGCGACGGAGGTTGATCGCGAGCGACTTACGGCGGCCTTCGAAGCACTACAGGATTGCTACACCCGGTCCGATGAGGTGAGTCGGGCCGAGGAGGGCGCAGCGGATGCGCGGTTTCACTTGGCGATTGCCGAGGCCAGCCATAACGCCGTGTTGCTGCACACCATTCGCGGTTTGTTCGACCTGCTCAAGCGCAACGTGGTGACCAACATCGGTGGCATGTACCAGCAGCGTACGGAAACCCGCGACATGCTGATCAGCCAGCACCGGGATCTGTACCTGGCGATTATCGAGGGGCGGGCCGAGCAGGCACGGGAAATCTCAACACGTCATCTGCTGTATGTGCAGGAAGTGTTGGAAGAAGTGCGTCAGGAAGTTCAGCGCGTGGCGCGTGCGGAGCGGCGCAAGGGGATGTAGCCAAGGGGGGCTCCCAAGGCTACATCACAGCAAGGATCAGTCTTCCTTGCCCTTATTGCGCACGGCGCGATGCAGTTCTCGATTGGAGTCGCGCTCACGCTCGGTATCGCGTTTGTCGTATTCCTTCTTGCCCTTGCCCAAGGCGATCTCGCACTTGACCAGGTGCTTGCTCCAGTACCAGGACAGGCAGACGCAGGCATAGCCCTTCTGCTGTACGGCGGCAGCGAGCTTTTCCAGTTCGCGGGCATTGAGCAGCAGCTTGCGCGTGCGCACCGGATCGGCAATCACGTGGGTGCTCGCAGTGGTCAGCGGGGTAATATGACTGCCGAGCAGCCATGCCTCGCCATCCTTGAGCAGCACATAACTGTCGACCAGTTGCAGCTTGCTCGCACGCAGACTCTTTACTTCCCAGCCGGCCAGGACCAGACCAGCCTCGAACCGATGTTCGATGAAGTAATCGTGTCGCGCCTTTTTATTTTGCGCGATGGTCCCTGTAGGGTGTTTCTTTTGTTTAGCCATAGGGGCGGCATTATAGGGAGTTGCGAGGCTGTCGGCTACGGTCAACCTGCGTGCTTGAGCGTGTTGGACGAATCCCGGACAATGCGGGCAGTTCTCTGGTTTTTTTCTTTCGCGGATCGGGCTCTTCTTCCGCGATGTTTTGCCTCAGCAGTGGAAATAACGCACACATGACGACGCATATTCAACGTTCGGCGCTGCTGCCCTATCCGGCACAGGCGCTCTATGACCTGGTCAACGACGTGGCGCGTTACCCGGAATTCCTGCCGTGGTGCTCAACGGCCGAGGTGCTGGAAAGCAGTGATGAGCACATGGTCGCCAGTGTCGGGGTAGCCAAGGGCGGCCTGAGCCAGCATTTTGTGACGCGCAATGTGCTGGTGCCTGGGAAATCCATTGAAATGAATTTGCAGGAGGGGCCGTTTACCCAGCTGCATGGTGTATGGGTATTCAAGGCGCTGACGGACAAAGCCTGCAAGATCAGCCTGGATCTTTCCTTTGATTATGCCGGGCCTATCGTGCGCGCGACGTTGGGGCCTTTGTTCAATCAGGCGGCCAATACGCTGGTGGATGCATTCTGCCAGCGAGCCAAGCAACTGCATGGTTGAGATTGAAGTGGTGTACGCCGCCGTGGATCGCCAGATGCTGCTGGCGGTAACGGTGCCGGCTGGCACCAGTCTGCGTTCTGCGGTGCAAGTGTCAGGCATTGCAGCGCAATTCCCCGAGTTGAATCTGGCTGACTGCGTTTTGGGTATATTCGGCAATGTGGTCGCGGACGTTGAAGTGCGTTGTGTGCAGGCGGGTGATCGCATTGAGATTTACCGTCCCTTGCTGGCAGACCCTAAAGAAATACGCAGGTTGCGCGCAGCCAAGGCGGCGCTGGCCAAGCAACAGAATTCATAGGTAGGCCACCAACTGGCAGGCAACAAAAAGCCCGGCGTGCCGGGCTTCTTGTTGAGCGCCGCACACTTACTGCGGGCTGGTGTCCAGAGGTTGTGGCGTTGGGACGGGAACCGTTTCCACGCCATCGACGTCTTTCTGGATCTTGTCGAGCAGAGAGCCTGGCTTGGCCGGCACTTCGGATTTCGGCTTCTCGCCTTCCTGCGCAGGCGCAGTGACGTTGGTGCCGTTGTCCTTGCCGAGCAAGGCTTCATCACGGCTCACGCCGGGCATGAAGTCACCGGACAGGCTGACAAGCTGGTCATTGCCATTGAAAATGACACTGACGCGCTCCTGTTGGCGTTCACCGCCACCAGGTTGGAGGCTGTAGAGATAATCCCAGCGATCGGCATGGAAAGTGTCGGTCAGCAGGGGGTTACCCATGATAAACCGTACTTGCCGTCGGGTCATTCCGGGGCGTAACTGGTCTATCATGTCCTGCGTGACGACATTGCCCTGCTGGATGTCGATTTTGTAAACCCCGGGGAATGAACAACCGGCGAGTGCGAGCAGTCCCACAAAGGTGAAACTGGTTAGCAAGAGCTTGGTGTTTTGCATCGGTGGGCGACTTCCACTATCTTGGCTGGGACAACGTAAACGCCGATCATACCCGTATTAAGAGAAGCTGCGAAGCAGCATCCGCGAGAAAGCTAACCATGGTTGAAAATAGCGAACTACGCAAAGCCGGTCTCAAAGTGACTCTGCCACGAGTCAAGATTCTACAAATGCTCGATTCTGCTGAGCAGCGTCACATGAGTGCCGAGGATGTCTATAAGGCGCTGATGGAGTCTAACGAGGACGTCGGCCTGGCCACGGTTTACCGTGTACTGACCCAGTTTGAAGCCGCAGGGCTGGTGGTTCGTCATAATTTCGACGGCGGTCATGCAGTATTTGAACTGGCTGACGGTGGTCATCACGATCACATGGTGGACCTGGATACCAATGAGGTTATCGAGTTCACCAGCCCGGAAATCGAAGCGCTGCAGCACAAGATTGCTGAGGAACATGGCTTCGATCTGGTTGACCATAATCTGGTCCTGTACATCCGTAAGAAAAAGTAACAAGCGCTGCAGATTCTCTCTGCAAAACGATCGAAGGCGACCCTAGGGTCGCCTTCGTGCTTTCTATAAAGAAGGAAAATTGTCCGATCAGGCTTTTGCCGCCACGACCATTTTCTTCGCGTGCGCCAACGACTCCTTGGTCAAATCGATCCCGCCGAGCATGCGCGCCACTTCTTCAACGCGTTCCGACTTATTCAGCTTGGACACGGCTGTGTGTGTTGCATCGCTGCCGCGTACCTTGTGTACAAACAGGTGCTGATGCCCCTGGGCCGCCACTTGCGGCAAGTGGGTGACTGTCAGCACCTGGCCTCTATCCCCCAGGCGTCGCAACAACTGGCCAACAATTTCTGCCGTCGGCCCACCAATCCCCACATCAACTTCGTCAAACACCAGCGTTGGCACTCGAGAGGTTTGCGCAGTGATCACCTGGATGGCCAGGCTGATTCGCGACAGTTCGCCGCCGGAGGCTACTTTCGCCAGCGCCTTGAGCGGTTGGCCGGGGTTGGCGCTGACCAGCAGCTCGACCTGCTCCAGCCCGTGGGGCTGCAGTTCGTTACTGGCGTTGGTGCGCAATTCAATGGTAAAGCGCCCGCCAGGCATGCCCAGGCGTTGGATCTCCAGCTCCACTGCGTTGGCTAGGCTCGTCGCTGCTTGTTGGCGCAGGTCACTCAGTTCGCGTGCTTTCTCCTGGTAATGCCGGGCGAAAGAGGCGAGCTCGTCACCCAGTCGTTCGATGGATTCATCGTTGGCGTTCAGCGTCTCGATTTCATCCAGCAGCTTTTGCTGCATCGTCGCCACTTCGGTGGGCTGGATGCGATGTTTGCGCGCCAGGGTATAGATGGTATCCAGGCGTTCTTCTATGTCCTGCAGGCGCGCCGGGTCGGCATCGAAGTGGTCCAGGAAGCGATTCAACTCGCCGACGGCTTCCTCTACTTGAATCTGTGCGCTGGTCAGCAAGGTGGTGGCCTCGCTCAACGAGCCGGAGGCGCTGTTCACGCTAGAGAGGCGATTGAGGCTGGCGGTCAGTGCATTGAGCACATTGCCGGAGTCACTCTCACTGCATTGCTCTACCACCTGGCGGCAAATGCCCAGCAGGGTTTCCGCGTTGGTGAGGTTCTTGTGTTCCTGCTCAAGCTGCTCCAGTTCGGTCTCGCCCAGGCCCAGGCTTTCCAGCTCTTCGAGTTGATAGCTGAGCAATTGATGGCGGGCGCGTTGTTCATCGCCGGAGTTGGAGAGTCGCTCCAGCTCCTGGCGAGTCTGGCGCCAGCGCTGGGCGGCGAGTTGCACCTGGCGGGCCAGGTCTGTGGCGCCAGCGTACTCATCAAGCAGGCGGCGATGGGTGTCGGTTTTCAGCAGGGATTGATGTTCATGCTGGCTGTGGATATCGATCAACAGTTCGCCCAGGGCCTTTAAGTCGCCAAGCGGGCAGGGCGTACCGTTGATATACCCGCGTGAGCGGCCTTCCGCCGTGATGACCCGGCGCAGGATGCACGGCCCTTCATTATTGAGGTCGCGCTCGGCCAGCCAGGCCTCCGCCTCGGGAATATCCGCCAGGTCGAAGGTGGCCAGGATATCGGCCTTGTCCGCACCCGGGCGCACCACACCACTGTCGGCGCGGTCACCCAGGGTCAAGCCCAGGGCGTCGAGCATGATCGACTTGCCGGCGCCGGTTTCGCCTGTGATTACGCTCATCCCGCGATCCAGTTCGAGATCCAGATGTTCAACGATGGCGTAGTTATGTACGGACAGGTGCACGAGCATGACGGCCGCTCCCAGGCTTTAGGTCTGGTTATTTATACAGTGTTTTATTCGGGGCTGACAATCCTGTCGCTTAGCTCGATTTGCTTGAATCTGGATATTTCTAAGCGCAACCAGGAATGACCACGCAGGAATTGATGAAGGTCATTCGAAAGACTTTTGGTAACGCCTGCGCCCTTGAACCTGGAAATTGTGGCCCCATATACCGGAACAGAAGCGCGAGTTGAGTTCGCGCATGATTTTGAAAGGAGAAAACTATGGCTGACGAACAGACGCAGGATACGCAAACTCCAGACGCCAATTCGGCTGTCGGCGATGAGCTGGCGACTCGTGTGCAAGTGCTCGAAGAGCAATTGGCCGCTGCGCAGGACCAGTCTTTGCGTGTTGCCGCTGATCTGCAGAACGTCCGCCGCCGTGCCGAGCAGGATGTAGAAAAGGCTCACAAATTCGCGTTGGAAAAATTCGCCAATGACTTGCTGCCGATCATCGACAGCCTGGAGCGTGGCCTTGAATTGTCCAACCCGGACGACGAAAACATCCGCCCGATGCGCGAAGGGATCGAACTGACCCTGAAAATGTTCCAGGACACCCTGAAGCGTTATCAGCTGGAAGCGATCGATCCACAAGGCGGCGAGCCGTTCAACGCTGAGCATCACCAAGCCATGGCCATGCAGGAAAGCCATGACCTGGAGCCCAACAGCGTGCTCAAAACGTTCCAGAAGGGTTATCTGCTCAATGGTCGCCTGCTGCGCCCGGCGATGGTCGTCGTGAGCAAGGCGCCTGCACCGGTTTCGCCTTCTATTGATGAGCAGGCTTGAAATACGCTGCAAAGCCCCCATCTATAAGTCAAGCGTTTAAGTGCTACCGCAGTTAGCCACCACTGCTGCGGCAACCAAATTCAAGTTTCGGGAGAGTAAATCATGGGCAAAATTATCGGTATCGACCTGGGGACCACCAACTCCTGTGTCTCCGTCATGGAAAACGGCAAAGCCAAAGTAATCGAAAACGCCGAAGGCGCGCGTACCACGCCGTCGATCATTGCTTACGCAAATGATGGCGAGATCCTCGTTGGTCAGTCGGCCAAGCGCCAGGCTGTGACCAACCCGCACAACACCCTGTATGCGGTAAAGCGTCTGATCGGTCGTAAGTTCGACGAAGAAGTCGTACAGAAAGACATCAAGATGGTGCCTTACAAAATCGCCAAGGCTGACAACGGTGACGCCTGGGTTGAAGTAAATGGCAACAAGATGTCGGCACCGCAGATTTCGGCTGAAGTCTTGAAAAAGATGAAGAAGACTGCCGAAGACTACCTCGGCGAAGCTGTGACCGAAGCGGTCATTACCGTTCCGGCCTACTTCAACGATAGCCAGCGCCAGGCGACCAAAGACGCCGGCCGCATCGCGGGCCTGGACGTAAAACGTATCATCAACGAACCTACCGCAGCGGCCCTGGCTTACGGTATGGACAAGGCCAAAGGCGACCACACTGTGATCGTTTATGACCTGGGTGGTGGTACGTTCGACGTGTCGGTCATCGAGATCGCTGAAGTTGACGGCGAGCACCAGTTCGAAGTGTTGGCCACCAACGGTGACACTTTCCTGGGTGGTGAAGACTTTGACATTCGTCTGATCGATTACCTCGTTGACGAATTCAAGAAAGAAAGCGGCATGAACCTCAAGGGTGACCCGCTGGCGATGCAGCGCCTGAAAGAAGCTGCTGAGAAAGCCAAGATCGAGCTGTCCTCGAGCATGTCGACCGACGTGAACCTGCCGTACATCACTGCAGATGCCACCGGTCCTAAGCACTTGAACGTGAAGATTTCTCGCGCCAAGTTGGAAGCTCTGGTTGAAGACCTGGTTCAGCGCACCATCGAACCTTGCCGCATCGCGCTGAAAGACGCCGGTATCGACGTTGGTTCCATCAACGACGTGATCCTGGTGGGCGGTCAGACCCGTATGCCACTGGTTCAGCAGAAAGTGACCGAGTTCTTCGGTAAAGAAGCACGTAAAGACGTGAACCCGGACGAAGCGGTTGCCATGGGTGCTGCTATCCAGGGTGCGGTATTGGCCGGCGACGTGAAAGACGTGCTGCTGCTGGACGTCAGCCCGCTGACCTTGGGTATCGAAACCATGGGCGGCGTGATGACCGCGCTGATCGAGAAAAACACCACGATTCCTACCAAGAAATCGCAAGTGTTCTCGACTGCCGATGACAACCAAGGCGCTGTGACCATTCACGTGCTGCAAGGTGAGCGTAAGCAGGCTGCTCAGAACAAGTCCCTGGGCAAGTTCGACCTGGCCGAGATTCCACCAGCACCACGTGGCGTGCCGCAAATTGAAGTGACCTTCGACATCGACGCCAACGGCATCCTGCACGTCGGCGCGAAAGACAAGGCAACTGGCAAAGAGCAGAAGATCACCATCAAGGCCAACTCCGGTCTGTCTGATGAAGAAATTCAACAGATGATCCGTGATGCTGAAGCCAATGCTGATGCGGATGCCAAGTTTGCTGAACTGGCTGGCGCCCGTAACCAGGGTGATGCACTGGTTCACTCGACACGCAAAATGGTCGCTGATGCCGGCGATAAAGTGACTGCTGAAGAGAAGACTGCAATCGAAGCTGCTGTGGTTGCCCTGGAAGCCGCTGTCAAAGGTGACGACAAGGCCGCTATCGAAGCCAAGATCGAAGAGCTGTCGAAAGTCTCCGCTCCAGTGGCGCAGAAAATGTACGCCGAACAAGGTCAGCCAGCTGACGGTGCTGCGCAACAGGCAGAGCCTGAAGCCAAGCACGACGACGTTGTCGATGCCGAGTTCGAAGAAGTCAAAGACCAGAAGTAAGTTGGTCGCCCGGTTGACCGCTATCAAGCGGTGACTGGTAGGATGTCGCCGCGCGGGAGCTTGCTCCCGCGTTGGCGTGTCTGGGGTATGCGAATTTTTACAGCATGCGACAGTGTTCGGATGTTGGCGGTGTGATCGGGAATGCTCCTGCTTTCCGAGCAGTAAATACCGCATTTTTGGCCGGGTACCTGGCTAAAAGTAGTAATGACCAGGATCGTTGAATTGACGTGAGTTGGGTCCGGGCCTGTATTGGGGCTCAACGAGTTTGGCAAGGCTCAGGAGGGTCTGGCTGAACGTCCTATAAGAGTGCAAAGACTTATGGCAAAGCGTGACTATTACGAAGTATTGGGTGTGGAGCGCGGCTCCAGCGAGGCGGACCTGAAGAAGGCCTACCGTCGCCTGGCGATGAAGCACCACCCGGACCGTAATCCGGATAGCAAAGAATCCGAAGAAATGTTCAAAGAGGCCAATGAGGCCTACGAATGTCTGTCTGATCCCAACAAGCGTGCGGCCTACGACCAGTATGGTCATGCCGGTGTCGACCCGAGCATGGGTGGCGGCGGTGCTGGGTTTGGTGGTCAGAACTTCTCCGATATTTTCGGGGACGTGTTCAGCGACTTCTTCGGCGGTGGCCGCGGTGGTCAGCGTGGCGGTGCCCAGCGTGGCAGTGATTTGCGCTACACCCTGGAATTGAACCTGGAAGAAGCCGTGCGCGGCACCAGCGTCAATATCCGTGTGCCGACGCTGGTGAACTGCAAGCCGTGCGATGGTTCGGGTGCCAAGAAAGGCTCCTCGCCCATCACGTGCCCGACGTGCGGCGGTATTGGTCAGGTCCGCATGCAGCAGGGCTTCTTCTCGGTGCAGCAGACCTGCCCGCGCTGCCATGGTCAGGGCAAGATCATTTCCGATCCGTGCGACTCGTGCCACGGCGAAGGTCGTGTCGAAGAGTACAAAACCCTTTCGGTGAAAGTGCCGGCGGGCGTGGATACCGGTGATCGCATTCGTCTGTCGGGTGAAGGCGAGGCCGGTACTCAAGGCGGTCCGACGGGCGATCTGTACGTGGTGATCAATGTGCGCGAGCACTCGATCTTCCAGCGTGACGGCAAGCACCTGTTCTGTGAAGTGCCGATCAGTTTTGTCGACGCAGCCTTGGGTGGCGAGCTGGAAATTCCGACCCTTGATGGTCGAGTCAAGCTCAAGATCCCTGAAGGCACCCAGACCGGCAAGCAGTTCCGTATTCGTGGCAAAGGCGTTGCGCCGGTGCGCGGCGGCGGAGCTGGTGACCTGATGTGCCGTGTGGCGGTGGAAACGCCGGTCAACCTGAATCGCCGTCAGCGCGAATTGCTTGAAGAGTTCCGCAGCTCGATGGAAGGTGATGACTCTCACTCGCCGAAGACTGCGGGCTTTTTCGATGGTGTGAAGCGCTTCTTCGGCGACCTGTAAGGAATTGAGTATGCGACGTATAGCCGTAATGGGCGCTGCCGGGCGCATGGGCAAGACGCTGGTCGAGGCGGTGCAGCAGCGCTCGCCGGCCTCCGGGCTGACCGCTGCGATCGTTCGCCCGGGCAGCACGTTGATTGGTGCGGATGCCGGTGAGTTGGCCTCATTGGGGCGCATCGGTGTGTCGTTGTCCGGCAACCTGGAGCAGGTGGCGGACGAGTTCGATGTGTTGATCGATTTCACCCTGCCGGACGTGATGCTGAAAAACCTGGCGTTCTGCCGCAAGGCGGGCAAGGCCATGGTGATCGGCACCACGGGTTTGACGGCTGAGCAGAAGCAGTTATTGGTGGAAGCGGGCAAAGATATTCCTGTTGTCTTCGCTGCTAACTTCAGCGTCGGTGTGAACCTGTCGCTCAAGCTGCTGGATCTGGCTGCTCGCGTGCTGGGGGATGAGGCGGATATCGAGATCATCGAGACTCACCATCGCCACAAGATCGATGCTCCGTCGGGCACTGCGCTGCGCATGGGTGAGGCGATTGCCGATGCGCTGGGGCCGAGACCTGTCGAAAGTGGCGGTGTACGGTCGCGAAGGGCATACCGGTGCGCGAGCGCGTGACACCATTGGTTTTGCGACGGTGCGTGGCGGCGATGTAGTGGGTGATCACACCGTGTTGTTCGCCACTGAAGGTGAGCGCCTGGAAATCACGCACAAAGCCTCCAGCCGCATGACGTTTGCCAAGGGCGCGGTACGTGCGGCGCTCTGGTTAGAAGGTCGTACGCCTGGTCTGTACGACATGCGCGATGTGCTGGATCTGCACTGATCAGTAGCTAAAACGGGGCCTCAAGCTTATGCTTAGGCCTCGTTTTTACCCGCTAAGCGACGTCCTGTCGCATTCCCCTGCCTTTAAGGCTCATTAGCGGTGGACCAAAAAAGCCTTTTTCTGTAAGCTACAGCTTTAGTGTGTTCACTAAAAGCGCGCAGAATAATTCAGTGAATAAGCGGAGTGACGTGTCCATACGTCACTCCGCTTTTTTACACCTGCGATCGCCCTTTCAGGCTTTATTTACGGGAGGTCTTCTTGACTAAGCCAGCCATACTCGCCCTTGCTGATGGCAGCATTTTTCGCGGCGAAGCCATTGGAGCCGACGGTCAGACCGTTGGAGAGGTAGTGTTTAACACTGCCATGACCGGCTATCAGGAAATCCTTACCGATCCTTCCTACGCCCAACAGATCGTTACCTTGACCTATCCGCACATCGGCAATACCGGTACTACACCGGAAGACGTCGAGTCTGATTGCGTCTGGTCTGCCGGTCTGGTGATTCGTGACCTGCCACTGGTCGCGAGCAACTGGCGTAACACGATGTCGCTGTCCGATTACTTGAAAGCCAACAATGTTGTGGCGATCGCCGGTATCGATACGCGCCGCCTCACACGCATCCTGCGTGAAAAAGGCTCGCAGAACGGCTGCATCATGGTCGGTGACAATATCTCCGAAGAGGCGGCGATTGCCGCAGCGCAAGGTTTCCCAGGCCTGAAAGGCATGGACCTGGCGAAAGTCGTCAGCGTCAAAGAGAAGTACGAATGGCGCTCGACTGTCTGGGACTTGAAGACCGACAGCCATGCGACCATCGAAGCTGCTGACCTGCCTTATCACGTTGTGGCCTACGACTACGGCGTCAAGTACAACATCCTGCGCATGCTGGTCGAGCGCGGCTGCCGCGTGACTGTGGTGCCGGCGCAAACGCCTGCCAGCGACGTACTCGCCTTGCAGCCGGACGGCGTGTTCCTGTCCAACGGCCCAGGTGACCCTGAGCCATGCGACTATGCCATCCAGGCGATCAAGGACGTGCTGGAAACCGAGATTCCGGTATTCGGTATCTGCCTCGGTCACCAACTGCTGGCCCTGGCCTCCGGCGCCAAGACCCTGAAAATGGGCCACGGCCACCACGGTGCCAACCACCCGGTACAAGACCTGGACACTGGCGTCGTGATGATCACCAGCCAGAACCACGGTTTTGCGGTGGATGAAGCCACCCTGCCGAGCAACGTGCGCGCCATTCACAAGTCGCTGTTCGATGGCTCCCTGCAGGGCATCGAGCGCACCGACAAGAGCGCGTTCAGCTTCCAGGGCCACCCTGAAGCGAGCCCGGGCCCGAACGACGTAGCGCCGCTGTTCGACCGTTTCATCAATGAGATGGCCAAGCGACGCTGACTGAGCGGCCTGCGGGCGGCCCCGAATGTCGGCGGCCCCCGCAGGCTCTTCAAAGATTGTTCAAGACGGCTTGCCGACTGACCTGCGGATTTGAGTGACAAACCCATGCCAAAACGTACAGACATAAAAAGCATCCTGATTCTTGGCGCTGGCCCGATCGTGATCGGCCAGGCCTGCGAATTCGACTACTCCGGCGCCCAGGCCTGTAAAGCCCTGCGCGAAGAGGGTTACCGCGTCATCCTGGTGAACTCCAACCCGGCCACCATCATGACCGACCCGGACATGGCTGACGCCACCTACATCGAACCGATCAAGTGGCAGACCGTTGCCAAGATCATCGAGAAAGAGCGTCCGGACGCGCTGCTGCCAACCATGGGTGGTCAAACCGCTCTGAACTGCGCCCTGGACCTGGAGCGCGAAGGCGTCTTGGAGAAGTTCGGCGTAGAAATGATCGGCGCCAATGCCGACACCATCGACAAGGCCGAAGACCGTTCGCGCTTTGACAAGGCGATGAAGTCCATCGGCCTGGACTGCCCGCGCTCGGGCATCGCCCACAGCATGGAAGAAGCCAACGCAGTGCTCGAGAAGCTGGGCTTCCCGTGCATCATCCGTCCGTCCTTCACTATGGGCGGGACCGGTGGCGGTATCGCTTACAACCGTGAAGAGTTCGAAGAAATCTGCTCTCGTGGCCTGGACCTGTCGCCAACCAAAGAGCTGCTGATTGACGAGTCCCTGATCGGCTGGAAAGAGTATGAAATGGAGGTTGTCCGCGATAAAAAGGACAACTGCATCATCGTCTGCTCCATCGAAAACTTCGACCCGATGGGTGTGCACACCGGTGACTCGATCACCGTTGCTCCGGCGCAGACCCTGACGGACAAGGAATACCAGATCATGCGTAACGCCTCCTTGGCGGTACTGCGTGAGATCGGCGTTGAAACCGGCGGTTCCAACGTTCAGTTCGGTATCTGCCCGGACACTGGCCGTATGGTCGTGATCGAGATGAACCCGCGTGTATCGCGTTCTTCGGCCCTGGCCTCGAAAGCCACTGGCTTCCCGATTGCGCGGATCGCTGCCAAGTTGGCGATCGGCTATACCCTGGACGAACTGCAGAACGAAATCACCGGCGGCGCTACTCCGGCGTCCTTCGAGCCGTCGATCGACTACGTCGTTACTAAGCTGCCACGTTTCGC
Source organism: Pseudomonas azotoformans (assembly GCF_001579805.1). NCBI lineage: Bacteria > Pseudomonadati > Pseudomonadota > Gammaproteobacteria > Pseudomonadales > Pseudomonadaceae > Pseudomonas > Pseudomonas azotoformans. The sequence goes on along the minus strand of NZ_CP014546.1, from coordinate 473,120 downwards.
TTTCGAGAAATTCCCGAAAGCCGACGCACGCCTGACCACTCAAATGAAGTCGGTGGGTGAAGTCATGGCCATCGGCCGGACCTTCCAGGAATCCCTGCAGAAAGCCCTGCGCGGTCTGGAAGTGGGCGTTTGTGGTCTGGACGAGAAGCTCGACCTGAGCAACCCGGAAAGCATGAGCATCCTCAAGCGCGAACTGACCGTGCCGGGCGCCGAGCGCATCTGGTACGTGGCTGATGCTTTCCGCGCCGGCCTGTCGGTCGAAGACATCTTCGGCATGAACATGATCGACCCGTGGTTCCTGGTGCAGATCGAAGACCTGATCAAGGAAGAAGAGAAGGTCAAGACCCTGGGTCTTGCCAGTATCGACCGCGACTTGATGTTCAAGCTCAAGCGCAAAGGTTTCTCCGACATGCGTCTGGCCAAGTTGCTGGGTGTGACCGAGAAAGCGTTGCGTCGCCACCGCCACAAGCTGGAGATCTTCCCGGTCTACAAGCGCGTTGACACCTGCGCGGCCGAGTTCGCCACCGACACCGCCTACATGTACTCAACCTACGAGGAAGAGTGCGAAGCCGCGCCGTCGGGCCGCGACAAGATCATGATCCTCGGCGGTGGCCCAAACCGTATCGGCCAGGGTATCGAGTTCGACTACTGCTGCGTACACGCGGCATTGGCCCTGCGCGAAGACGGTTACGAGACCATCATGGTCAACTGCAACCCGGAAACCGTTTCCACCGACTACGACACCTCCGATCGCCTGTATTTCGAGCCAGTGACCCTGGAAGACGTGCTGGAAATCTGCCGGGTCGAGAAGCCGAAGGGCGTGATCGTCCAGTACGGCGGCCAGACCCCGCTGAAACTGGCGCGTGCCTTGGAAGAAGCCGGCGTGCCGATTATCGGCACCAGCCCAGACGCGATCGACCGTGCAGAAGACCGTGAACGCTTCCAGCAAATGGTTGAACGCCTGAACCTGCGCCAGCCGCCAAACGCCACCGTGCGCAGCGAAGACGAAGCTATCCGTGCAGCCAGCAAGATTGGCTATCCGCTGGTGGTGCGTCCGTCCTACGTACTGGGCGGCCGTGCGATGGAAATCGTCTACGAAGAAGAAGAACTCAAGCGCTACCTGCGTGATGCGGTGAAAGTGTCCAACGACAGCCCAGTGCTGCTCGACCACTTCCTCAACTGCGCCATCGAAATGGACGTGGACGCCGTGTGCGACGGCACCGACGTGGTGATCGGCGCGATCATGCAACACATCGAACAGGCGGGCGTTCACTCCGGTGACTCCGCTTGCTCGCTGCCGCCGTACTCGCTGCCGGCGCACATCCAGGACGAGATGCGTGAACAGGTCAAGAAAATGGCCTTGGAGTTGGGCGTGGTCGGTCTGATGAACGTACAGTTGGCGCTGCAAGGCGAAGACATCTACGTCATCGAAGTCAACCCGCGTGCTTCGCGTACCGTGCCGTTTGTTTCCAAGTGCATCGGTGTGTCCCTGGCCATGATCGCTGCTCGCGTGATGGCCGGTAAGACCCTGAAGGAAATTGGTTTCACCAAGGAAATCATTCCTAACTTCTACAGCGTGAAAGAGGCCGTGTTCCCATTCGCCAAATTCCCTGGTGTGGACCCGATCCTGGGCCCAGAGATGAAGTCCACCGGTGAAGTCATGGGCGTGGGTGATACCTTCGGTGAAGCTTTCGCCAAGGCCCAGATGGGTGCCAGCGAAGTGCTGCCGACCGGCGGTACTGCGTTCATTAGCGTGCGTGATGATGACAAGCCACTGGTTGCAGGCGTGGCCCGTGATCTGATCAACTTGGGCTTCGAAGTCGTGGCTACCGCCGGGACCGCCAAGCTGATCGAAGCTGCCGGCCTGAAAGTGCGTCGCGTGAACAAGGTGACGGAAGGCCGTCCGCACGTGGTCGACATGATCAAGAATGACGAAGTCACCCTGATCATCAACACCACCGAAGGTCGCCAGTCGATCGCGGACTCCTACTCCATTCGCCGTAACGCCTTGCAGCACAAGATCTACTGCACCACTACCATTGCTGCTGGCGAAGCCATCTGCGAAGCGCTCAAGTTCGGTCCGGAAAAGACCGTGCGTCGCTTGCAGGATCTACACGCAGGATTGAAGGCATGACCAAATACCCAATGACCGTCCAGGGCTTCAAGGCCCTGGAAGAGGAGCACGCCCACCTGACCAAGGTCGTACGTCCAAAGCTGAGCCAGGACATCGGTACGGCCCGCGAGCTGGGTGACTTGAAGGAAAACGCCGAATACCACGCTGCTCGCGAGCAGCAAGGTATGGTCGAGGCGCGGATCCGTGATATCGAAGGCCGCCTGCAGAACTCGGTGGTCATCGACGTGACGACCATTCCGAAGACCGGCAAGGTGATTTTCGGCACGACCGTGGAAATCGCCAACGTCGAGACGGACGAAAGCGTGGTCTACCACATCGTTGGTGAGGACGAAGCTGACTTCAAACTCGGCAAGATCTCTGTCGGTTCTCCGCTGGCCCGCGCCTTGATTGCCAAGGAAGAGGGTGATGTGGTGTCTGTCAAAACGCCTGGCGGCGTGACCGAGTACGAGATTGTTGAAGTTCGTCACATCTGAAAGAAGGCGCCCGCTTCGTGCGGGCGCCATGCTTTGGCAGCTCTCCCAGATGCTTTGGGTGGGGGGCCTGTGGTTGCTGCACATTGGTGTTTTGCCGGCGCTGGGCCTGATTGGCCTGGCACCGTTGCTGATCGATGAGATCGATGGATTACTCAGTGCGTTGCTGGTTGCCTTTGCGGCGGCGTGCGTGACGCTCCAGGCGTTGGTGCTGGTCAAGGCTGAAGGCTTGGGAAGTTTGTGGCGGGATATTCGCGGGCAACTGCTGTTGATGGCACTGTATGCGTGTGCAATGTATTGCATTGTGCATGTCTGGCTGCCGGAAGCGTTGCGCTGGCAGCTATTCAGCTATCTTGTGCTAGGGTTTTCCGGCCTGGTGCTGGTGTTACAGCCTGCACCGGGATGGAGTGGCGGGGCGCGCGAAGCACGCCCGTGACCCTTGCTGTTATTTGAAAGTCATCATTTGAAGCGATGTACGTTCGACAGTTGCTTGTTGACGCTGAAGTTCTTGCGATACAGCAGCGCCATCTTGCCGATGACCTGGACCAGGTCCGCTTTGCCTACCTTGCACAGTTCTGCAATGGCAGCCAGGCGCGCTTCGCGGTCAAGGATGTTGACCTTGATCTTGATCAGTTCATGATCGTTCAGCGCACGTTCGAATTCGGCTAACACACCTTCAGTCAAACCGTTATCTGCCACAATCAGAACTGGTTTCAGATGGTGGCCAATGGATTTGTACTGTTTCTTCTGCTCTTGAGTGAGCGGCATAATCTGACCCCTGCGTCTGATCTTGTAAAAAGCGGCGGCCAGTTTACCCGAGCGAGTCCGGGACCGCCCAGTTAATCACGACCCGTTTTATTTTTCGAGGTGGCCCGTGGCCCGTTCCAAAACCAGCCTTAAGTGGCTACAAGAACATTTCAACGATCCTTACGTCAAAAAGGCGCAGAAGGACGGCTACCGTTCCCGGGCCAGCTACAAGCTGCTGGAGATTCAGGACAAGGATAAGTTGATCCGCCCAGGCATGAGCGTTATCGATCTCGGTGCAGCCCCAGGTGGTTGGTCCCAGGTGACCAGTCGTCTGATTGGTGGGCAGGGCCGCTTGATCGCTTCCGACATCCTGGAAATGGACAGTATCCCGGATGTGACCTTTGTTCATGGTGACTTCACCCAGGATGCCGTGCTCGCTCAAATCCTCGAGGCTGTGGGAAATTCGCAGGTAGACCTTGTGATTTCCGACATGGCCCCCAATATGAGTGGATTACCGGCCGTCGATATGCCGCGCGCAATGTTCCTCTGTGAGCTGGCGTTGGATTTGGCGGGTCGGGTTCTGCGCCCAGGTGGTGATTTTCTGGTGAAGGTCTTCCAGGGTGAAGGCTTTGACGAGTACCACAAGAACATCCGCAAGCTGTTCGACAAGGTGCAAACGCGTAAGCCTGACTCTTCCCGGGACAGGTCTCGGGAGCAGTACCTGCTGTGCCGCGGCTTCCGCGGGGTGGAAGGCGCTGCGAGTGAAGAGCGTTTTTGAGGAATTCGAGGAGGGCGATAGGTTTTTTTATATCGCTTTCGTCACGAAGCTTTACGAATATTGTGTAGTCAAAGTTTCACAAAGGGTTACAGACGGCGCCTGCCAGAGTTGTAGGTAATGTAGTAAGTTAGGCCGGTGAATATCATGCGAAGCGCGCGCCAGTAGCGGAGCTTGCTTCAGAGGGTAGTTAATTGAACGATATGGCAAAGAATCTGATCCTGTGGTTGATCATCGCGGCTGTCCTGGTGACGGTGATGAACAACTTCTCCAGCCCTAACGAGCCGCAGACCCTCAACTATTCCGACTTCATCCAGCAAGTTAAGGATGGCAAGGTCGAGCGCGTAGCGGTTGATGGCTACGTGATCACCGGCAAACGCAACGATGGCGACAGCTTCAAGACCATTCGTCCGGCGATCCAGGACAACGGTCTGATCGGCGACCTGGTGGATAACCACGTGGTGGTCGAAGGCAAGCAGCCTGAGCAGCAAAGCATCTGGACCCAATTGTTGGTTGCCAGCTTCCCGATCCTGGTGATCATCGCCGTGTTCATGTTCTTCATGCGCCAGATGCAAGGCGGTGCAGGGGGCAAGGGCGGGCCTATGAGCTTCGGCAAGAGCAAGGCACGCCTGCTCTCCGAAGATCAGGTGAAAACCACCCTGGCTGACGTTGCCGGTTGCGACGAAGCCAAGGAAGAAGTGGGCGAGCTGGTCGAGTTCCTGCGTGATCCAGGCAAGTTCCAGCGCCTGGGTGGCCGCATTCCTCGCGGTGTACTGATGGTCGGTCCTCCGGGTACCGGTAAAACTTTGCTGGCCAAGGCAATTGCCGGCGAAGCCAAGGTGCCTTTCTTCACCATTTCCGGTTCTGACTTCGTCGAGATGTTTGTCGGTGTAGGCGCCAGCCGTGTTCGCGATATGTTCGAACAGGCTAAAAAGCATGCACCATGCATCATCTTCATCGACGAAATCGACGCCGTTGGTCGCCATCGTGGCGCCGGCATGGGCGGTGGTCATGATGAGCGTGAGCAGACTCTTAACCAGTTGCTGGTTGAGATGGACGGCTTCGAAATGAATGACGGCATCATCGTGATTGCTGCAACCAACCGTCCGGATGTACTGGACCCTGCGTTGCTGCGTCCGGGCCGTTTCGACCGTCAGGTTGTGGTTGGCTTGCCGGATATCCGTGGTCGCGAACAGATCCTGAAAGTACACATGCGCAAAGTGCCAATGGGCGACGACGTGGCTCCGGCCGTGATTGCCCGTGGTACGCCTGGCTTCTCCGGTGCGGACCTGGCCAACCTGGTCAACGAGGCTTCGCTGTTTGCGGCTCGTACCGGCAAGCGCATCGTTGAAATGAAAGAGTTCGAACTGGCAAAAGACAAGATCATGATGGGCGCCGAGCGCAAGTCCATGGTCATGTCCGAGAAAGAGAAACAGAACACCGCTTATCACGAAGCCGGTCACGCTATCGTTGGTCGCGTCGTGCCTGAGCATGACCCGGTCTACAAAGTGTCGATCATCCCTCGTGGTCGGGCATTGGGTGTGACCATGTTCCTGCCGGAAGAGGACCGTTACAGCCTCTCCAAGCGCGCACTGATCAGCCAGATCTGCTCGCTGTACGGCGGTCGTATTGCTGAAGAAATGACCCTGGGCTTCGACGGTGTCACCACCGGCGCTTCCAACGACATCATGCGTGCCAGCCAGATTGCACGGAACATGGTGACCAAGTGGGGCTTGTCGGAAAAACTCGGTCCTTTGATGTATGCCGAGGAAGAAGGCGAAGTGTTCCTGGGTCGTGGCGGTGGCGGTCAAAGCGCCAGCTTCTCCGGTGAGACCGCCAAGCTGATCGACTCCGAAGTGCGCAGCATCATCGACCAGTGCTACGGCACGGCCAAGCAGATCCTCACGGACAACCGCGACAAGCTGGATGCCATGGCGGATGCGCTGATGAAGTACGAGACCATTGATGCCGACCAGATCGACGACATCATGGCCGGTCGCGCTCCACGTGAGCCTCGTGATTGGGAAGGTGGTTCGGGCACCTCTGGCACTCCGCCAGTGGTTCAGAACGAACGCCCTGAGACCCCGATCGGCGGCCCGGCAGCTGACGTCTAAGGTTTGAAATGACTTCTGTGTTGTCCTCCACCCGGTTGCCTTGCGGCAACCGGGTTCTTGATTTGGCCCATACGCATGTAATGGGTATCCTCAATGTCACTCCCGATTCCTTTTCCGATGGCGGCCGTTTCAGTCAGCTCGATGCAGCCTTGCGTCATGCTGAAGCCATGGTTGCGGCGGGAGCGACCCTGATTGATGTCGGTGGCGAATCGACTCGACCTGGCGCTCGCGTTGTCTCTCCCTTGGAAGAGTTGGAGCGGGTGGCGCCGATCGTCGAGCGTATCGCGCGTGAGCTGGATGTGATCATCTCGGTTGATACGTCGACACCGGCCGTGATGCGCGAAACTGCGCGCCTTGGGGCGGGGCTGATCAACGATGTTCGCTCGCTTCAGCGCGACGGAGCGCTTGATGCGGCTGCGGCGACAGGTCTGCCGGTTTGCTTGATGCATATGCTGGGTGAGCCCGGCAACATGCAGGACAGCCCTCACTATGATGATCTCGTCGGCGAAGTCAGCGGTTTTCTCGCTGAGCGCGTCTCTCAGTGTGTTGTCGCGGGGATTGCTGAGGAAAAAATCATCCTCGATCCCGGCTTCGGCTTCGCCAAGACCTTGCAGCACAACCTAAGCCTGTTCAAGCATATGGAATCCCTGCATGCCCTTGGTCGTCCCCTATTGGTGGGCGTTTCGCGCAAGAGCATGATAGGGCAGGCCTTGAATCGTCCAGTAGGTGAGCGGCTGTATGGCGGCCTTGCACTGGCTGCGCTGGCGGTGACCAAAGGTGCGCGTATCTTGAGGGTGCATGATGTCGCCGAGATCGTGGATGTAGTGCGTATGATTGCCGCTGTAGAATCAGCCGAATAAGAATGATGGAGCACTTATGACTAAAAAATACTTTGGCACCGACGGTATCCGTGGTCGGGTCGGCGAATTTCCGATTACTCCTGATTTCATGCTCAAGCTGGGGTGGGCGGCGGGTATGGCGTTCCGCAGCATGGGCGCTTGCCGCATCCTGGTGGGCAAGGACACCCGTATTTCCGGGTACATGTTTGAGTCGGCGCTGGAGGCGGGCCTGTCTGCCGCAGGCGCGGATGTCATGTTGCTGGGGCCGATGCCGACGCCGGCGATCGCTTACCTGACGCGTACCTTTCACGCTGAAGCCGGTATTGTGATCAGCGCCTCGCACAATCCCCACGATGACAACGGCATTAAATTCTTCTCAGGGCAGGGCACCAAGCTGCCTGACGAGATTGAGTTGATGATCGAAGAGTTGCTGGATGCACCGATGACGGTGGTTGAATCCAGTAAGTTAGGCAAGGTGTCGCGTATCAACGACGCCTCCGGTCGCTATATCGAGTTCTGCAAGAGCAGTGTGCCGAGCAGCACCAATTTTGCCGGTCTGAAGATTGTGGTCGATTGCGCCCACGGTGCGACCTACAAAGTCGCGCCGAGCGTGTTCAAGGAGTTGGGCGCAGACGTGACGGTGCTGTCGGCGCAGCCGAACGGGCTTAACATCAACGAAAACTGCGGTTCCACCCATATGGAGCAACTGCAGGCCGCCGTCCTGGCCGAGCATGCCGACTTGGGTATTGCTTTCGACGGCGACGGTGACCGTGTGCTGATGGTGGATCACACGGGCGCGATTGTTGATGGTGATGACCTGTTGTTCATCATTGCGCGTGATATGCACGAGCGTAACAAGCTGCAGGGTGGTGTTGTTGGTACGCTGATGAGCAACCTTGGCCTGGAGCTGGCCTTGGCGGACTTGGGTATTCCCTTCGTGCGCGCCAATGTCGGTGATCGCTATGTGATCGCCGAGCTGCTTGAGCGTAACTGGCAGGTGGGGGGTGAGAACTCCGGGCACGTAGTCTGCTTCCAGCACACCACCACAGGTGACGCGATCATCGCTGCGTTGCAGGTTCTGCTGTCCTTGCGTCGTCGCGAAGAGAGTCTGGCCCAAGCGCGCCAGGCGCTGCGCAAATGTCCGCAAGTGCTGCTCAATGTGCGTTTTGGCGGCGGCGAAAACCCGATCGAGCACCCGGCTGTCAAAGAGGCGTGCGAGCGCGTAACCCTTGCTATGGCGGGGCGTGGTCGCGTGTTGTTGCGAAAGTCCGGCACAGAGCCTCTGGTGCGCGTCATGGTCGAAGGCGATGACGAAACACAGGTTCGCGGCCATGCCGAAGACCTGGCAAAACTGGTAACTGAAGTTTGCGCCTGAATTCGGCTTGCCAGTGATGATGTGGTTGGGTAACATCTGCGCCCACTTTGACCGACGAGGTACAGCATGCGTCGCACTATGGTAGCTGGTAACTGGAAGATGCACGGTACCCGCGCCAGTGTCGCTGAGCTGATCAATGGCCTTCGTCACTTGGCCTTGCCGAGCGGTGTTGATGTTGCGGTGTTCCCGCCTTGCTTGCATATCAACCAAGTGGTTGATGGCCTGAAAGGCAAGTCGATCCAGGTCGGCGCGCAGAACTCTGCGGTGGAGCCGATGCAAGGTGCATTGACCGGTGAGATTTCGCCGAGTCAGTTGGTCGATGCGGGTTGTTCCTATGTGCTTGTCGGGCACTCCGAGCGCCGTCAGATGATGGGCGAGCGTGATGGGACACTCAATCGCAAGTTCGCAGCAGCACAGGCTTGTGGCTTGATTCCGGTGTTGTGCATAGGGGAGACCCTGGAGCAGCGCGAATCAGGCAAGACTCTTGAAGTTGTCTCGCGTCAGCTGGGCAGCATCATCGAAGAGCTGGGTGTTGGTGCGTTTGCAAAGGCAGTAATTGCTTACGAGCCGGTCTGGGCCATTGGCACCGGGCTGACTGCTACACCGCAACAGGCGCAGGATGTGCACGCAGCCATCCGCGCGCAGTTGGCGGCAGAGAATTCTGAAGTCGCACAAGGTGTGCGTCTTCTATACGGCGGCAGCGTGAAGGCGGCCAATGCGGTCGAACTGTTCGGCATGCCGGATATCGATGGGGGGCTCATTGGTGGAGCTTCCCTGAATGCAGATGAGTTCGGTGCGATCTGTCGCGCCGCGGGAAACTGAAAAAATGCTGGAAACAGTCGTAGTCGTTTTTCATCTGTTGGCTGCCCTGGGCGTAGTTGCCCTGGTTTTGTTGCAACAGGGTAAAGGTGCGGATGCTGGTGCGTCTTTCGGTGCAGGTGCTTCAAATACTGTGTTCGGAAGCCAAGGTTCCTCTACCTTTCTTAGTAAGTTTACTGCTATACTTGCCGCCGGTTTCTTCATAACCAGCTTGGGGTTAGGTTACTTTGCTAAAGAGAAAGCTCATGTGCTGACTCAAGTAGGTCTCCCAAACCCAGCAGTGTTGGAAGTACCAAAAGCAAAACCGGCTTCTGATGATGTCCCGGTGCTTCAAGAGCAAAAGTCGGCTACTCCAGCGACTGACGTACCTCCAGCTCAAGAGCAGAAGTAAGAAGGGTTGTAAGCGCTGTATTGCCGAGGTGGTGGAATTGGTAGACACGCAACCTTGAGGTGGTTGTGCCCATAGGGTGTAGGGGTTCGAGTCCCCTTCTCGGTACCAATTATCAGGAGAGCCCGCTGTTGCGGGCTTTCTTGTAGGTGGAAGGTTACATTGACCCTGTAAGGGATCGGTCGTATACTTCCGCCCCAGCTTTGTCGCGGGGTGGAGCAGTCTGGTAGCTCGTCGGGCTCATAACCCGAAGGTCGTCGGTTCAAATCCGGCCCCCGCAACCAGTTTTAGCGGAGCCCCTTTTAAGGGGCTTTTTGTTAGCTGGACACTTTCAACGCCGCTGTTCGACGGCGTTTCAAGGATGGGCGTTTCGCCCATTTTTTTATTTTGCACAGCATGCACATACATGCACGAGGGGGTTCAGGTGTCGAGCAAGCTAGAAGAGTTGCAGGCCTTGCTGGCCCCGGTGGTCGTGGCCCTAGGCTATGAATGCTGGGGTATTGAGTTTTCGGCTCAAGGTCGCCACTCAATGTTGCGCGTTTATATCGATAAAGAGGGCGGCGTGCTGGTGGACGATTGTGCCATTGTCAGCCGTCAGATCAGCGGTGTGCTGGATGTTGAAGATCCGATCTCCGTTGAATACACCCTCGAAGTTTCCTCGCCTGGCATGGAACGCCCACTGTTCACTATTGATCAGTTTGCAAAATTTGCCGGTGAACAAGTGAAGATCAAGCTGCGATCTCCCTTTGAAGGGCGACGCAACTTTCAGGGCCTTCTGCGCGGTGTAGAAGAACAGGATGTCGTGGTGCAGGTAGAAGACCATGAGTTCCTGTTGCCGATCGATATGATCGACAAGGCCAACATTATTCCCAGTTTTGACTGAGACGCGGATCCCGCGGATCCAATGGCTTGCGAAAGGCGAGGCGTACGATGAGCAAAGAAGTACTGCTGGTTGTTGAGTCGGTATCCAATGAAAAGGGCGTACCGGCAAACGTGATTTTTGAAGCGCTGGAGCTGGCCCTGGCCACTGCTACCAAAAAGCGTTTTGAAGACGAAGTTGATCTGCGTGTGGAAATCAACCGCCACACCGGTGCCTATGAGACTTTCCGTCGCTGGACGGTCGTCGAAGAAGCCGATCTTGATGATCCGGCCATCGAAACCTGGCCAAGCAAGGTTGCGCAAACGCATCCTGGTGCCAAGGTCGGTGATGTCGTCGAAGAAAAGATCGAATCGATCGAATTCGGCCGTATTGCTGCACAGACCGCCAAACAGGTCATCGTGCAGAAGGTTCGCGAAGCCGAGCGCGCTCAAGTCGTTGACGCTTATCGCGAGCGCCTGGGTGAAATCATCTCCGGCACCGTGAAAAAAGTCACCCGCGACAACGTGATCGTCGACCTGGGCAACAACGCCGAAGCGTTACTGGCCCGCGAAGACATCATTTCTCGCGAAACCTTCCGTGTCGGCGTGCGCCTGCGTGCGCTGCTCAAGGAAATCCGCACCGAGAACCGCGGCCCTCAGTTGATCCTGTCGCGTACCGCGCCGGAAATGCTGATCGAGCTGTTCCGTATCGAAGTGCCGGAAATCGCCGAAGGCCTTATCGAAGTCATGGCTGCGTCCCGCGACCCGGGTTCGCGCGCCAAGATCGCGGTTCGCTCCAAGGACAAACGCATCGACCCGCAAGGCGCTTGCATCGGTATGCGCGGTTCGCGCGTCCAGGCAGTGTCGGGCGAATTGGGCGGTGAGCGTGTGGACATCGTCCTGTGGGACGATAACCCGGCGCAGTTCGTGATCAACGCCATGTCGCCGGCTGAAGTGGCGGCAATTATCGTTGACGAAGATGCCCATGCAATGGACATCGCCGTTGGCGCAGACAATCTGGCTCAGGCCATTGGTCGTGGTGGTCAGAACGTGCGTCTGGCCAGCCAACTGACCGGTTGGACCCTGAACGTGATGACCGAATCGGACATCCAGGCTAAGCAGCAAGCTGAAACCGGTGACATCCTGCGCAACTTCATCGAAGAGCTTGAAGTCGATGAAGACCTGGCACAGGTGCTGGTAGATGAAGGCTTCACCAGCCTGGAAGAGATTGCCTACGTACCGTTGGAAGAAATGCTCAACATCGACGGCTTTGACGAAGACACCGTCAACGAGCTTCGCGCTCGGGCCAAGGATCGTTTGTTGACTAAAGCCATCGCTACTGAGGAAAAGCTGGCAGACGCCCATCCGGCCGAAGACCTGCTCTCGCTTGAGGGTATGGACAAGGATTTGGCGATGGAACTGGCGGTGCGCGGCGTAATTACCCGCGAAGACCTGGCCGAGCAGTCTATTGACGATCTGCTCGACATCGACGGCATTGACGATGATCGTGCCGGCAAGTTGATCATGGCCGCCCGAGCCCATTGGTTCGAGTAACTAGGCGCGGCCTGAGGAGAGAAGTGCATGACGCAAGTCACGGTGAAACAACTGGCCGATGAGGTCAAAACACCGGTAGAGCGCCTGTTGCAGCAGATGCGTGAGGCAGGTCTGCCGCACACCGCCGCCGATGAAGGTGTGAGCGACAGTGAGAAGCAGTCTTTGCTGACTCACTTGAAGAGCAGCCACAAGGCGAAAGTGGAAGAACCGCGCAAGATTACATTGCAGCGCAAAACCACCAGCACCCTGCGTGTTGCGGGTAGCAAGAGCATCAGCGTTGAAGTACGCAAGAAGAAAGTCTTCGTACAGCGCAGCCCGGAAGAAATCGAAGCCGAGCGCAAACGCGAACTGGAAGAACGTCGCGCAGTAGAAAATGCTGCACGTCAGAAGGCTGAAGAAGAAGCCAAGCGTCGCGCCGAAGAAGAAGCGCGTCGCCAGCCTGCTGCTGCGCAACCTGCTGCCACTGAAGCGGTCGCCGCGCCTAGCGCTCCTGTAGAAGCTGTGCGTGAGGCCGCTCCGGTTGCCGCTGCACCAGCACCTGCTGCTGACGCTCGCAAGCGCGACGAACCTCGTCGTCCGGACAAGCCGCGTGCTGACGATAACAATCGTCGCGGTGGTGGTGGCGATGGCGAGCGCAAAAACGCTCCGCATCGTGCTTCGGTCAAAGAGAAAGCGCCTGCTCCACGCGTTGCCCCACGTACTACCGACGAAGAAAGCGATGGCTTCCGTCGTGGTGGTCGCGGCAAGGCCAAGCTGAAGAAACGCAACGCCCACGGTTTCCAGAGCCCAACCGGCCCTGTCGTGCGTGAAGTGAAGATCGGCGAGACCATCACTGTGGGCGATCTGGCCCAGCAGATGTCGGTCAAGGCAGCTGAAATCATCAAGTTCATGTTCAAGCTGGGCACTCCGGCCACCATCAACCAGGTACTGGACCAGGAAACTGCCCAGTTGGTTGCTGAAGAGCTGGGCCACAAAGTGACCCTGGTCAGCGACACCGCCCTGGAAGATTCCCTGGCCGAGTCCCTGAAGTTTGAAGGTGAGGCGGTTTCCCGTGCACCGGTTGTGACCGTAATGGGCCACGTTGACCACGGTAAAACTTCCCTGCTCGACTACATCCGTCGTGCCAAGGTCGCTGCGGGCGAAGCCGGCGGTATCACCCAGCACATCGGTGCGTACCACGTTGAAACCGACCGTGGCATGGTGACGTTCCTCGACACCCCTGGTCACGCCGCGTTTACTGCGATGCGTGCCCGTGGTGCCAAGGCGACTGACATCGTGATCCTGGTGGTTGCAGCGGACGACGGCGTGATGCCACAAACCATCGAAGCCGTTCAGCATGCCAAGGCAGCTGGCGTTCCGTTGGTAGTAGCCGTGAACAAAATCGACAAGCCGGGCGCCGATCTCGATCGCATCCGTAGCGAACTGTCGGTTCACGGCGTGACCTCCGAAGAGTGGGGTGGCGACACTCCATTCGTACCGGTCTCCGCGAAGATGGGTACCGGCGTTGACGAACTGCTCGAAGCCGTTCTGTTGCAAGCCGAGGTTCTGGAACTGACCGCTACTCCATCGGCTCCTGGCCGTGGCGTTGTGGTTGAGTCCCGTCTCGACAAGGGCCGTGGCCCGGTTGCGACCGTCCTGGTTCAAGACGGTACCCTGCGCCAAGGCGACATGGTGCTGGTTGGTTCGAACTACGGCCGTGTACGTGCCATGCTCGACGAGAACGGCAAGCCAATCAAGGAAGCAGGTCCTGCTATCCCGGTCGAGATCCTCGGCCTGGACGGTACCCCGGACGCTGGCGACGAGATGAGCGTGGTTGCCGACGAGAAGAAAGCCCGTGAAGTGGCTCTGTTCCGTCAAGGCAAGTTCCGTGAAGTCAAGCTGGCCCGTGCTCACGCCGGCAAGCTGGAAAACATCTTCGAGAACATGGGCCAGGAAGAGAAGAAGACGCTTAACATCGTCCTCAAGTCTGACGTACGTGGTTCCCTCGAAGCGTTGAACGGCGCCTTGAATGGCCTGGGTAACGACGAAGTGCAAGTGCGCGTTGTCGGTGGCGGTGTCGGTGGTATCACCGAATCCGACGCCAACCTGGCACTGGCTTCCAACGCTGTACTGTTCGGCTTCAACGTGCGTGCCGATGCTGGCGCTCGCAAGATCGTCGAGCAGGAAGGCCTGGACATGCGTTACTACAACGTCATCTACGACATCATCGAAGACGTCAAGAAAGCCCTCACCGGCATGCTTGGCAGCGACGTCCGGGAGAACATCCTGGGTGTGGCCGAGGTGCGTGACGTGTTCCGCTCGCCGAAATTCGGCGCGATCGCCGGTTGCATGGTTATCGAAGGTGTTGTGCACCGTAACCGTCCAATCCGTGTACTGCGTGAAGACATCGTTATCTTCGAAGGCGAGCTGGAATCCCTGCGCCGCTTCAAGGATGACGCTTCCGAAGTACGTGCCGGCATGGAATGCGGTATCGGCGTCAAGAGCTACAACGACGTCAAGGTTGGCGACAAGATCGAAGTCTTCGAGAAGGTTCAGGTTGCTCGCAGCCTCTAACTCGCGCACTTCCGGAGCCACGCCGCGTGTGGGCATGCAAATGCCCCGCGCAGCGTACGGACTCTAAACGCAACGCCCGGTCTGGCTTTTGTCAGGCCGGGCGTTTGCCGCTTTCAGACCCCACGGGTTTCACCGTGTGGCAGTAACAGGTAACAAGACATGGCAAAAGAATACAGCCGTACCCAGCGTATCGGCGATCAGATGCAGCGCGAGCTGGCCCAACTGATCCGTCGCGAAGTCAAAGACCCCCGCGTTGGTCTGGTCACCATCACCGCCGTAGAAGTGAGCCGTGACGTGGGTCACGCCAAGATCTTCATCACCGTGATGGGGCAGGACAGCAGCGAAGAAATCGCGCAAAGCATCAAGGTGCTCAACTCGGCCGCAGGTTTCCTGCGCATGCAGTTGGCCCGTGAAATGAAGCTGCGCAGTGTTCCTCAGTTGCACTTCCACTACGACGAAAGCGTCGTGCGTGGCGCGCACCTGTCGGCACTGATCGAGCGCGCCGTGGCTGAAGACAGCCAGCACCCGTCCACACCTGAAGACGCCAAGGAGTAAGCGGTGGCTCAGGTCAAACGTATCCGTCGCAACGTCAGCGGCATCATTCTGCTCGACAAGCCCATTGGCTTTACCTCCAATGCCGCCTTGCAGAAGGTCCGTTGGCTGCTCAACGCCGAAAAGGCCGGGCACACCGGCAGCCTCGATCCTTTGGCCACCGGTGTACTGCCGTTGTGCTTTGGCGAGGCCACCAAATTCTCGCAATACCTGCTCGATTCCGACAAGGGTTACGAAACCCTGATGCAATTGGGCAAGACCACCACCACGGCCGACGCCGAAGGTGATGTTCTGCAGGTTCGCGATGTGACCGTTGGTCGTGCTGATATTGAAGCGGCTTTGCCCGGTTTTCGTGGGCAAATCAGTCAGATACCGCCGATGTACTCGGCGCTCAAGCGTGATGGCCAGCCTCTTTACAAGCTGGCACGTGCGGGCGAAGTAGTGGAGCGCGAACCGCGTTCTGTTACTATTGCGCGCTTGGAGTTACTCGCCTGTGAAGGCGACACTGCCCGCCTGGCCGTGGACTGCAGCAAAGGCACCTATATCCGTACCCTCGTGGAAGATATCGGTGAACAGCTCGGTTGCGGTGCGTACGTTGCAGAACTGCGACGCACCCAGGCCGGCCCTTTCAGCCTGGCCCAGACGGTCACGCTGGAAGAGCTGGAAGCCGTACACGCCGAAGGCGGCAACGAAGCGGTTGATCGCTTCCTGATGCCATCGGACAGCGGTTTGCTGGATTGGCCATTGCTGCACTTTTCGGAGCACAGCGCGTTCTACTGGCTCAACGGCCAGCCGGTACGTGCCCCGGATGCCCCGAAGTTCGGCATGGTGCGGGTACAGGATCATAACGGTCGCTTCATCGGTATCGGTGAAGTGAGCGAAGACGGGCGCATCGCGCCGCGTCGACTGATTCGGTCAGAATGACCGGACGAGGGTGGCTGTTAACAGGCACGGTCACTACTCATTTCTAGATACAGGGATTTGTCCCTGGCCTGTTGAAACTGCCCTTTGGGTGGTTTCCTGAAAAAAGGATTGCCTCATGGCTCTCGACGTTCAAGAAAAAGCACAAATCGTTGCTGACTATCAGCAAGCTGTTGGTGACACTGGTTCGCCAGAAGTGCAAGTTGCACTGCTGACCCACAACATCAACAAGCTGCAAGGTCACTTCAAGGCCAACGGTAAAGATCACCACTCCCGTCGTGGTCTGATCCGCATGGTAAACCAGCGCCGTAAGCTGCTGGACTACCTGAAAGGCAAGGATCTGGGTCGTTATCAGACTCTGATCGGTCGCCTGGGTCTGCGTCGCTAATAAGCGATTGCGCTAGAGGTTGGTTGTCTGCCGTGTGTCAGTGGGATTCCCGCTGGCGCATGGTAGGCTCCCAGCCTCAAGTTTTATCTGGATACACGTTTTACCCCTGGACCAGGCTCGGGCCGATTCCCGACATTGCCCAAGAATTTCGCAAGAAGACAAGTTCCCCCAAGAGCCACAAAGAAGGTAGGACACCGTGAACCCGGTTATCAAAAAATTCCAGTTCGGTCAGTCGACCGTTACCCTCGAGACAGGCCGTATCGCCCGTCAAGCCTCCGGCGCAGTGCTGGTTACCGTTGACGACGACGTGACCGTTCTGGTGACCGTTGTTGGCGCCAAGACCGCTGACCCGAGCAAAGGCTTCTTCCCTCTGTCCGTTCACTACCAGGAAAAGACTTACGCTGCCGGTAAGATCCCTGGCGGTTTCTTCAAGCGTGAAGGCCGTCCTTCCGAGAAAGAAACCCTGACTTCCCGACTGATCGACCGTCCGATCCGTCCGCTGTTCCCAGAAGGCTTCATGAACGAAGTGCAGGTTGTCTGCACCGTCGTTTCCACCAGCAAAAAGACCGATCCGGACATCGCTGCGATGATCGGTACCTCGGCTGCCCTGGCCATCTCCGGCATTCCTTTCGATGGCCCGATCGGCGCAGCCCGTGTTGCTTTCCACGAAAGCACCGGCTACCTGCTGAACCCGACCTACGAGCAACAGAAAGCGTCGAGCCTGGACATGGTCGTTGCCGGTACCTCGGAAGCCGTGTTGATGGTTGAATCGGAAGCCAAAGAGCTGACCGAAGACCAGATGCTGGGCGCCGTGCTGTTCGCCCACGACGAGTTCCAGGCTGTCATCAAGGCTGTCACCGAGCTGGCTGCCGAAGCCGCCAAGCCAACCTGGACCTGGGCTCCACAAGCCGAAGCCACCGAGCTGCTGGGCGCTATCCGCTCCGAGTTCGGCGCTGCCATCTCCGACGCCTACACCATCACCGTCAAGGCCGACCGTTACGCTCGCCTGGGCGAGTTGAAGGATCAGGTTGTGGCCAAGCTGTCCGGTGAAGAAGGCCAGCCTTCCTCCAGCGACGTCAAAGCGGCTTTCGGTGAAATCGAATACCGCACCGTTCGCGAAAACATCGTTAACGGCAAGCCACGTATCGACGGTCGCGACACCCGCACCGTACGTCCGCTGAACATCGAAGTCGGCGTTCTGCCGAAGACTCACGGTTCCGCGCTGTTCACCCGTGGTGAAACCCAGGCTTTGGTAGTCGCGACCCTGGGCACCGCCCGTGACGCACAACTGCTGGACACCCTGGAAGGCGAGAAAAAAGACCCGTTCATGCTGCACTACAACTTCCCTCCGTTCTCGGTGGGCGAGTGTGGTCGCATGGGTGGCGCTGGTCGTCGCGAAATCGGTCACGGCCGTCTGGCCCGTCGTTCGATCGCCGCCATGCTGCCTGCTGCCGACGTATTCCCGTACACCATCCGTGTTGTGTCGGAAATCACCGAATCCAACGGTTCCAGCTCCATGGCTTCCGTTTGCGGTGCTTCCCTGGCGCTGATGGACGCGGGTGTGCCGATGAAGGCGCCGGTTGCCGGTATCGCCATGGGCCTGGTTAAAGAAGGCGAGAAGTTCGCCATCCTGACCGACATCCTGGGCGACGAAGATCACCTGGGCGACATGGACTTCAAAGTAGCCGGTACCGCCAAAGGTGTGACCGCGCTGCAGATGGACATCAAGATCAAGGGCATCACCGAAGAAATCATGGAAATCGCCCTGGGCCAAGCCCTGGAAGCGCGCCTGAACATCCTCGGTCAGATGAACCAGATCATTGGCCAGTCCCGTACCGAACTGTCGGAAAATGCTCCGACCATGATCGCGATGAAAATCGACACCGACAAAATCCGTGATGTCATCGGTAAGGGCGGCGCGACTATCCGTGCGATCTGTGAAGAGACCAAGGCTTCGATCGACATCGAAGACGACGGCTCGATCAAGATCTTCGGCGAAACCAAGGAAGCGGCTGAAGCAGCCCGTCAGCGCGTCCTGGGCATCACCGCAGAAGCCGAGATCGGCAAGATCTACGTCGGTAAGGTTGAGCGCATCGTCGACTTCGGCGCATTCGTCAACATCCTGCCGGGCAAGGACGGTCTGGTTCACATCTCCATGCTGAGCGACGCTCGCGTTGAGAAAGTGACTGACATCCTGAAAGAAGGCCAGGAAGTGGAAGTGCTGGTACTGGACGTGGACAACCGCGGCCGTATCAAGCTGTCCATCAAGGACGTAGCAGCAGCCAAGGCTTCGGGCGTTTAATCACCCCCAAGCGTTGCGCTGAAAAAAAGGACTCCTCGGAGTCCTTTTTTTATGCGCGCTGGAAAGTGACGGGAAATCAGCCGCTTAGCTGAAGCCAAAAGCCGCAACTTGCATGCAGGCACGATGACGTTCATGCAACTTGCACGATTCCGAAAAGTGCCTATTTTTATAAGTTGTTGTTTTATATGGATTTTATTGTCTTATAAGACTTGGCACACTGCCTGCAATATCCCTGTTAACGCTGCAGCATCAAGGTTTACGTACTGCAGACTTTTAATAAAACAGGAGTTACTCGTATGAAGAAGTTCGCTCTCGCTACTGCTACCGCTCTGACCCTGGCCATGGGTGCTAACGTAGCCTTTGCTCAGACTTCCCAAGCCCCTATGACACTGGCGGCCGGTGAAGTGACCAAGGCTAAAGAGTCCACCTCAGATACCTGGATCACCACCAAAGTGAAAGCTGACCTGCTGACCGAGAAAGGTATTCCTGGTTCGGACATCAAGGTTGAAACCAACAAAGGCGTGGTTTCCCTGTCCTCGACAGTCGCTATCTCTGACGCACAGAAAGCCACTGCTGTAGCAATCACCAAGAAAATCAAAGGCGTGACCGCCGTTTCGGCTGACGGCCTGATGGCTGGCGGCGCTACCAAGGCTGACAATGTCGACAAAACCAAAAGCGCAGCAGCCGGTGCCAAAGAGTCCACTTCGGACACTTGGATCACCACCAAAGTAAAAGCTGATCTGGTTACCGAGAAAGGCATTCCTGGCACCGACATCAAAGTCGAAACCAACAAAGGCGTAGTGTCCCTGTCTTCGACCGCACCGGTCACTGAAGCTCAGAAAACTACCGCGGTGAACATCACCAAGAAAATCAAAGGCGTTAAAGCTGTATCGGCCGACGGCCTGAAAGCAGAGTAATGCTTGGAGTTTCGTCTGAACGAGACGGCGGCGGCTTAGGGTGAGCTAGATATCCACCCGATGCACCTCTGGAGTTCATGCGACCGACCACACGGATGTGGTCATTACAGGCCCCGGCACTTGTGTCGGGGCCTGTTCTATTCTGGGCGGGTTATTCCGCGTCCAGATGCATCGGCGTCACGACCCGACCATCCTTCTCGGCCTGCCCCAAGTTGGCATCAATGAAGTACACCCGATCATCTTCCAGCTGGCCTTTGTCCACCAGGTAGTCCTTGATGGTGCTTGCACGGTCCTGGCCCAGTTGGCGCAGCAGCACATCACTGCCACTCCAGAACTTGATCACGCCGTCACGAAGCTTGGCGCTACGATCATCGCTGCTCAGGTCTTTCCATTCGGCTGGTGGTTGCTGTTTCAGGCGGGTGCGGTAGATGCCTTCAAGCAACGGCGCCTTTTCCTTTTCCGGTACGACAAGCAGGGACGCCTGGGCTGGAACCTTGTCACCACGACGTTGAAGAATCTTGTAGTAGTTGTACTGGTATTCACGTTCCAGTCGCTGAGCGGCAAGGAACGGTCCATCGCTGCTGGCAGCCGCTGTGCCTTCGATCTCCAGGCGCAATGTAGGGCGCTCTTTCAGTGCTTTAGCCAAGGTGTTCAAGGCGCCTTCGGCATCCTTGTTCAATTCGCTGGACCCAGCGGCGAACGATACATTGCCAAGGTCTTCCGAGCCACCGCCCGTCACCAGCCCACCGATAAACTTGAAGGGCGCCGTCGCTGCACGCACTACCAGGTTACGCAGGGTCTGCCAGACAATCGGCATCACACTGAACTGCGGGTTATTCAGATCGCCTGTCACCGGCAGTTCGATGGAAATCTTGCCGTCGGAATCCTTGAGCAAGGCGATTGCCAGGCGAATCGGCAAGTCCACGGCATCGGCGCTGTCGACTTTCTCGCCAAGTTGCAGCTGCTCGACCACCACTTTGTTCTCGGCCTTCAGTTGGCCCTTGGTGATCACGTAATGCAGGTCGAGGTTCAGGCGACCCTTGCGGATACGGAAACCGGCGAACTTGCCGGAGTAGGGCGTCAGGGTGGTCAGCTCTACGCGTTTGAAGCTGGTTGCGATATCCAGCGCCGCCATCGGGTCGAACGGGTTCACGCTGCCCTTGATGGTCACCGGCGCATAACGATCAACCTTACCCTTGATATCGACGCTGGCCGGTTTGGCCTGGCGGCTGTCGATGGTGCCGATTTGCCCGTTGAGCTGTTGAATCGCCGTGGCGAAGTTGGGTGTGAGGCTGAAGTCGGCAAAGTTGGCCGAACCGTCATTGATTGCAATCTGCCCGATGCGGATGCCCAAGGGTTTTTCCTTGCTGGCGGGCTTGGGTGTTTTGTCGGCGGGTTGCGGGATCAACAGGTCATCCACGTTGGTGGTGCGGTCATCGTTGATCATGAAACGTGCATACGGCTGCAGCAGGTTGACCTTGTCGATCGACAGACTGTCGCCGTGCTGATAGTTCACGCCTTCTAGCACCAGGCGCTGCCATTTGAGGAAGTCGCGGGTCTTGAGGGTGTCCAGGGTGTGCAACTGGTCGACCTGCGCTCTGCCTGTGACCTGGAGCTTCAAAGGATCAGTGCTTTTCAGGTTCACATCGAGATTGCTGCCGAGCATGCCGCTGCGCAGTTCCAGGCGGATGAACGGGCTGATATAGGACTGGGCGACCCGCAGGTCGATGTCCTGGGTATTCACTTTCAGCTTGGCGCTGACCGGGTTGAGGTTAACCTCGCCGGTCGCCTGAACCTTGCCCTGCTTGCCCAGGCCGGTGTCGACTTTCAACGTGAAGGGGCTCTGGTTGAGGCTGTCGAAATTCTGCACATCGACGTTCAGCGGGCCCACTTCCAGCGCGACCGCCGGCTTGGCCTGACGGTCAGCCAGGTGCACCTGATAGTTGCGCAGTTGCACGTCCTTGAGCAGTACTTGCCAAGGCTTGCTTGGCGCCGCAGGCTCGGCTTTTGGCGAGTCGGCGGTGGCGGGTGCATTTTGGGGCTCGGGGGTCTTGGCCGGTTTGCTCGGCTGGCTGGCGAACAGTTTTTGCCAGTCCAGTTGCCCGTCGGACTCAAGCGCCGCCCAGGTTTCCAGCTTGTTGCTGCGGATCTTGCCGACGACGACCTGCTGCTTAGCCAAGTCCACGGTGGTTTCGCTGACGTCCAGGCGTTCCAGGCGCACCAGTGGGCGGCCATCCGGTGCCTTGATGGCAAATGGCGCGATGCTGGCGGAGGTGTTGGTCAGGTTCAGTTCTGTCTCTTTGGCCAGGCTGAACTTGTACTCGGTGCTGAAGTTGAGTACACCGTCTTCCAGCACCAATGGCAGCGCGTCACGTACATACGGCCACCAGGCTTTCATCTTGCCATCGGTGACTTTCAACGTGCCTTCGGAAGTGATCGGCACCAGGCTGAAATTACCTTTCCAGTCGATCTGTCCGCCTGCAGGCCCGGCTGCCACCAACGTCATGTCGGCGTTGTCTTCAGGCAGGGTACTGAGGTTTTTCAGCTCGAAGTCGAGCTTGTCGTAAAGGAATTCGATGGGTTCGCTGGGGCGCAAGTCTTCAAAATGCACATAGCCGCCGGCCAGCTTGATGCTGTCGATGCGCAGCGGAAACGGCTTGGCATTTGGATCGGTCGGGGTGGGCTCGCTGGGCGGCAGCTTGAACAACTGCGCGAGGTTCAACTGGCCGGACTTGTCGAACAACAGCTCAGTCTTGGGTTTGTCCAGTTGCACATCGGCCAGGTGCAGGGCGCGAGTCCAGAGGCTGTCGATCTGCAGGTTGGCGTAGAGACGCTCGAAACCCACCTGTTCCTTGCCCGGCTCACCGATTTTCAGCCCCCATGCCGTTACCTCCAGGCTGAACGGGTTGAGCTCGATCCGCTCGATCCGCGCCGGCACCGTGGCGTAATTGGCCAGTTGCTGGTTGGCAATGCGAAGGGCAACGCCAGGGAGAATCAAAAAGCCCAGCAAGCTGTACAGGGCAAGGGCGGTCAACAAGGCGCCAGCGGCGCGAATCAATCCTTTGGGCATGGGGCGGCGCCATCTATGTCAAACAGGAGTGCCTTGGAGTATGGCACGGGTTTTCGGTTCCGAAGAACGGGTCCTTTGGGAAACGTCTTACAGCTGCAGTATCAGGGTTTTCAGCGGGGGTTGTTGGTCCTGCGAGGGAAAGTCCGCGCCTGGCGTCATGACTTTGCAGTCACGCACGGGGCGCCCGGCCTTCTCTGCGCAACGTAGCACCTGTTCGCGCCAGTCCTCCATGCTGACTTTCGCCAGGTTGTTGCAGCAAATCAGCACGCCATTGTCGGCGGTGGCCAACAGTGCGGGCTTGAGCAGGCTCTGGTAATCGCGCAGCAGGTCGACGGTGCCGAAAGCACTCTTGGCCCAGGCTGGCGGGTCGAGCAGTACCAAGTCGTATTGACGTTGTTCCAGTCGCGGGTAACTCGGCAGCTTTTGCCCGCGGCGCTGGGTGATCGGCAGGCCGGCCAATTGGCGGATAGCCGGGAAGTAATCCGATTGCACGAACTGCATGGTCGGCAATTGCGGGTTGAGCAGCCCATTTTCGCGCCCGACCGCCAGGTTGCCCTCGGCGAAGTCCAGGTTGCACACCTCACGGGCACCACCGGCTGCCGCGCTCAGGCCGACGCCGCAGGTGTAGGCGAATAGGTTCAGCACGCTTTTGCCGGCGCTGTGGGCCTTGACCCAGCCGCGGGTGTTACGCAAATCCAGGAACAACAGCGGGTCCTGCCCGGCATGGCGGCCGCGCACGCGGTAATTGAGGCCCCACTCATGGCCGATCAGGTCTTCCAGTGCAGCGGGCTCGGCACGATAAACCGTGTCTTCGCGGTCGATGCGCGAGTTGCCACGGGAACGGTCGTTGTACACCAGCAACAATTCCAGGCCCATGTACTGGTTGACCTGTTGATGCAGGTCCAGCAGCTCTGCAGTTTCCAGGGAGTGGTGAAAACTCTGCACCAGCAATTGCGGGCCGTAGCGGTCGATCGTCAGGCCGCCGGCGCCTTCCTGGCTGCCATGGAACAGGCGGTAGCAGTCGGTGCCTTGGGCGTGCAGCTCATGGATCAGGTCTTGGCGATGATCGAGGGCGGCGCGCAGCGCCTGATTCAGAGGAGACATGGAGCGCGCCTTGCTGGGGAAATGAGGGCGCGAAGTTTAACAGCTATGCGCCGTCGCCTACATCAACCCCATCCGCCGATGGGCGCGTTGCACCGAACCGTTGCGCATCGCCCATCGCAGCATCGGCGCACTGCGCTTGACCCCGGCACGGATCATCTGGCGTTGCAGCGGGCTCTGGTGCTGGTCGAGCATGGCGCTGGCCCAATCCGGCAGCAGGTCAATGCCGGCCTGCATCATCAGACTGCCAAAAGGTTTGGCCAGCAGGCTGGGGGAGGGCGCGTTAAGCAGTAAACGTAGTACTTCGCGGCTGCGATCGTCGCACAGTAATTGCGGGCGGATGCGCGCCAGATAATCCGAAATTTCCTGCCGAGAACGCGGAACATGTCGCGCGCCCAGCTGTTCGGCGACCAAGGCAATTTCACTGTAGTAACGGTCCTGGTCTCGACCGGACAGATTCGGGTTGCGATAGCGCAAGTGGGCGGCGAGGAAGTTACTGACCTCTGCCACATGCACCCAGGTCAGCAATTCCGGGTCGCTGGCCGCGTAAGGTCGCCCGTCCGGGGCATGACCGACCACCTGCAAGTGAATGGTGCGGACTTTTTCGATCAGCCATTCGGCGTCTTTGCGCGAGCCAAATGTTGTGCCCGAGATGAACTGCGAGGTGCGCCGCAAGCGCCCGAGCATGTCCTGACGAAAGTTGGAATGGTCCCACACGCCCGCCAGGGCCAATGGGTGCAAGGCTTGTAGCATCAAGGCGCTGATACCGCCGATAAGCATGCTGCTGAAGTCGCCATGGACTTGCCAGCTCACCGAGTCGGGCCCGAACAAGCCGGGGTCGCCCTTAGGGTTTTCCAGGTCCAGTTGGCCCAGCGACAGGCCAGTCAGGCTCATCAACTGGTTTTCGATACGGCTGCGGATAAATTCCATGGCGACTCAGGGGTTCCTATCGGTTCAGGCGTTTGTCGATCAAGCCCTCTACGACACTCGGGTCGGCCAGGGTCGAGGTATCACCGAGGCTGTCGAGTTCGTTGCAGGCGATCTTGCGCAAAATCCTGCGCATGATCTTGCCGGAGCGGGTTTTCGGCAAGGCCGGGGCCCATTGGATCAGTTCCGGCTTGGCAAAGCTGCCGATTTCCTTGCTGACCAGCGCCAGCAGGTGTTTTTTCAACGCATCGTCGGGTTCCACTCCATTCATGGGCGTGACAAACGCATAGATGCCCTGGCCTTTGACGTCATGGGGGTAGCCCACCACGGCGGCCTCGGCCACCTGGTCGTGCAGCACCAGGGCGCTTTCCACCTCGGCGGTGCCGATGCGATGGCCGGAGACGTTGATCACATCGTCGATGCGCCCGGTGATCCAGTAGTCGCCGTCGTCATCACGGCGTGCGCCGTCGCCGGTGAAATAGTAACCGGGGTAGGGTTTGAAATAGGTGTCGATCATGCGCTGCGGATCGCCGTACACGCTGCGGATCTGCCCTGGCCAGCTCGCTTTGATCGCCAGTACGCCACTGCCGGCGCCGCTGAATTCCTTGCCGTGTTCGTCAAGCAATACGGGTTGTACGCCAAACATCGGCTGGGTCGCGCAGCCGGGCTTGATGCGCTGCGCGCTGACCAAGGGGCTGAGCATGATGCCGCCGGTTTCTGTCTGCCACCAGGTGTCCACGATCGGGCAGCGTTGTTCGCCGACGGCATTGAAGTACCAGTCCCAGGCTTCCGGGTTGATCGGTTCACCGACACTCCCCAGCAGGCGCAGGCTGGCGCGAGAGGTGTTCTCCAGCGGGCCGTGACCCTCGCGCATCAAAGCACGCAAGGCGGTGGGCGCGGTGTAGAAGATGTTGACTTTATGCTTGTCGATCACTTGCCAGAAGCGCGAGCTGTCCGGGTAGCTCGGTACGCCTTCGAACATCAGCGAAGTCGCGCCGTTGGCCAGTGGGCCGTACACGATGTAACTGTGGCCGGTGACCCAGCCCACATCGGCGGTGCACCAGAACACCTCGCCCTCGCGGTAGTCGAGCACGTATTTGAAGGTCATCGTCGCTTGCAGTAAGTAGCCGCCGGTGGTGTGCAGCACACCTTTGGGTTTGCCGGTGCTGCCGGAGGTGTAGAGGATGAACAGCGGGTCTTCGGCGTCCATTGGCTCGGGCGGGCAGTCGTCGCTGGCCGCATCCAGGGCCTGTTGATACTTGAGGTCGCGGCCTTCGCTCCAGTTGACGGTCGCACCGGTGCGCTCTACCACCAGAACCGTGCTCACATTCGGGCAGTTGGTCAGGGCTTTGTCGACATTCTGTTTCAGCGCCACCGGCTTGCCACCGCGCACGCCTTCGTCGGCGGTGATCACCGTGCGGCAGTCGGCGTCGAGAATACGGTCACGCAAGGCATCCGGCGAGAAGCCACCAAACACCACGGAATGCACCGCGCCAATCCGCGTACAGGCGAGCATGGCGTAGGCCGCTTCCGGGATCATCGGCATGTAGATGCACACCCGGTCGCCTTTCTTCACGCCACGGCTTTTCAGCACATTGGCCAGGCGACTGACGTTCTGGTGCAGTTGGCGGTAGGTGATGTTGGAGGATTTGGCAGGATCATCGCCCTCCCAAATGAAGGCCGGCTGATCGGCGCGTTGCGCCAGGTGACGGTCGATGCAGTTGTAGCTGACGTTCAGTTGGCCGCCGGCAAACCACTGGGCGGCGCCAGTGTTGATGTCTGAGCTTTGAACGGTGTGCCACGGGGTGATCCAGTCGAGAAAGCCTTTGGCCTGTTCAGCCCAGAAGGTGTCCGGCTGCTCGATGGATTGGCGGTAGAGGCGCTGATAGTCCTCTTGACTGAGTTGCGCAGCCCGGCGGACGGCATCGGCGGTGGGGAACGTGCTGATATCGAACATGAGCGATCCTTATTCTTGTTTTTGCGACAAGTCATAAAGATGCACCCTGCAAGGGGAGGGTTCAAGGCCAACGTCCAAACGGACGTTGGCCCTGCCATACCTGGATCAGCCGCGGTGACGACCGCGGAAGTAGTTGATCAGGCCCTGGGTCGACGCATCGTCGGCCAGGGTTTCCTCAGCGCCGGTCAGGCGGTTGTAGACACCCTTGCCCAGCTCTTTGCCCAGTTCCACGCCCCATTGGTCGAAGGCGTTGATACCCCAGATCACGCTCTGCACGAACACTTTGTGCTCATACATGGCAACCAGAGCGCCCAAGCGACGCGGGCTGATGCGCTCGACCACGATAGTGTTGCTCGGACGATTGCCCGGGATCACCTTGTGCGGTGCAAGTTTTTGCACTTCGTCTTCCGGGATGCCCTTGTCGCGCAGCTCGGTTTCGGCTTCGGCGCGGGTCTTGCCGAGCATCAGCGCCTGGCTCTGGGACAGGCAGTTGGCGTACAGCCACTGATGGTGGTCGGACACCGGGTTGAAGCTGACGATCGGCACGATAAAGTCGGCCGGGATCAGTTGGGTCCCCTGGTGCAGCAACTGGTGGTAGGCGTGTTGGCCGTTGCAACCTACGCCACCCCAGATCACCGGGCCGGTATCGGTCGCGACGGGCGTGCCGTCCTGGCGCACGCTCTTGCCGTTGGATTCCATGTCCAGCTGTTGCAAGTGTTTGGTGATGTTACGCAGGTAATGGTCGTACGGCAGGATCGCATGGCTCTGCGCGCCCCAGAAGTTGCCGTACCACACGCCCAGCAGACCCAGCAGCACCGGCATGTTCTGTTCGAACGGTGCGTTCTGGAAATGCTGGTCCATGGTGTAGGCACCGGACAGCAGCTCCTTGAAGTTGGACATGCCGATCGCCAGGGCGATCGGCAAGCCGATGGCCGACCACAGCGAGTAACGGCCGCCGACCCAATCCCACATCGGGAAGATGTTTTCTTCACGGATACCAAAGGCCACCGCCGCCGCGTTGTTGCTCGATACGGCGATGAAGTGGCGGTACAGCTCGGCTTCCGAGCCACCCTGGGCCAGGTACCAGGCGCGGGCGGCCTGGGCGTTTTTCAGGGTTTCCAGGGTGTTGAAGGATTTCGACGAGACGATGAACAGCGTGGTCTCGGCGCGCAGCTTCATGGTCAGCTCGTGGAACTCGCTGCCGTCGATGTTCGCCAGGTAGTGGCAGCGCACGCCTTTGTGGGCGTAGGACAACAGCGCTTCGGAGACCAGCTCCGGGCCGAGGAACGAGCCACCGATACCGATGTTCACCACGTCGGTGATCGGCTTCTCGGTGTAGCCACGCCACAGGCCATCATGAATGCGGCCGACCAGGTCGGTGATCTGGTTCAGCACCTTGTGCACGTCCGGCATGATGTTCACGCCGTTCACCGACAACTTGTCGCCAACCGGGCGGCGCAGGGCGGTGTGCAGGGCCGGGCGGCCTTCGGAGGAGTTGACCGGCTCGCCGGCGTACAGCGAGTTGATCGCGTCTTTCAGGCCGACTTCTTTGGCGAGGCCCACGAGCAGGTCGCGGGTTTCGCTGGTGATCAGGTTTTTCGAGTAATCGAGGAAAAGTCCGCAGCTGCTCAGGGTGAACTGGGAAAAACGCTGAGGATCGGCATTGAACGCTTCGCGCATGCTGAAATCCTGCATGGCTTGGCGATGTTGATTGAGCGCTTGCCAGGCGGGCAGAGCGGTAACGTCATGAGGAGTGCGGTAGTACGCCATCGCTGCGGGTTTCCTTTTATTACGGGGACTGCCTTTAGGACACTTCTAAGCCCGGAACGTCCAGTCTTTGATCAAGCATTGGGTTCCGGACAGCGCTAACCATAGCGCAGGGCGATTACATTAAACCTAGCGTGTCGATATGTCTTGGCTTTGTCTGCGCTAAGGCCGGTACTTTTTTATACCGGCCCTTTTTATTGACGCAGCGAGGAGGGTGACTGAAAGGGGTCAGTCGAGGGTCAGGTGCAGGTTGTCGATGAGTCGGGTAGCGCCGAGATAGGCGGCTACCAGGATCACGATATCCCGATCCTCGGCCGTTGCTGGGCGCAAATGCACACCCTGGCGAACTTCGAGGTAGTCCAGGCGCAACCCGGCGGCTTCGATCTGCTGGACCTGTTCGGCGCGCAGCTTGGCGAAGTCGTGGTCACCGGCTTTGATCGCGGCGCCAATCTGGCTGAGGCTGCGGTACAGCACCGGCGCAATGGCGCGTTGCTCGTCGGTGAGGTAGCCGTTACGCGACGACAGCGCGAGGCCGTCGTCGGCGCGCACGGTGGGCTCGCCGATGATCTGGATCGGCATGTTCAGGTCGTGGACCATGGCGCGGATCACCGCCAGTTGCTGGTAATCCTTCTGGCCAAACACCGCCATGTCCGGCTGGACCATGTTGAACAACTTGCTGACCACCGTCGCCACTCCTTCGAAGTGCCCCGGACGGCTGGCGCCGCACAGGCCTTCAGACAATTGCGGCACGCTGACGCGGGTCTGGCCCGGTCATGCCGCCGGGGTACATTTCCTCGACGGTGGGCGCGAACAACAGGTTGCAGCCCGCTTGCAGCAGATTTTCCTGGTCGGCGGCGAGTGTGCGCGGATACTTGTCCAAGTCTTCGCCAGCACCAAACTGCAGCGGGTTGACGAAGATGCTGGCCACCACGAAATCCGCCTGCTGGGCGGCCTTGGTCACCAACGTGGCATGGCCGCTGTGCAGGTTGCCCATGGTCGGCACAAAGCCAATGCGCTTGCCGGCATTGCGGGCGTGGGTCACCGCAGCCCGCAGTTCACGTACGGTTTTTACGGTGTTCATGCAGAGAATCCGTGTTCAGCGCCAGGGAAGGTCACGCCTTTGACTTCGGCGACGTAGGCGCTCAATGCAGCGTGAATGCTGTCCTGGCCGGCCATGAAGTTCTTCACGAACTTTGGCAC
Organism: Pseudomonas azotoformans; assembly: GCF_001579805.1. Classification (NCBI taxonomy): domain Bacteria; kingdom Pseudomonadati; phylum Pseudomonadota; class Gammaproteobacteria; order Pseudomonadales; family Pseudomonadaceae; genus Pseudomonas; species Pseudomonas azotoformans. The sequence continues at coordinate 443,392 of NZ_CP014546.1, read as the reverse complement.
ACGGCCGCTGATCGACAGGCCGAGCATGTCGTGCAGCACCAGCACCTGGCCATCGGTGGCCGAGCCTGCGCCAATCCCGATCACCGGCACTTTCACCGCCTGGGTGATTTCTGCCGCCAGTTCGCTTGGCACGCATTCGAGCAGGATCATTGCCGCGCCCGCCTGTTCCAGGGCGATGGCATCGGCGCGCATCTGCCGCGCCTGGGCCTCATTGCGGCCTTGTACCTTGTAGCCGCCGAGGATGTTCACCGACTGTGGCGTCAGGCCCATGTGCGCACACACCGGCACACCGCGTTCCGCCAGCAGGCGGATTGACTCGGCCAGCCACACCGCGCCTTCGACTTTGATCATATGCGCGCCAGCTTGCATCAGCTTGCCGGCATTCTGGAAGGTCTGTTCGAGCGTCGCGTAACCCATGAACGGCAGGTCGGCGATGATGAATGCGCCATCGTTGCCGCGCTTGACGCTGGCGGTGTGGTACGCAAGTTCATCGGTGGTGACGGGCAGGGTGCTGTCATTCCCTTGAAGAACCATGCCCAGGGAGTCGCCCACCAGCAACACTTCAACCCCGGCCTGGCAACTGGCGTGGGCGAAGGTGGCGTCATAGCAGGTCAGCATGGCGATTTTTTCACCTTTGAGCTTGAGGCTCTGCAAGGTGGTCAGGGTAATGTCTGGCATGAAAAGGGTCCTCATTCAGGCGCTTGGAAACAGCGAGTAACGCGCGTGAGTCTTCGTTTATACAGGCGCACGGTCTTGAGAGCAGTGCTTATATGGCCTGGATTGCGCCCTTTAGCGCCGGGTTGGCGGCAGCGGGACGCCTATAGTCGTGAGGAGGACACGGGAAGTCAATTGGATGTGTTACCGCATTGTTACGATGACGGTGTTACCGCTGTTACTGACGCGATTCAGCAACTGTGAGGCGTTCCAGACCGACAAATGGGCAGGTTGCCAGCAAGTCATTGAGGGTTTGGCCATCGGGTAACGCCAGGCTGGCGGGCGCCAGTTCGGCCAACGGGTACAGCACAAAAGCACGCAGGTGCATCTGATAGTGCGGGACCTTGAGGCGCGGTTCGTCGATCAGGTGATCGCCAAACAGCAAGATGTCCAGGTCGAGCGTGCGCGGGCCCCAGCGCTCAAGACGTTCGCGGCCCTGGTCGTTCTCGATGGCTTGCAGTGCATCCAGCAACTCAAGGGGCGCCAGATTGCTGTCCAGGGCGGCAACCGCATTGGTGTAGCGCGGCTGGCCTGGGAGCAGGGAATCACTTTGATAAAACGCGGACACACCAGCGACGGTGGTGCCCGGCAATTGCGCCAGTGCTTCGATAGCGCTGCGCAATTGCTGGTCCGGGGCCGCCAGATTGCTGCCCATGCCGATGTAGATGCGTTCCACGTTTATTCGCCCGAGGTATCGGCCGCGCTGCGCTTGCGCTTGGTACCGCTGCGACGACGCTTCTTCGGCCCTTCGCCGTCGCCTTTGCTGCCGAGGTCACGAATCATGTCGCGGCGCTCGCTGTCATTGGCGTCCTGGTAATCGGTCCACCATTCACCCAGGCCATCGGTCTGCTCGCCAGCGCTTTCACGCAACAGCAGGAAGTCGTAGCCGGCGCGGAAGCGCGGGTTGTCCAGCAACAGGTCGGCGCGTTTACCGCTGCGGCGTGGCAGACGCTCCTGCATGTCCCAGATCTCGCGGATCGGCATGGTGAAACGTTTCGGAATGGCGATGCGCTGGCACTGTTCGGCGATCAGCTCATGGGCGGCTTCCTGCATGGCCGGGATCGGCGGCATGCCGCGCTCCTGCAAGCGCAGTACGCGTTTGGGCAACGCTGGCCACAGCAAGGCGGCAAACAGGAATGCCGGGGTGACCGGCTTGTTCTGCTTGATGCGCAGGTCGGTGTTGATCAGCGCTTCGCTGATCAAGGTGTGGGTGTACGTCGGGTTGTATTCCAAAGCCTCGGCGCTGGCCGGGAACAGTGGGTCGAACAACTGCAGGTCCACCAGCATTTCGAAGGTGTCGGCGGCATAACCCGAGAGGAACAGCTTGAGCACTTCTTCGAACAGGCGTGCCGACGGGATCTCCCGCAGCATCGGAGCCAGTTCGCGAATCGGCGCGGCGGTATGGCGCTCAATACCGAAGTTCAGCTTGGCGGCAAACCGCACGGCCCGCAGCATGCGCACCGGGTCTTCCTGGTAGCGTTGGACCGGATCGCCGATCAGGCGAATCAGGTTGTTACGAATATCGTGTACGCCATTGGCGTAATCGAGGATGCGCTCGCTGACCGGGTCGTAATACAGGGCGTTGATGGTGAAGTCGCGGCGTTGCGCGTCTTCTTCCAGGGTGCCGTAGACGTTGTCGCGCAGGATGCGCCCGCTTTCGTTGCGGGAGGACTGATTGGTGTCTTCCTCTTCATCGTTTTGCGGGTGGCCGGCACGGAACGTCGCGACTTCGATGATTTCGCGACCGAAGTGGATATGCACCAGCTTGAAGCGTCGGCCGATGATCCGCGCATTACGGAATTCGGCACGCACTTGCTCAGGCGTGGCGCTGGTGGCGACGTCGAAGTCCTTGGGCGTGATATTGAGCAGCATGTCGCGCACACAGCCACCGACCAGGTAAGCCTGGTAGCCAGCGTTCTGCAGGCGTTCGACGATATTCACGGCATAACGGCTGAATTGAGCGCGCTGCAGCGAATGCTGGCTGCTGTTGAGCACTTCAGGCGTGCTGCGTTTGTGTTGCGTACGACGCAAGGGAGAACGGAATGACTGGAACAACTTCTTCAGCATGGGATGCACTGTTTGAAGGAATGTTCGGCCATAACGAAGAATGACCGCATGATGGGCGGGGATTCTAGCATTTAGTCAGGGGATGGTGTAGGAACAAGCTACAGGCATTGCGCCATAAGCCTTGAAAGGTCAAATCCCGGAAACTACAAGGGGAGCCGAAGCTCCCCCAGAAGTAGTTGCGTGCTCTATTTTTATTATTGATTTCGGGCTTCTTGTTTTTGTTGATCGCCCTCGCCATGAAGCTTCACCTTCATGACACTCCCAATCGGGAGTCAAGAGCAAACGGATTGCTTTGGTCGCTGTGTTGCTGATCTACGATCCAACCAGTTCAGGCTCTGCCTTAGGGCAGTTTTTGTTGTTCTCGGCCTGGTTGCGGGGCAAGCCCCAAATGCAACGCCTCTCCAAAAGAATCAGTTAGCTGCGCCTCCGCCGTGTTGTTTTTGTTATGCGTGAGTCGATTCGTCTTATTTTTATTGTCTTGTACAAAGCTTGTTATTGTTTTTGTACTAAGCATATAGCAGGGTGCGTGCCAACTTTTGCGCCGCCCAGTAAAACCGGGGGTTTGAGGTGGTTTCGGGTTTTTGACGGGCCAAAAAAAGCCGGGGCTTCGTTACCGTAAGCCCCGGCTTTTGTTACGCGAAATATCCGCGGTAACAGTTTTTTCACATCGGTGGGTGTTACCTGTGGGCGCGCGCCCTCAACTCTCGCTGGCCACACCGGTCTTGCGCCGTGGAATGCCCAGGCGCTGGCGGCGTTCCCACAGGCATTTACGGCTCACGCCCAGCTTGCGCGCCAGTTCGGTCTCGGTCATATGGTCCTGGTGCTCAAGGACGAAATGCTGGAAATAATCTTCCAGTGACAAATCTTCCGTCGGCTCATGGCTGGTATTGCTACCGCCCTGCTGTGGGGCCAGACCGATGAAATCGTCGTCGTCCAAGTCGCTCAGTTCGATATCGATGCCCAGTAGTTCGGCGGAAATTTCCGGGCTCTCCGACAGGATCACCGCACGCTCCACCGCATTCTCCAGCTCCCGCACGTTACCTGGCCACGAGTAATGCCGGATCGCCTGCTCGGCGTCTGGCGCGAACTTCAGGTCGGTACGGTTGATGCGCGCGCTCTGGCGCAGCAGGAAGGCGTTGGCGATCTCGTTGACGTCGGCGCCACGCTCACGCAGGGCCGGCAGCTTGAGGGCGATCACATGCAGGCGGTAATACAAGTCTTCACGGAACTGGCCGATCTTGGCCAGGCTCTTGAGGTCGCGGTGAGTCGCTGCGATCAGGCGCACATCGACCTTTTGTGACTGCACCGAGCCTACGCGGCGAATTTCGCCTTCCTGTAGCACACGCAGCAATCGGGCTTGGGCTTCCAGCGGCAGCTCACCGATTTCATCGAGGAACAACGTGCCGCCGTCCGCCGCTTCGACCAGGCCCGCACGCCCGGCGCTGGCGCCGGTGAATGCGCCTTTCTCGTGGCCGAACAGTTCGGACTCGATCAGGGATTCGGGGATCGCTGCGCAGTTCACCGAAATCATCGGCGCCTTGGCACGCTTGGACAGGTTGTGCAGGGCACGGGCCACCAGTTCTTTACCGGTGCCGGACTCGCCCTGGATCAAGACATTGGAGTCAGTCGGCGCGACTTTACGGATCTTGCCGTACAGGTCCTGCATCGGAGGGCAGGAGCCGATGATGCCGATCTCGCCGTTGCTGTTGTCCACGCCCGGCTTGTCGGCAGCTTTGCCCGCTGGACGTTGCTCGGTGGGAGCACTGCTGGCCGACTGGCGGTCACGCAGGATGCGGGCCACGGCCTGAAGCATCTCGTCATGGTCGAAAGGCTTGGCGATGTAGTCCACCGCGCCCATCTTCATGGAGTCGACCGCCGAACGCAGGCTGGCGTAGCTGGTCATGATCAGCACCGGGGTGCCCTGGCCAAGCTTGATCAACTCGGTGCCAGGCGCGCCAGGCAGGCGTAGGTCACTGACAATCAGGTCGAACGTGGGAATGCTGAAACGCTCCTGGGCTTCCTGCACCGAGCCGGCTTCGCTGACCTGGTACTGATTACGTTCAAGCAGGCGACGCAAGGCAGAGCGGATAATGGTTTCGTCTTCGACGATCAAAATGTGCGGCATTGATTCAATTCTCTCGACGGTCTCAGTTCACAGCGGACGTCGCTTCGACATGACGCGGCAAGGTCACCCGAATACGGGTGCCGCGTTGGCTTTCGGTGTCAGCCGGGCTGTCGATGGTGATTTGTCCATAATGCTCTTCAACGATGGAATAGACCAGTGCAAGGCCCAGACCGGTACCTTCACCTGGGTCCTTGGTGGTGAAGAAGGGTTCGAACAATCGGTCCATGATGTTCTGTGGAATACCGCTACCTTCATCTTCGACGATCAGATCGACCGTATGTTCGAAAGCCTCGGTCTTGACGCGTACCGCACCGCCGGCCGGAGTGGCGTCACGGGCGTTGGACAGCAGGTTGATCAGCACTTGGGCCAGGCGTTGTGAGTCGCCATCGACCCAATGGTCGGGATCGCACAAATTGAAAAACTGTACTTCAAAATTGCGCCGGTTCAAGGCCAGCAGCCCAATGGCATCCTGCGCCACTTCGGCCAGGCACACCGCTTCATCCTGATTTTGGTGGGCGCCGGCATGGGCGAAGCTCATCAGCGACTGCACGATGCGTGAGACGCGCTTGGTCTGTTCGAGGATCTGCCCGCTGATTTCGGTGATTTCGCCGTCGTCTTCGCGTTCTTCGCGCAGGTTCTGCGCCAGGCAGGCGATACCGGTGATCGGATTGCCGATTTCATGGGCCACGCCCGCCGCCAGCCGGCCGATGCTGGCCAGGCGCTCGGAGTGCACCAGCTTGTCTTCGAGCATCTGGGTTTCGGTCAGGTCTTCCACCAGCAACACCAGGCCGCTGTTACCGGGTGCCAGGGGCTCGTCGATCGCGGCTTTGTGCAGGTTGAGCCAACGGGTCTGGCCGTCGAGCGCCAGGTGTTGTTTGTGCAAGTGCTCGTCGGGCAGGTTGATGAAGCCTTGCAACAATTCTTTCCACGGATCGCCCAGGGTATTGAGGCGTGAACCGACCACGCGCTGCGCGGCGATGCCAGTGAGTTCTTCCATGGCCTTGTTCCACATCAGGATCTCTTGATCCTTGGCCAGGGAACACACGCCCATCGGCAGTTCCTGCAGGGTCTGGCGGTGGTAGCGGCGCAGGGCGTCAAGTTCGGCGGCGAGGCCGGTGAGGCGTGAGTGGTAATCCTCCAGCCGGCTCTCGATGAAATGGATGTCTTCGGTCACGTAGTTTTCGCCGCCGGCCTTGTAGGGCAGGAAGGTTTCCACCATGTCCTGGGACACGCTCGGGCCCATCAGCCCGGACAGGTTGGCCTCGATACGGTCCCGCAGACGGCGCAGCGCGTAGGGGCGCCGCTCATCGAACGGCAGATAGAGATCGCGCAGCGCCTGTTCGACCTCTTTTTGCGCTGCCTTGGCACCCAGTGGTTTGGCCAGTTGCGTGGCGAACTCCTGGGGTGAGGCCGCATGCAATTCGCGGCGCTGTGGGCGACGCACGTTGTCCACCGCGCAGGCTTCGGCGGCGCTGGTTTCTTCCGGGCTGGCGTTGGTGAACAGCGAGATCAGGGTGAACATCAGGACGTTGGCGGCCAGGGAGGCAATCGCGGCCATGTGCCAACTGGTGTCATCGAGCACGTAGATCATGTTCAACAACGGGATGTAGAAGCCCTGCAGGTTACCGACCAGCGGCAACAGCATGGTCACGATCCATACCAGGATCCCGGCGAGCAAACCGGCGATGAAGCCACGGCGATTGGCGGTCGGCCAGTACAGTACCGACAGCACACCCGGCAGGAACTGCAAGGTGGCGACAAATGCGACGATGCCCAGGTTGGCCAGGTCCTGCCCGGCGCCCAGCAACAGGTAGAACCCGTAGCCGGCCATGATGATCGCGACGATCAGCGCGCGGCGTGTCCATTTCAGCCAACGGTAGATATTACCTTCGGCCGGCGGCTGGTACAGCGGCAGCACCAAGTGATTCAGCGCCATGCCGGACAGTGCCAGGGTCGTGACGATGATCAGCCCGCTCGCCGCTGACAATCCACCCACATAAGCCAGCAGCGCCAAGGCTGGGCTGTTGGCGGCAATGCCGATGCCGAGGGTGAAGTATTCAGGGTTGGTGGTGGCCCCCAGTTTCAGGCCGGCCCACAAGATCAGCGGCACCGCCAGGCTCATCAACAACAGGAACAACGGCAAGCCCCAGCTGGCGCTGACCAGCGAGCGCGGGTTGAGGTTCTCGGTGAAGGTCATGTGGTACATGTGCGGCATCACGATGGCCGAGGCGAAGAACACCAGCAGCAGCGTGCGCCATGGGCCTTCCTGCAAAGGCGTGTGCAGGGCGGCGAGGGCGGTCTGGTTTTGCAGCAGCCACAGTTCCAGCTGTTGCGGGCCATCGAACACACCGTAGAGCGCATACAGGCCGACGCCCCCGATGGCGATCAGCTTGATCACCGACTCAAAGGCAATTGCAAACACCAGGCCTTCGTGTTTTTCGCGGGTGGCGATATGGCGCGAACCGAAGAAAATCGTGAACAGCGTGATCAGCGCACAGAAGGCCAGCGCTACGCGATGTTGCACCGGCTCGCGGGTGAGGATGCTGATGGAGTCGGCCACCGCCTGGATTTGCAGGGCCAGCAACGGCAGCACGCCGATCAGCATGAAAACGGTGGTCAGCGCGCCGGCCCAGGTGCTGCGAAAACGGAAGGCAAATAGGTCGGCCAGGGAAGATAATTGGTAGGTGCGGGTGATCTTCAGGATCGGGTACAGCAGCACCGGCGCCAGCAGAAACGCGCCGGACACCCCGAGGTAGCTGGACAGAAAGCCATAACCGTACTGATAGGCCAGGCCCACGGTGCCATAGAACGCCCAGGCGCTGGCGTAGACGCCGAGGGACAAGGTGTAGGTCAACGGATGGCGAATGATCGCCCGCGGAATCATTCCGCGCTCACTGATCCAGGCGACTCCGAACAACGCTGCCAGGTAGGCGGCGCTGATCAGCAGCATCTGGGTGAGGCTAAAGCTCATCGGCATCTTTTTGGCTCTGCAGGATGAAAGTCACGACGATCAGGATTAGCCACAGCAGATAAGGGCGATACCAGGCGCCCGTGGCGTCGATCCACCAATCCATGATGGCGGGGGAAAACAGGTAGATCCCGACGACCAGCAGCAGGACCAATCGATAGATGTACATGTTGGCCTCTGTGTAAAAACGTGCGGCGATGGTAACGGATGCTTGGCAAGCTGCAAGCGCCTTCAGCTCAATTGTGCTTCGGCCAGCGTGAGTGCGCGCGGGATCTGCGTGGCATCCCAGTGCGCAATGCCCCAATCCAGCAGTTCTCGCGGGCTGGCGTGCAACAGTTCGTCGCCGGGTTGCTGGCCTAGGGCGCGTAATGCCCTCAATAGCAAAGGCGTGGCCTGGTCAGGTGTCAACGGCGGCGAACGGTAGGATTTGCCCAGTTTATTGCCGTCCGGCTGGATGATCAGCGGCACGTGCAGGTAGCGCGGTTGGCGCAGGCCGAGCAGTTCTTGCAGGTAGAGCTGGCGAGGCGTCGAGTCCAGCAGGTCGGCACCGCGCACGATATCGGTCACGCCTTGCCACGCATCGTCGAGTACCACCGCCAGTTGATAGGCGTACAGGCCGTCGCGGCGACGGATGACGAAATCGCCTACATCGCGGCCCAGGTGCTGTCGGAATTCGCCTTGGACGCGGTCGGTAAAGTGGTACTCAAGCTCGGGAACACGCAAACGGATGGCGGCGTCTTGCTGGTCGTGGCCAGCATTGCGACACAGGCCCGGGTAGATCCCGTTGTAGGGTTCAAGCTGTTTGCGTGAACAGGTGCAGGCGTAGGCCAGGCCGTGGTTGAACAGGTCGTTCAGGACTTTGGCGTAGGCCTCGTGCCGCTCACTTTGTCGGATCAGTGCACCGTCCCACTCGAAGCCATAGCTTTCCAGCGCGTGCAGGATTGCTGCCTGTGCGCCGGGTTCTTCGCGGGGTGGGTCAAGGTCTTCCATACGCATCAGCCATAGGCCTTGGTTGGCGCGGGCGTCGAGGTAGGAGGCGAGGGCGGCGACCAGGGAGCCGAAATGCAAATGGCCGCTGGGTGTGGGGGCGAAGCGCCCGATATAGGTAGAGGCTGTCATGGGCCGGATACTACTGGAAATTCGGTAAACGCCAGAAACAAAAATGGAGCGTTCGCACGCCCCATTCGTTCAGCTCGGCTGGATTACTTGCCGACCTGTTTTTCCTTGATTTCAGCCAAGGTCTTGCAGTCTACGCAGAGGTCCGCGGTTGGGCGGGCTTCCAGGCGACGGATGCCGATCTCGACACCGCAGGATTCGCACCAGCCGTATTCTTCGTCCTTGATCAGCTGCAGCGTCTTGTCGATCTTCTTGATCAACTTGCGCTCGCGATCACGGGCGCGCAGTTCAAGGGCGAATTCTTCTTCCTGGCTGGCACGGTCGGCCGGGTCAGGGAAGTTGGCTGCTTCGTCCTTCATATGGTCAACCGTGCGGTCGACCTCCTGCATCAAGTCCTGTTTCCACTTGTTCAGGATCTTGGTGAAGTGCTCGCGCATGGGCTCGCCCATGTACTCCTCACCTTTCTTTTCTACGTAAGGTTCGAAGCCATTGAGGCCTTGAGTCTGCTGTTGCTTTGCTTGGGTGGACATGAATAGACCGCCTCTCACTCTTCTAATCCATTGCGCAGGATTGCAACGTCACCGACACCTGCCGGCCCTGCGGCTGCAAGCGGGCGAACTTACCAGATAGATTCGGGGTGCGCCACTCCCGGTTGTCGAGGCCCACGGCAATGGGGTTGCAAACTGCATCAGCCCGTCGTTGCTGGGTATGTGATGCCTCAGATGTAGATTTTAGTCGTTTTGCTGGCGCTTGCCCGGGCGGCGCCTGCCGTCGGGCAGGCAATAGAACATGTTTTACGGCGCGGGTTCGGTAGAATCCAGATTTTGTCCTCACCGTTAAGGAAGGCTAATGGCTCAGCCCTACAGTGCGCGCAGTCGCGCCATCGAACCTTTTCATGTCATGGCATTGCTGGCGCGCGCCAATGAGCTGCAGGCCGCCGGTCATGACGTGATCCACCTGGAGATCGGCGAGCCGGACTTCACCACCGCCGAACCGATCATCCAGGCCGGCCAGGCAGCGTTGGCCAACGGCAAGACGCGCTATACCGCCGCCCGTGGCTTGCCTGAGTTGCGCGAGGCCATCAGCGGTTTCTATCAGCAGCGCTACGGGTTGGACGTGGACCCCGAGCGTATCCTGATCACGCCCGGCGGCTCCGGCGCATTGCTGCTCGCCAGCAGTTTGCTGGTGGATCCGGGCAAGCATTGGCTGCTCGCCGACCCTGGCTATCCTTGCAATCGCCACTTCCTTCGCTTGGTGGAGGGCGCGGCGCAACTAGTTCCGGTCGGCCCGGAGGTGCGCTATCAGTTGACCGCCGACCTGGTGGCCAAGCATTGGGATCAGGACAGTGTCGGCGCATTGGTGGCGTCCCCAGCCAACCCGACTGGCACGATCCTCACCCGCGACGAATTGGCCGGTCTTTCTGCTGCCATTAAGGCGCGCAACGGTCATCTGGTGGTGGATGAGATTTACCATGGCCTCACCTATGGCACCGATGCGGCCAGCGTGCTGGAAGTGGACGACGATGCGTTCGTCCTGAATAGTTTTTCGAAGTATTTCGGCATGACCGGTTGGCGCCTGGGTTGGCTGGTGGCGCCGCCAGCGGCGGTGGGTGAATTGGAGAAGCTCGCGCAAAATCTCTACATCAGTGCGCCGAGCATGGCGCAACACGCGGCATTGGCCTGTTTTACCCCGCAAACCCTGAGCATTCTGGAGGAGCGGCGCGCTGAATTCGGGCGCCGTCGCGACTTCTTGCTGCCCGCCTTGCGCGAGTTGGAGTTCGGCATTGCGGTAGAGCCTGAAGGGGCGTTCTATTTGTATGCCGATATCAGCGCGTTCGGCGGTGATGCCTTCGCATTCTGCCGCCACTTCCTCGAAACCGAGCATGTGGCCTTCACGCCTGGCCTGGACTTTGGCCGCTATCAGGCCGGTCACCATGTGCGTTTTGCCTACACGCAAAACCTTGATCGGCTACAGGAAGCGGTGGAGCGGATCGCCCGTGGATTGCGGAGCTGGCAAGGCTGATGCGCTTTCATCCTCCCCTCGAAGAAGCGCGGTTGATTCGTCGCTACAAGCGTTTTCTTACCGATATCGAAACCGTTACCGGCGAATTGCTGACCATTCACTGCCCCAACACCGGCTCGATGCTCAATTGCATGGTCGAAGGTGGGCAGGTCTGGTTCAGTCGCTCCAATGACCCCAAGCGCAAGTTGCCCGGCACCTGGGAAATTGCCGAGACACCTCAGGGCCGCTTGGCGTGTGTGAACACGGCGCGTGCCAATCAGTTGGTCGAGGAGGCGTTGCATGCGGGTGTCATCACCGAGCTGAACGGCTTCACCGCCTTGAAGCGCGAAGTGCCTTACGGTCAAGAGAAAAGCCGCATCGACTTCCGTTTGGACTATCCCGACGGCGCGGCCTACGTCGAAGTCAAAAGTGTGACCCTGGGTTTCGACGGTACTTCGGTGGCCGCCTTCCCCGATGCGGTAACCCAGCGAGGCGCCAAGCATTTGCGCGAACTGGCCTATCTGGCGCGTGACGGTGTGCGGGCGGTGCAGTTGTATTGCGTCAACCTCTCGGGGATTGATGCCGTGCGCCCGGCCGTGGAGATCGATGCGGCTTACGCTGCAGCCCTGCGCGAAGCCAAGGCGGCCGGGGTGGAAGTGCTGGCGTATGGCGTACGGGTGACACCCGAAGAAATATGCGTGGACCGGCGCCTGGACGTGCTGCTCGACTAGAGTTGCACCCACAATCCTTGGGCGTCTTCGCGGCCGGGCACTGCAGTCAGGCTTTGCCCGGCACAGGGGCCGGCGATGCACTCGCCGTTTTCGATCAGGAACAGTGCGCCGTGGGTGGCGCACTGGATCAGGCTGGCGCTGTCGTCGAGGAACCGGTTGGGCTGCCATTCCAGTGGAATGCCGCGATGGGGGCAACGGTTGATATAGAAGTAGGCAACGCCGTCCCGGCGCACGGCCAACAATTTGCAACCATCGATTTCAAAACCGAGGCTGCTGTCTGACGCGAGGGTGTCGGAGGAGCAGAGAAACTTCATTTCAATCCTTAAGTGCCTTGACGTTCAAATGCAAACAATTATCAAATGCCGGCTTCGCCCGTTGGCTGACCGGGCGCTCAATACGATGCGGGGCAGGGGTTATCTGTCACATTGATGAGCGTTTGAGCGGCCCTGCCCCTGGAAGGAAACCCTGTTATGCGCCTGAGTGCCAGTGCTATTGCGCTTGTTGTCGGACTGCTGGTCAACCCTGGGGCGCAAGCCTCTGAACTGCCACAACGTTGGGTGAGTGCCGGTGGGGCGCTGTCGGAGTGGGTGACGGCCTTGGGCGGTGAGCCGAAGTTAGTGGGCGTGGATACCACCAGCCAGCACCCTGAGTCCCTCAAGGCGTTGCCGAGCATTGGTTACCAGCGACAGTTGTCCGCCGAGGGCATCTTGAGTCTGCGCCCGCAGGTGTTGGTGGGTACTGAAGAAATGGGCCCGCCGCCCATACTGGCGCAGATCCGCAGCGCAGGTGTGCAGGTGGAAATGTTCTCGGCGCAGCCTGACTTGCCGACGTTGAAGGGCAACCTTCAGCACCTGGGCAAGTTGCTGGGCGCTGAGGCCAAGGCCAACGAATTGTTTACCAGATATGAGCAGGCGCTGAACCAGCAGAAACGCTGGGTCGCCAAGGCTCAGGCCACCCAAAAGGCCCCCGGCGTATTGCTGTTGCTGGGTCATGCGGGCGGCAAGCCGCTGATCGCGGGCAAAGACACGGCGGCTGACTGGATGCTGCAGCAGGCGGGCGGACGCAACCTGGCCACCCATACCGGGTACAAGCCGTTTTCGGTGGAGTCGTTGGCGGGGTTGAGCCCGGATGTGTTGGTGTTTGCGGATCGTGCCCTGACCGGTGATGCGGCGCGTGCCGCACTGTTCAAAGAGAATCCGATCCTGGCGTCCACGCCGGCGGCCAAGGCTGGGCGGGTATTTGAGGTCGATCCTACATTGCTGGTCGGCGGGCTTGGGCCGCGTTTACCGCAAAGCCTCGCGGATCTGTCTGCCGGGTTCTACCCGTCCCAGGCCAAGCCAGCCCCATGACCACTCTGGTAAAACCGAAGACGCTGTTTGTTGGGCTGGCGCTGTTGTGTGCCTTGGCGATCTGGCTTTCTTTGGCGCTGGGGCCGGTCAGCTTACCGTTGTTGGATACGCTCAAAGCCGCCTTGCGCTTGATGGGGCTGCCGATTGAGGCTCAAGGGCTGGAGCAGGCTGAGCTGATTCTGGGGCAGATCCGGTTGCCGCGCACGTTGCTGGGCTTGGCTGTCGGCGGTGTGTTGGCCTTGTCTGGGGTGGCGATGCAGGGACTGTTCCGCAATCCCTTGGCTGATCCAGGCTTGGTGGGGGTTTCCAGTGGCGCTGCGCTGGGGGCGGCGGTGGCGATTGTCGGTGGTTCGTTTTTCGGCGGTTTGCCGGATGCGTTTGGCCCCTATCTTCTGTCGCTGTGTGCATTCCTGGGTGGGCTGGGTGTGACTGCACTGGTCTATCGACTGGGGCGGCGTAACGGCCAGACCAACGTCGCGACCATGCTGCTTGCCGGCATTGCCCTCACGGCGCTCGCCAGTTCAGCGGTGGGCCTGTTTACCTACCTGGCCGACGACGCCACCCTGCGCACCCTGACCTTTTGGAACCTGGGCAGCCTCAACGGCGCGAGCTATTCGCGGTTATGGCCATTGTTGCTGGTGAGCGCGGGCGTGGCGCTGTGGTTGCCGCGCCGGGCCAAGGCGTTGAATGCCTTGCTGCTGGGTGAGTCGGAGGCCAATCATCTCGGCATCGATGTGGAAGGGCTCAAGCGCGAATTGGTTTTCTGCACGGCGCTGGGCGTCGGGGCAGCGGTGGCTGCCGCGGGCATGATCGGTTTTGTAGGGCTGGTGGTGCCGCATCTGGTGCGTTTGCTGGCGGGGCCGGACCATCGCGTGTTGTTGCCGGCATCGGTTCTGGCAGGTGCGAGCCTGCTGTTGTTTGCCGATCTGGTCGCACGGCTTGCCCTGGCGCCGGCTGAATTGCCGATCGGTATCGTCACTGCGTTTATCGGCGCGCCGTTTTTTCTTTACCTCTTGTTGCGGGGGCGAGCCTGATGCTGCGTGTGGAAGACTTGCAGATCCGTCGTGGTCGCAAAACCGTGTTGGCGGATGTCACGCTTGATCTGTTACCGGGGGAAGTACTCGGCGTGCTGGGCCCCAATGGTGCGGGTAAAAGTACACTGCTCGGTGGATTGTGCGGTGAGCTGCACCCCGACCAAGGCAAGGTGTGGTTGGATCAACGCCCGTTGAACGAGTGGAGTGGTGCGCAGCGGGCGCAGCGCCTGGCGGTATTGCCGCAAAGCTCGACGCTGGACTTTGCTTTCCGTGTCGAAGAGGTAGTCGGCATGGGGCGCTTGCCTCATCAGACCGGGCGAGCCCGCGATGACGAGATTATTGAGGCGGCCCTGCAAGCGGCAGATGTCGGCCACTTGAGCGGCCGCAGCTACCTGGCGCTGTCCGGTGGCGAGCGTCAGCGGGTGCACCTGGCACGGGTGCTGGCGCAGTTATGGCCGGGCGAGGCGGGGCAGACGTTGCTGTTGGATGAGCCGACGTCGATGTTGGGCCCCCTGCATCAACACACCACCTTGCAAGCCATTCGCACCTTTGCTGATCGAGGGGCGGCGGTGTTGGTGATCCTTCACGACTTGAACCTTGCAGCGCGTTACTGCGATCGGATTTTGCTGCTGGAGGCGGGGCGGCCACACGCATTGGATACGCCGGCGCAGGTGATGCAGCCTGAACCGTTGAAGGCGGTATTTGGTTTGGATGTGCTGGTGCAGCCACACCCTGAACGTGGTCACCCGCTGATCATTGCGCGCTGAATGCGGCTTTCTTACAGGCAAAAAAAGACCCGGCAAGAGCCGGGTCAAATAACCGTGATTAGCCTGATGAGGAGATAATCTGAGAGTCCGAACCAATGGTCTTTCAGTTATCGGCTGATCTCGCGACCAGTTGTGATAATCATAACGATTCTCATTTGAGAGTCAACATTTGTTTTTGCATGTTCTCTGCATTTTCTCAAACGCTTGTTCACAATGCCTGTAAATGCTGGGGTTAATCGACGAGCTAATTCTTCTGGCGTGCCGATAGCGCGTCCAATTGGCGGTTCAACGCTTCCTTGCGCTCGGCAGGAATGTCATTCCAGTGCACATCCATCAAAGCCCCTTCGATCGCATACAACAGCACTTTCGAGGCGCGAAACCCACGCGTCCGGACGGCCCGGTATGCATCGACCGCACCCAGGCGGCGCAAGTCCGACGCACTGTGGATGCCCACCGCATGCAGCCACTGTGCTGACGTCTTGCCGAGGTTTTTCAGGTGTTGCAGCTCATCGTTCATCAAGCCTCCTTGCGACGGCCGAATGGTGCGGTGGGTATCGAGACCAGGCAAGCCTGCAAAGGAGTGTAGCGCTCAGTAGGAAAAACGTGGTTCTTTAGTCGGAAACGGCCTAAAGCTTATAAGAATGGCGAGGTCAGGCAGGCGGGAAGTCCCCGGCTCGGCTGCGCGAACCGGGGCTTAAGCAGAGGGGTTCAGCGGGTGCGGTAGCGCAGGCGAGTACCGAAATTAACCGACATGAGGATCTCATCAGCGGTCAGCTCTGGTGGGAAGTACGTTCCGGAAATCTGCGCATGGGCCAGGCTGGCGCCTTCCAGTGGGCAGTCGCGCAAGTCCAGGCCGCGCAGGTCGGCGGAGCGGAAGTAGGCATCGGTGAAATCCACGCCAGCGGTGTTCAGCTCACGCAAATCCAGCCCGCGGAAGTCGCCACCGCGCATGTCGATGATCCCGTCTTTCGGGCGTTCCTGGTTGAAGCCACGGATATCGTCTTTATGCAGGAGCGAGTAAAGCGGCGTATCAAGAAGCTTGGGGTGACTCATGACGGCGACTCCTGTTGGATTTATGACGCCATTATAGTGCCACTATTGCTTGGCCGTGCCCCCTAAGTAGACGACACGACCAAGAAATTTTTCTTACAGGCCAGGCAGGCGCTGACGAATATGCGCCACCAACGCGTCGAGGGTGCCACTTTCATTGGTCTCGACGCGTTTGCTGAGGAGCAATTCCTCGGCAGTCAGCGGGTCACGCTTGGCCTGTTGTTCTTCGATAATCGCCAGTGTCGCGTCGGAAGGATCGTTTTTGTCCGCCTGACGTTGTGCCAACCAACTGGCGATAACGGCTTGCGGCGCATTGCAATCCAGGATCAGGAAGGGCGCGCCGGTGGCCTCTGCTACTTTGGCCGCTGCATCGCGTTGTTCGCGTTTAAGGAAGGTCGCATCCAGCACCACCGGGTAACCGGCGCGTAGCACGGTATCGGCGATTTCATTCAAGCGTGCGTAAGTTGCCGCACTGGCGTCGGCCGCATAGATGCCGGCCTGTGGCGTGTTTTCCACTTGCTGTTCGCCGAACAGGCGCTTGCGCTCCACATCCGAACGCAGGCGAACGGCGCCCAGGGCTTCCACCAGTCGCATGGAAACGTGGCTTTTACCAACGGCCGAAACACCGTGGGTAATGGCCAGGAAGCGCGACGGAATGGTGCTGTAGCTTTCTGCCAGGTTGGCGTAGTTGCGGTATTGGCGCAGGGTCGTGGCGCGTTGCACCGGGCTGGCTTCACTCGGCATGCTGAACAGCGCGATCTTGGCGCGGACCAAGGCGCGGTAGGCTTTATAGAAGTTGAGCACTTCCAGGCCCTGATAGTCGCCGGTCAGCTCCAGGTATTGGCTGATAAAGCGGCGAGCCAGGGACTTGAGGCCCCGATCTTCAAGGTCCATGGCCAGGAAGCCGGTGTCGGCATATACATCGGTGAAGCGGAACGGCTCGTTGAACTCGATGCAGTCGAAGATCACCACATGACCATCGATCAAGGTGGCATTGCCCAGGTGAATATCACCGTGGCATTCGCGGGTGAAACCGTCTTTTTTGCGCTGGGAGAACAGTGGCTTGAGGCGCTCGAAGCTGCTTTCGGCCCAGGCCTGCAGAGCGTCCAACTGAGTCAGGTCGGCCTTGTCGCTGAGGAACGGACGGATCTGGTCGAAGTTCTGGCGAACCGGTGCCATGACCTCATCCGGGGTGCCGGCCGGGTGTTCCTGCGGGACTTTTGGCGCCGTGAGGTGGAAGTGCGCGATTTGCTTGGCCATCTCATCGATGTGCGCGCTGGTCAGTTCACCGTTGGCCTGCAAGGTGCTGAGCAGTTGGCTCTGCGGGAACTGGCGCATTTTCAGTGCGTATTCGATGGCCGGGCCGTCGCCGCCCAATTGCGGTGCTTCGGCACTGCCGGTGATCGGCAACACGTCAAGATACAAATCTTCGGTCAGGCGCTGGTTGAGGCGCAGTTCTTCCCGGCAGAAGTGGCCGCGCTTTTCCAGATCGGTGAAGTCGAGAAAGCCGAAGTTCATCGGCTTCTTCAGCTTATAGGCATACGGGCCGGTGAGGACAACCCAGGAAATATGGGTTTCGATGACTTGAAACGCTTCAACCGGGTGAGGGTATAAAGCCGGGTTTTGCAGGGCAGCGATCAGGGACTGGCTCACGGGCGATCCTTCAGAGTCTGGGGAAAAACATGGCGGGCATTATGGCCGCTACGAGCGGTCGTGCAAACCGCTGTTCGGCTCATGTTGATCATCAATAAAGTGCGTATAATCCGCCGCCATGACTCGAACCCGATCTCCCCGTTCCCGTAAAAAACCTCCTTCCCGTGGCCTGCGCCCTTGGCTGGGCTGGGCGCTCAAGCTCGGCCTGGTAGGGCCTGGTAGTACTCGCTGGCTTTGCGGTGTACCTCGATGCCGTGGTGCAGGAGAAGTTCTCTGGCAAGCGCTGGACCATTCCGGCCAAGGTGTACGCACGCCCGCTGGAACTGTTCACCGGCCAGAAGCTGAGCAAGGACGACTTCCTTACCGAGCTCGACGCCTTGGGCTACCGCCGCGAACCCGTGAGCAACGGTCCCGGTGCCGCAGCCGTCAGTGGTAACACTGTCGACCTGAATACCCGTGGCTTCCAGTTCTACGAGGGCCTGGAGAAAGCCCAGCCGGTGCGCGTGCGCTTCTCTGGCGATTATGTAGCTGAACTGTCGTCGCTCAACGGTTCAAAGTTGCCGGTGGTTCGCCTCGAACCGCTGATGATTGGCGGCATTTACCCGAAAAACCTTGAAGACCGCATCCTGATCAAGCTCGATCAGGTGCCGCCGTATCTGCTGGAAACCCTGGTTGCCGTAGAAGACCGCGATTTCTACCATCACTGGGGTGTCTCGCCCAAGTCGATCGCCCGCGCAGTCTGGGTGAACACTTCCGGGGGCAAGATGACTCAGGGCGGCAGTACGCTGACGCAACAATTGGTCAAGAACTTCTACCTGACCAACGAGCGCAGCCTGACCCGCAAGCTCACCGAAGCGATGATGGCGATGCTGCTGGAGCTGCACTACAGCAAGCAGGAGATCCTTGAGGCGTACCTCAACGAGGTATTCGTCGGTCAGGATGGCCAGCGCGCCGTGCACGGCTTCGGTTTGGCGAGCCAGTTCTTCTTTGGTCAGCCGCTGTCCGAACTGAAGTTGCACCAAGTCGCGTTGCTGGTGGGCATGGTCAAGGGACCGTCCTACTACAACCCGCGCCGCAATCCTGAGCGTGCGCTGGAGCGTCGCAATCTGGTGCTCGACGTGCTTGAGCAGCAAGGCGTTGCCACGGCTGAACAAGTCGCCGCGGCCAAGAAAATGCCACTGGGTGTAACCACTCGCGGCAAACTGGCAGACAGCTCCTTCCCAGGCTTTATCGACCTGGTCAAACGCCAACTGCGTGAAGACTACCGCGACGAAGACTTGACCGAAGAAGGCCTGCGGATCTTCACCAGTTTCGACCCGATCCTGCAGATGAAAGCCGAAGCGTCGGTCAATGACACCTTCAAACGCCTGACGGGCCGCAAAGGTTCTGATGAAGTCGAAGCGGCCATGGTGGTGACCAACCCGGAGACCGGTGAAGTACAGGCCATGATCGGCAGCCGTCAGGCTAGCTTTGCCGGCTTCAACCGCGCACTGGATGCGGTGCGGCCGATCGGCTCGCTGGTCAAGCCCGCCGTTTACCTGACCGCCTTGGAAAAACCGAGCAAGTACACCCTGACCAGTTGGTTGTCGGATGATCCGCTGTCGGTCAAAGGGGCTGATGGCCAGGTGTGGACGCCGCAGAACTTCGACCGTCGCTCCCACGGTACGGTGTTCCTGTATCAGGGTATTGCGCACTCCTACAACATTTCCACGTCGCGTCTGGGCCTTGAAGTCGGCGTACCGAATGTCCTCAAGACCATCGCGCGGCTGGGTGTCACCCGTGAGTTCCCTGCCTTCCCGTCGATCCTGCTGGGCGCTGGCGCAATGACGCCGATGGAAGTTGCGACCATGTACCAGACCCTTGCCAACGGTGGCTTCAATACGCCGATGCGCGGGATCCGCAGTGTATTGACCGCGGAGGGCGAGCCGCTCAAACGCTACCCGTTCCAGATTCAGCAGCGGTTTGACGCAGGTTCCATCTACCTGATCCAGAACGCCATGCAGCGCGTGATGCGTGAAGGTACCGGGCGTTCGGTCTACAGCGTGCTGCCAGCGAACCTGACGTTGGCGGGCAAGACCGGCACCAGTAACGATTCGCGTGACAGCTGGTTTGCCGGTTTCGGCCAGGATGTGCTGGCAGTGGTGTGGCTGGGGCGTGACGATAACGGCAAGACGCCATTCACCGGTGCGACCGGTGCGTTGCAGGTCTGGACCAGTTTCATGCGTAAGGCCGACCCGTTGCCGTTGAATATGCCGCAGCCGGATAACATCGTGCAGGCCTGGATCGATCCACACACGGGGCAGGGCTCCGATGCCAACTGTCCGGGCGCGGTGCAGATGCCGTATATTCGCGGCAGCGAACCGCCACCCGGCGCCGCGTGCGGTGGCAGTGCCCCTGCAGATGCGGAATCGGTGATGGATTGGGTCAAGGGCTGGATGAATTAAGCAAAGAGGGTTTCAAGTGAACAAGTGGTTGTTTCCAGCTATTACAGCTCTGGCTTTGCTCGGCGGTTGCTCCAGCGTGCAGCGCGGCTCCATTCCCGTGGTGGACTCGAGCACGGCCGTCTCCAATAACGATCGGATTTCGGCGAATGGCGGTTTCCGCCAGACCGTGACCAATCGTCCTGCCCAAGCCAAACCACAGGCGGTGCCGCAGGATTCGGGTGTGGTAGTGATGGTGCCAGGCGGTGGCGCAGCGACATCGGCACCGATCAGTGCCGAGCCATGGACCCCAGGGCCAAGCACTTCCGGCCCGATCGATACCACGCCGATCCAGGCGGCCCCGATCAACCAGGGCAGCTACAACATGCCATCGACGCCGAGTGGCATTCCATCCTCGTCCAACGGCAGTGGCCTGTCGGCTGATGAGCAACTGGATGGCCCGGTGCTGGCGTTGTTGACCACTGCCCAGCAACAGCAGGCGGGCGGTGATTTGAACGGTGCGTCGTCGAGTCTTGAGCGTGCCCAACGCGTTGCGCCGCGTGAGCCGCAAGTGCTATATCGCCTGGCCCAGGTACGCATGGCCCAGGGTGATGCACCGCAGGCCGAGCAGTTCGCCCGTCGCGGCTTGTCGCTCGCCAACGGCCGTCCCGACCTGCAAGCCAGCCTGTGGGCGTTGATTGGCGACGCGCGTGCCGCGCAAGGCGATGCCGCCGGTGCTGCCCAGGCGCGTCAAAAAGCCAAGGTCAGCCTCTGATGGATGCACGCTTTCCCGCCATCGCCGAACAGTTGTTGCTCATAGAGCGAGAGTTGCGCGTGCAGGGCTGGTGGGACGATGTGTCCCCCAGCGCCGAGGCGCTCGGCAGTGTCGAGCCGTTTTCCGTGGATACCCTGGATTTCCACCAGTGGTTGCAGTGGATCTTCCTGGTGCGCATGAAGCAGATCCTCGAACAGGACCTGCCGCTGCCCAATGCCTCGGGTATTCTGGAAATGGCCGAGATGGTCTATGCCGACCGCCCGCAAGAGAGCCTTGGCTTGCGTAATGCGCTGAAAAAGTTCGACCAATTGATCGTCGACGCTCGTTAATTGCCTGACTGCCGGTTTTTCCGGCAGTCTTGCGCACATTTCTACCGCTTGACGACATTCAGGCGAGTTTTATCCCTCCTCAAAGCCCTTTCTCCTACGTTCTCATGCGCTTAGTTGGAAAAAAGCGCAATTATTGCTTGACTTGAAGGGCCTGAAACAGAAGAATCCAAAGTCCGCTGTATCGGGACTGCCAGAAGCAGGCCCGCTCAGCAGATCATGAGGCGCACATCCGCGCCGACCTGTTACACCCGCAACGCGTTACCTCGCGCTGGGTGGGAAAAGCCCGCAACACTTGGGACGATCCCAATACTTGCTCAGTCAGTGCTGACGTAGTCGGCGACCACCGTCGCTCATGCTCTGTTGAGAAGTAAACCTATTAAGACCCGTCGGTTTTCAACGGACGGTATTCTGGCGTTTTAGAGGTGAACAACGTGGAGCTTTTATCTGGTGGTGAGATGCTCGTCCGCTTTTTGCGTGACGAAGGCGTCGACTATATCTACGGGTACCCAGGTGGTGCTCTGCTGCATGTCTACGACGCACTGTTCAAGGAACCGGCTGTTACCCACATCCTGGTTCGCCACGAACAGGCCGCGACCCATATGGCTGACGGTTACGCCCGTGCCACCGGTAAAGCCGGCGTGGTACTGGTAACGTCCGGCCCAGGCGCAACCAATGCCATTACCGGCATCGCGACTGCGTATATGGACTCCATCCCGATGGTGATCATTTCCGGCCAGGTGCCCAGCACCATGGTAGGCACCGATGCATTCCAGGAAACCGACATGATCGGTATCTCCCGGCCGATCGTGAAACACAGCTTCATGATCAAGCATCCCTCGGAAATCCCGGAAGTCATGAAAAAGGCCTTCTACCTCGCACAGTCCGGTCGTCCGGGCCCTGTTGTGGTCGATATCCCGAAAGACATGACCAACCCGGCGGAAAAATTCGAATACATCTTCCCGAAGAAAGCCAAGCTGCGTTCCTACAGCCCGGCCGTGCGTGGGCACTCGGGGCAAATCCGCAAGGCGGCAGAAATGCTCCTGGCGGCCAAGCGTCCTGTGTTGTACTCGGGCGGTGGCGTGATTCTGGGCGGCGGTTCCGCACCGTTGACCGAATTGGCCAAGCTGCTCAACCTGCCGGTGACCAACACCCTGATGGGCCTTGGCGCATTCCCGGGCACCGACCGTCAGTTCGTCGGCATGCTGGGTATGCACGGCAGCTACACCGCCAACCTGGCCATGCACCACGCTGACGTGATCCTGGCAGTAGGTGCACGGTTCGATGACCGTGTGATCAACGGCGCGAGCAAATTTTGCCCGAATGCCAAGATCATCCACATCGACATCGACCCGGCATCCATCTCCAAGACCATCAAGGCCGACGTGCCGATCGTAGGTCCTGTGGAAAGTGTGCTGACCGAAATGGTCGCTGCACTGAAGGACATCGGCGAGACGCCGAACAAGGAATCCGTTGCCAGCTGGTGGAAGCAGATCGACGAATGGCGCGGTGATCGCGGCCTGTTCCCTTATGACAAGGGCGACGGCAGCGTCATCAAGCCACAAACCGTGATCGAAACCCTGTGCGAAGTGACCAAGGGCGACGCCTTTGTGACCTCCGACGTGGGCCAGCACCAGATGTTCGCCGCGCAGTACTACAAGTTCGACAAGCCAAACCGCTGGATCAACTCCGGTGGCCTGGGCACGATGGGCTTTGGTTTCCCGGCGGCCATGGGTGTGAAGCTGAGCTTCCCGGACACTGACGTTGCATGTGTCACCGGTGAAGGCAGCATCCAGATGAACATCCAGGAACTGTCGACCTGCTTGCAGTACGGCCTTCCGGTGAAGATCGTCTGCCTGAACAACGGCGTACTGGGCATGGTTCGCCAGTGGCAGGACATGAGCTACAACAGCCGTCACTCCCACTCCTACATGGAGTCGCTGCCAGATTTCGTAAAATTGGTTGAAGCCTATGGCCACGTTGGCATTCGCATCACCGATCTGAAAGATCTGAAGCCGAAGATGGAAGAGGCGTTCGCCATGAAGGACCGCCTGGTGTTCATCGATATCAAGGTGGATACCAGCGAGCACGTCTACCCGATGCAGATCAAAGACGGCTCTATGCGCGACATGTGGCTGAACAAGACGGAGCGTACTTAATCATGCGGCATATTATCTCCCTGCTTCTGGAGAACGAACCCGGCGCTCTGTCTCGTGTTGTCGGTCTGTTTTCGCAACGCAACTACAACATCGAAAGCCTGACCGTGGCTCCGACCGAAGACCCGACTCTGTCGCGCCTGACGTTGACCACTGTGGGCCACGATGAGGTGATCGAACAGATCACCAAGAACCTCAACAAGCTGATCGAAGTGGTCAAGCTGGTCGACCTGTCGGAAAGTGCCCACATTGAGCGCGAGCTGATGCTGGTCAAGGTCAAGGCCACCGGCGCCCAGCGTGCCGAGATCAAACGGACTACCGACATTTATCGCGGGCAGATCGTCGATGTGAGCGCCAGCGTTTATACCGTTCAACTGACCGGTACAAGCGACAAGCTGGACAGCTTCATCCAGTCGATCGGGACGGCCTCGATTCTGGAAACGGTACGCAGTGGTGTCACCGGGATTGCCCGTGGCGACAAAGTACTCAGCATCTAACCCAAATTAGTGAATGGCCTTACGGCCTGGATATATAGAGGAACCTCATGAAAGTTTATTACGATAAAGATTGTGACCTGTCGATCATCCAGGGCAAGAAAGTCGCCATCATCGGCTACGGCTCCCAAGGTCACGCGCAAGCTTGCAACCTGAAAGATTCCGGCGTTGACGTGACTGTTGGCCTGCGCAAAGGCTCGGCCACTGTTGCCAAGGCTGAGGCCCACGGCCTGAAAGTGACTGACGTTGCTTCCGCCGTTGCTGCTGCCGACCTGGTCATGATCCTGACCCCGGACGAGTTCCAGTCCGCGCTGTACAAGAACGAAATCGAGCCGAACATCAAGAAGGGCGCCACCCTGGCCTTCTCCCACGGCTTCGCGATCCACTACAACCAGGTTGTGCCGCGCGCTGACCTCGACGTGATCATGATCGCGCCGAAAGCACCGGGCCACACCGTGCGTTCCGAGTTCGTCAAAGGCGGCGGCATCCCTGACCTGATCGCGATCTACCAGGACGCATCGGGCAACGCCAAGAACGTGGCACTGTCCTACGCTGCTGGCGTCGGTGGCGGTCGTACCGGCATCATCGAAACCACCTTCAAAGACGAGACTGAAACCGACCTGTTCGGCGAGCAAGCTGTTCTGTGCGGCGGTACCGTTGAACTGGTAAAAGCTGGTTTCGAGACCCTGGTTGAAGCCGGCTACGCGCCGGAAATGGCCTACTTCGAGTGCCTGCACGAACTGAAGCTGATCGTTGACCTCATGTACGAAGGCGGTATCGCCAACATGAACTACTCGATCTCCAACAACGCTGAGTACGGCGAATACGTGACTGGCCCGGAAGTGATCAACGCCGAGTCCCGTCAGGCCATGCGCAACGCCCTGAAACGTATTCAGGACGGCGAATACGCCAAAATGTTCATCAGCGAAGGCGCTACCGGCTACCCTTCGATGACCGCCAAGCGTCGTAACAACGCCGCTCACGGTATCGAAGTCATCGGCGAGCAACTGCGCTCCATGATGCCGTGGATCGGTGCCAACAAGATCGTCGACAAAGCCAAGAACTAAGTCGTACGTGTCAACGGAAAACGCGGCTTAGGCCGCGTTTTTTCGTTTGGGGGGCGGGTTCTGGTATAAAGCTGCATCGTTTGCGGGCGAACACGCGCCGCAAGTATTTGTCGAATTCTTTTCACACCGTTGCAAGGTAAAGTCCATGAGCGAACGTCCCGAAGAGCCAAACCAGGCTCCTGACGCCGAAAGCCTGCTGCCGATCGATGAACATGTCGAAGAAGGGCATGACGCTGAAGGCCGCAAGGTCCGGCATCGTGGCATCTATCTTTTGCCCAACCTGTTCACCACGGCGAACCTGTTTGCCGGGTTCTACTCCATCATCAACTCCATGAGCGCCCAAAGCGCACTGGCGGCAGGTGATGCGGCGAGTGCCAGCAAGTATTTCGGCTTTGCTGCCATCGCCATCTTTGTTGCCATGGTGCTCGACGGCCTGGATGGTCGTGTTGCGCGCATGACCAATACGCAAAGTGCCTTCGGTGCCGAGTACGACTCGTTGTCGGACATGGTCGCGTTTGGTGTTGCGCCCGCGTTGCTGGCATTTGCCTGGGCGCTGGGTGACATGGGCAAGGTCGGTTGGATGGTTGCCTTCATCTATGTCGCGGGTGCTGCGTTGCGCCTGGCGCGCTTCAATACCCAAGTGGGGACTGCCGATAAGCGTTACTTCATCGGTCTGGCCAGCCCGGCCGCTGCGGGTGTGGTGGCAGGTATTGTCTGGGCATTCAGCGATTACGGCATCCAGGGTTCGAAGATGTCGTTCCTGGTAGCCTTGATGGTGGCTGCGGCCGGCATGCTGATGGTCAGCAACATCAAGTACAACAGCTTCAAGGAACTGGACTTGAAGGGGCGTGTGCCTTTCGTGGCGATTCTGGCAGTGGTGCTGGTGTTCGCCGTGGTGTTCAGCGATCCGCCGCGCATTCTGCTGCTGGCGTTCCTGGTCTACGCCGCTTCAGGTCCGGTTCAGTACTTGCTGCACCTGCGCCGCGACAAAACATTGCCTTAATGTAATTTCCCCCATACTCCGCAGTCTATTGGTGCATCAGTTCTCCAATGCTGCGGAGTTGCCATGTTAATCAAATTGCCCAAAGCGTCCGATTGCCACGAATCGGACGTCACACCTGAATCCTTCTACCTCTCTCGCCGTAGCTTGCTCGGTGGTGCGCTTGCTGGCATCGCAGCCAGCAGCCTGCCGCGTTGGGCGAGTGCCGATGAGGCCGCGCGTTACGCTGATGTTGAACCGGGTAAGGCGCCGAATTGGTTTACCGAGAAACTGCCGGGAACGAAATGGCAGGCGATCACGGTAAAGGACGAAGCGATCACGCCGTTCAAGGATGCAACCCACTACAACAACTTCTATGAGTTCGGTACAGGTAAGGGCGACCCGGCAACCAATGCGGGCTCACTCAAGACCGAGCCTTGGAGCGTAGTGATTGATGGCGAAGTTGCGAAGCCAGGCCGTTATGCCCTGGAAGACTTCATGAAGCCGTATCAGTTAGAAGAGCGTATCTACCGTCTGCGCTGTGTCGAAGCGTGGTCGATGGTTATTCCATGGATCGGTTTTCCGATCTCGGCGTTGCTCAAACAGGTTGAGCCGACTTCCAAGGCCAAATACATTCGTTTTGAAACGCTCCAGGATCCCAAGAGCATGCCGGGGCAGCGTTCGAGTTTTGGCTTGATTGATTGGCCTTATGTAGAGGGGCTGCGACTGGATGAGGCGATGAATCCTCTGGCGATCCTAGCTGTGGGGATGTATGGGCGTGAATTACCTAACCAGAATGGCGCGCCGCTGCGGTTGGTCGTGCCATGGAAGTATGGCTTCAAGAGTGTGAAGTCGATTGTCCGCATCAGTCTTGTAAGCGAGCAGCCGAAAACCACCTGGCAGAGCATTGCAGCGGACGAATATGGTTTTTATGCGAATGTGAACCCTACGGTTGACCATCCTCGCTGGACTCAAGCGCGGGAGCGTCGTCTGCCGAGTGGGTTGTTCAGTCCCAATGTGCGCGAGACTCAGATGTTCAATGGCTACTCGGATGAGGTGGCGTCTCTTTATACCGATCTCGACCTGCGGAAGAATTACTGATGCGCTACCCGATCTGGCGTATTGGCGTCTTTATAGCGGCGGCGGTTTGGCCGTTGTTCTGGCTATATGAAGCTTGGAGTTCTGTCCTGGGGCCGGATCCGGGCAAGGTGTTGGTTGACCGGCTGGGGCTCGGCACGTTGATACTGTTGTTGATCACCCTGGCAATGACCCCGTTGCAGAAGCTTAGCGGTTGGGCAGGGTGGATAGCGGTACGCCGGCAGCTTGGGTTGTGGTGCTTTGCTTATGTCGTGCTGCATCTGGCTGCTTATTGTGTGTTTGTGCTTGGGTTGGATTGGTCGCAACTGGGTGTGGAGCTGCGCAAGCGGCCTTACATAATTGTCGGGGCGTTGGGTTTCCTGTCGCTGTTGGTGCTGGCGGTGACGTCGAATCGTTACAGTCAGCGTCGGTTGGGCAGTCGCTGGAAGAAGCTGCATCGCCTGGTGTACGTGATTTTGGGGCTTGGCTTGCTTCACATGTTGTGGATTGTGCGGGCGGATCTCAAGGAATGGGCTATCTATGCCTCTATAGGTGCGCTGCTCCTGGTGCTACGGATCCCGCCTGTAATGCGCCGAATCCCGCGACTTATTGCGAAAAAGCCACTTTCTGCAACAAAAGCGTAATTAACGGTTGACGGCGAATTGTAACTGTCTATAATTCGCCCCACTTCCGGCGCAGTCGAAATGTAAAACTCCTTGGTAAACAATGAGTTATGTAGGTTTCGGCAGCAGGTTGCTTCAGTTCATCGAAGCCAAAAGGAAGTTGAAAAAGAGGTGTTGACAGCAGCGTGTAACGCTGTAGAATTCGCCTCCCGCTGACGAGAGATCGGAAGCGCAAGTGGTTGAAGTTGTTGAAGAAATCTTCGAAAGCTTCTGAAAATAATCACTTGACAGCAAATGAGGCTGCTGTAGAATGCGCGCCTCGGTTGAGACGAAAGATCTTAACCAACCGCTCTTTAACAACTGAATCAAGCAATTCGTGTGGGTGCTTGTGGAGTCAGACTGATAGTCAACAAGATTATCAGCATCACAAGTTACTCCGCGAGAAATCAAAGATGTAACCAACGATTGCTGAGCCAAGTTTAGGGTTTCTTAAAAACCCAAAGATGTTTGAACTGAAGAGTTTGATCATGGCTCAGATTGAACGCTGGCGGCAGGCCTAACACATGCAAGTCGAGCGGTAGAGAGAAGCTTGCTTCTCTTGAGAGCGGCGGACGGGTGAGTAATGCCTAGGAATCTGCCTGGTAGTGGGGGATAACGTTCGGAAACGGACGCTAATACCGCATACGTCCTACGGGAGAAAGCAGGGGACCTTCGGGCCTTGCGCTATCAGATGAGCCTAGGTCGGATTAGCTAGTTGGTGAGGTAATGGCTCACCAAGGCGACGATCCGTAACTGGTCTGAGAGGATGATCAGTCACACTGGAACTGAGACACGGTCCAGACTCCTACGGGAGGCAGCAGTGGGGAATATTGGACAATGGGCGAAAGCCTGATCCAGCCATGCCGCGTGTGTGAAGAAGGTCTTCGGATTGTAAAGCACTTTAAGTTGGGAGGAAGGGTTGTAGATTAATACTCTGCAATTTTGACGTTACCGACAGAATAAGCACCGGCTAACTCTGTGCCAGCAGCCGCGGTAATACAGAGGGTGCAAGCGTTAATCGGAATTACTGGGCGTAAAGCGCGCGTAGGTGGTTTGTTAAGTTGGATGTGAAATCCCCGGGCTCAACCTGGGAACTGCATTCAAAACTGACTGACTAGAGTATGGTAGAGGGTGGTGGAATTTCCTGTGTAGCGGTGAAATGCGTAGATATAGGAAGGAACACCAGTGGCGAAGGCGACCACCTGGACTAATACTGACACTGAGGTGCGAAAGCGTGGGGAGCAAACAGGATTAGATACCCTGGTAGTCCACGCCGTAAACGATGTCAACTAGCCGTTGGAAGCCTTGAGCTTTTAGTGGCGCAGCTAACGCATTAAGTTGACCGCCTGGGGAGTACGGCCGCAAGGTTAAAACTCAAATGAATTGACGGGGGCCCGCACAAGCGGTGGAGCATGTGGTTTAATTCGAAGCAACGCGAAGAACCTTACCAGGCCTTGACATCCAATGAACTTTCTAGAGATAGATTGGTGCCTTCGGGAACATTGAGACAGGTGCTGCATGGCTGTCGTCAGCTCGTGTCGTGAGATGTTGGGTTAAGTCCCGTAACGAGCGCAACCCTTGTCCTTAGTTACCAGCACGTAATGGTGGGCACTCTAAGGAGACTGCCGGTGACAAACCGGAGGAAGGTGGGGATGACGTCAAGTCATCATGGCCCTTACGGCCTGGGCTACACACGTGCTACAATGGTCGGTACAGAGGGTTGCCAAGCCGCGAGGTGGAGCTAATCCCATAAAACCGATCGTAGTCCGGATCGCAGTCTGCAACTCGACTGCGTGAAGTCGGAATCGCTAGTAATCGCGAATCAGAATGTCGCGGTGAATACGTTCCCGGGCCTTGTACACACCGCCCGTCACACCATGGGAGTGGGTTGCACCAGAAGTAGCTAGTCTAACCTTCGGGAGGACGGTTACCACGGTGTGATTCATGACTGGGGTGAAGTCGTAACAAGGTAGCCGTAGGGGAACCTGCGGCTGGATCACCTCCTTAATCGACGACATCAGCTGCTCCATAAGTTCCCACACGAATTGCTTGATTCATTGAAGAAGACGATAAGAAGCAGCCCGAAATTGGGTCTGTAGCTCAGTTGGTTAGAGCGCACCCCTGATAAGGGTGAGGTCGGCAGTTCGAATCTGCCCAGACCCACCAATTTTGTGTGGGAAACGCCTGTAGAAATACGGGGCCATAGCTCAGCTGGGAGAGCGCCTGCCTTGCACGCAGGAGGTCAACGGTTCGATCCCGTTTGGCTCCACCACTACTGCTTCTAGAAGTTGAAAGCTTAGAAATGAGCATTCCATCAAGATGATGGTGAATGTTGATTTCTAGTCTTTGATTAGATCGTTCTTTAAAAATTTGGGTATGTGATAGAAAGATAGACTGAACGTTACTTTCACTGGTAACGGATCAGGCTAAGGTAAAATTTGTGAGTTACTCAGTTTTGAGTATTATCGAATTTTCGGCGAATGTTGTCTTCACAGTATAACCAGATTGCTTGGGGTTATATGGTCAAGTGAAGAAGCGCATACGGTGGATGCCTTGGCAGTCAGAGGCGATGAAAGACGTGGTAGCCTGCGAAAAGCTTCGGGGAGTCGGCAAACAGACTTTGATCCGGAGATGTCTGAATGGGGGAACCCAGCCATCATAAGATGGTTATCTTACGCTGAATACATAGGCGTAAGAGGCGAACCAGGGGAACTGAAACATCTAAGTACCCTGAGGAAAAGAAATCAACCGAGATTCCCTTAGTAGTGGCGAGCGAACGGGGACTAGCCCTTAAGTGGCTTTGAGATTAGCGGAACGCTCTGGAAAGTGCGGCCATAGTGGGTGATAGCCCTGTACGCGAAAATCTCTTAGTCATGAAATCGAGTAGGACGGAGCACGAGAAACTTTGTCTGAATATGGGGGGACCATCCTCCAAGGCTAAATACTACTGACTGACCGATAGTGAACTAGTACCGTGAGGGAAAGGCGAAAAGAACCCCGGAGAGGGGAGTGAAATAGATCCTGAAACCGTATGCGTACAAGCAGTGGGAGCCCACTTTGTTGGGTGACTGCGTACCTTTTGTATAATGGGTCAGCGACTTATTTTCAGTGGCGAGCTTAACCGAATAGGGGAGGCGTAGCGAAAGCGAGTCTTAATAGGGCGTCTAGTCGCTGGGAATAGACCCGAAACCGGGCGATCTATCCATGGGCAGGTTGAAGGTTGGGTAACACTAACTGGAGGACCGAACCGACTACCGTTGAAAAGTTAGCGGATGACCTGTGGATCGGAGTGAAAGGCTAATCAAGCTCGGAGATAGCTGGTTCTCCTCGAAAGCTATTTAGGTAGCGCCTCATGTATCACTGTAGGGGGTAGAGCACTGTTTCGGCTAGGGGGTCATCCCGACTTACCAAACCGATGCAAACTCCGAATACCTACAAGTGCCGAGCATGGGAGACACACGGCGGGTGCTAACGTCCGTCGTGAAAAGGGAAACAACCCAGACCGTCAGCTAAGGTCCCAAAGTTATGGTTAAGTGGGAAACGATGTGGGAAGGCTTAGACAGCTAGGAGGTTGGCTTAGAAGCAGCCACCCTTTAAAGAAAGCGTAATAGCTCACTAGTCGAGTCGGCCTGCGCGGAAGATGTAACGGGGCTCAAACCATACACCGAAGCTACGGGTATCACGTAAGTGATGCGGTAGAGGAGCGTTCTGTAAGCCTGTGAAGGTGAGTTGAGAAGCTTGCTGGAGGTATCAGAAGTGCGAATGCTGACATGAGTAACGACAATGGGTGTGAAAAACACCCACGCCGAAAGACCAAGGTTTCCTGCGCAACGTTAATCGACGCAGGGTTAGTCGGTCCCTAAGGCGAGGCTGAAAAGCGTAGTCGATGGAAAACAGGTTAATATTCCTGTACTTCTGGTTATTGCGATGGAGGGACGGAGAAGGCTAGGCCAGCTTGGCGTTGGTTGTCCAAGTTTAAGGTGGTAGGCTGGAATCTTAGGTAAATCCGGGATTCTAAGGCCGAGAGCTGATGACGAGCTAACTTTTAGTTAGCGAAGTGGTTGATGCCATGCTTCCAAGAAAAGCTTCTAAGCTTCAGGTAACCAGGAACCGTACCCCAAACCGACACAGGTGGTTGGGTAGAGAATACCAAGGCGCTTGAGAGAACTCGGGTGAAGGAACTAGGCAAAATGGCACCGTAACTTCGGGAGAAGGTGCGCCGGTGAGGGTGAAGGACTTGCTCCGTAAGCTCATGCCGGTCGAAGATACCAGGCCGCTGCGACTGTTTATTAAAAACACAGCACTCTGCAAACACGAAAGTGGACGTATAGGGTGTGACGCCTGCCCGGTGCCGGAAGGTTAATTGATGGGGTTAGCTAACGCGAAGCTCTTGATCGAAGCCCCGGTAAACGGCGGCCGTAACTATAACGGTCCTAAGGTAGCGAAATTCCTTGTCGGGTAAGTTCCGACCTGCACGAATGGCGTAACGATGGCGGCGCTGTCTCCACCCGAGACTCAGTGAAATTGAAATCGCTGTGAAGATGCAGTGTATCCGCGGCTAGACGGAAAGACCCCGTGAACCTTTACTATAGCTTTGCACTGGACTTTGAATTTGCTTGTGTAGGATAGGTGGGAGGCTTTGAAGCGTGGACGCCAGTCTGCGTGGAGCCAACCTTGAAATACCACCCTGGCAACTTTGAGGTTCTAACTCAGGTCCGTTATCCGGATCGAGGACAGTGTATGGTGGGTAGTTTGACTGGGGCGGTCTCCTCCTAAAGAGTAACGGAGGAGTACGAAGGTGCGCTCAGACCGGTCGGAAATCGGTCGTAGAGTATAAAGGCAAAAGCGCGCTTGACTGCGAGACAGACACGTCGAGCAGGTACGAAAGTAGGTCTTAGTGATCCGGTGGTTCTGTATGGAAGGGCCATCGCTCAACGGATAAAAGGTACTCCGGGGATAACAGGCTGATACCGCCCAAGAGTTCATATCGACGGCGGTGTTTGGCACCTCGATGTCGGCTCATCACATCCTGGGGCTGAAGCCGGTCCCAAGGGTATGGCTGTTCGCCATTTAAAGTGGTACGCGAGCTGGGTTTAGAACGTCGTGAGACAGTTCGGTCCCTATCTGCCGTGGACGTTTGAGATTTGAGAGGGGCTGCTCCTAGTACGAGAGGACCGGAGTGGACGAACCTCTGGTGTTCCGGTTGTCACGCCAGTGGCATTGCCGGGTAGCTATGTTCGGAATAGATAACCGCTGAAAGCATCTAAGCGGGAAACTAGCCTCAAGATGAGATCTCACTGGAACCTTGAGTTCCCTGAAGGGCCGTCGAAGACTACGACGTTGATAGGTTGGGTGTGTAAGCGCTGTGAGGCGTTGAGCTAACCAATACTAATTGCCCGTGAGGCTTGACCATATAACACCCAAGCAATTTGACTACTCGAAAGAGCATCAGATTGCGGTGTGTGAAGACGATAGAACCGAAAGTTCGAATCTCACAAAACACCGAAAGCTGTCACATACCCAATTTGCTGAAGCGAGGCCTATGCCACGACTCAGTACCCGAATTTCTTGACGACCATAGAGCATTGGAACCACCTGATCCCATCCCGAACTCAGCAGTGAAACGATGCATCGCCGATGGTAGTGTGGGGTTTCCCCATGTGAGAGTAGGTCATCGTCAAGATTAAATTCCGAAACCCCATTTGCGAAAGCAGATGGGGTTTTGTTTTGGGCGGTCGAAAAGACAGCTAACATCCCAATTCCGCCAACAACTGCCCACAGTGCTAAAGTCGCACCCTCGATTTTTGCTTTTCCCAAGGAAGCCGTTATGCCGGATGCGACGTCCCTCAGCCCTGGATTCATGGTGGTTCACGGCAACCGCCTGGACGAACTGCGCAGCCTGGTGGTCAGTTGGATGCGCCGCTATCCCCTCGCGCCCCTGGAAAACGAAATCGCCCTAGTCCAAAGCAACGGCATCGCCCAGTGGCTCAAGCTGGCCCTGGCCGAAGATCCGGAAGAGGACGACATGGGCGGTTGCGGCATCGCCGCAGCAATCGATGTTCAACTGCCCGGCAGCTTTATGTGGCAGCTCTACCGCATGGTCTTAGGCAAAGATGAAATTCCGCCCAAGTCCCTGCTCGATAAAGCACCGCTGACCTGGCGCCTCATGCGCCTGCTGCCGGAGCTTATCGATCAACCGCACTTCGAGCCGCTGCAGCGCTTTCTCACCCACGACAGCGATCTGCGCAAACGCTACCAACTCGCCGAGCGCCTGGCAGACCTGTTCGACCAATATCAGGTCTACCGCGCCGACTGGCTCGAAGACTGGGCTGCCGGCCGCCACCAACTGCGCAACGGTCGAGGCGAATCCAAACCGCTCAATCCGGCCAACTGCTGGCAAGCCGAACTATGGCGCGCACTGCTGCTGGATGTCGGTGAAGAAGGCATGGCCGAAAGCCGCGCCGGCGTTCACCAGCGTTTTATCGAGCGCATCAATACACTGGAAACAGCGCCCGCGGGCCTGCCATCCCGAGTCATTGTTTTCGGCATCTCCTCGTTGCCCGCCCAGGCACTGGAAGCCCTCGCCGGTCTCGCGCGATTCAGCCAAGTCCTGCTCTGCGTGCACAACCCCTGCCGTCACCATT
Organism: Pseudomonas azotoformans; assembly: GCF_001579805.1. Classification (NCBI taxonomy): domain Bacteria; kingdom Pseudomonadati; phylum Pseudomonadota; class Gammaproteobacteria; order Pseudomonadales; family Pseudomonadaceae; genus Pseudomonas; species Pseudomonas azotoformans. Next base: position 409,217 of record NZ_CP014546.1, on the reverse strand, counting down.
GGTCTGACATCGTCGCCGATAAAGACCTGCTACGTAACGAATACAAGCGCCAAGCGCGTAAAGCCGGCATGCCGGTCACCATCGACCCACAAACCCTGCACCAGCACGCCCACCCGCTGCTGGCCGCCTGGGGCAAACAAGGCCGTGACTACATCAGCTTGCTGGACAGCTACGACGACCCCAACAGTTACCGCGCAGCATTCCGCGATGGCCGCATCGACCTGTTCAGCGACAGCGAGCCCACCACACTGCTCAACCAGCTCCAGGACGACATCCTGGAACTGCGTCCACTCAATGAAACCCGCGAGCTATGGCCTGCTGTCGACCTGGAACGTGATACCTCCATCCGCTTCCACATCGCCCACAGCGCCCAGCGCGAGGTGGAAATCCTGCACGACCAACTGCTCCAACGCTTCAGTGCCGCCCCCTCGCTGCGCCCGCGAGATATCATCGTCATGGTCCCGGATGTCGACAGCTATGCGCCGCATATCCGCGCCGTGTTCGGCCAACTCGAACGCAATGACCCACGCTTCATCCCGTTCACCCTGACCGACCAGGGCCAACGCGGCCGGGACCCGCTGCTGATCGCCGTCGAACATCTGCTGAAACTGCCCGACAGCCGCTTCCCGGTGAGCGAGATCCTCGACCTGCTCGACGTGCCGGCCCTGCGCGAACGCTTCGCCATCCAGGAGCGCGACCTGCCGACGCTGCATCGCTGGATCGAAGGTGCCGGCATCCGCTGGGGGCTCAACGCCGAACAACGTGCCGGCCTGGGCCTGCCAGCAGAGTTAGAACAAAACAGCTGGCGTTTCGGCCTGCGCCGCATGTTGCTTGGTTACGCCGTAGGCACCGGTGCCGCGTGTGAGGGCATCGAGCCCTACGATGAAATCGGTGGCCTCGACGCAGCGCTCATTGGCCCTCTGGTCGCTTTGCTCGACGCACTCAACGACGCACATCAAGCACTGTCGCTACCTGCGGCTCCTGCGCAATGGGGCGAGCGCCTGCAACGCCTGATGCAACTGTTCTTCATGCCCAGCAGCGAACACGATGACTACCTGCTGGGCCAACTCGAACAGCTCAGGGAAACCTGGCTGGAAACCTGCGAATCCGTCGGCCTGCAGGACGAGTTACCCCTCACCGTAGTCCGCGAAGCCTGGCTTGCAGGTCTGGACCAAGGCCGCCTCTCCCAGCGTTTCCTCGCCGGAGCTGTCAATTTCTGTACGTTGATGCCCATGCGAGCGATCCCATTCAAGCTCGTTTGCCTGCTCGGCATGAACGATGGCGATTACCCGCGCGCGCAACCCCCACTGGACTTCGACCTGATGGGCAGCGACTACCGCCCCGGCGACCGCTCACGGCGTGAAGACGACCGCTACCTGCTGCTCGAAGCACTCCTGTCAGCCCGCGACCAGCTGTACATAAGCTGGGTGGGCCGCAGCATCCGCGATAACAGTGACCGCCCTGCGTCGGTACTCATCGGCCAACTACGCGACCATCTCGCTAGCGGCTGGCACCACGCTAATAGCGATGAACCGCTGATCGACGCCATGACACAAGAGCACCCACTGCAACCGTTCAGCGCCCGCTACTTCCATGAGGGCGACGCACTGTTCAGCTACGCCCGTGAGTGGCAATTACTGCACGAAACGCCGGATGCCATGCCAGAAGAAGAGGAACTCAGCTCGCATCAACAGGACGAGCCCCTGAGCCTCGGTCAGCTTCAAGACTTCCTGCGCAACCCGGTCAAACACTTCTTCAGCCAACGCCTGAAAGTGTTCTTCGAAGCCGCCGAAGTGCCACTGGCCGACGAAGAACCCTTCGTCCTCGATGCCCTGCAACGCTACAGCCTGAGCGACAGCCTGCTGAACGCCGCACTCACCCAACCCGATCATCTCGACCAAGCCCTGAACGCCCAGGCCCTGCGCCTGCAAGGCAGTGGCCTGTTGCCGATGGTCGGTTTCGGCGAATGCCTGCGCAACGAACTGATCGAACCGTTACCCGATCTGTTGCGACGCTATCAGCAACTGCTCGTCCTCTGGCCCACCCCGCACACCGGCGCCGAACCGGTCAGTTTTGAGCATAATGGCGTGCAGTTGGAAGGTTGGATCAGTGGTCTGCATCGACGCAGCGATGGCGGGTTGCTCAGCGTTACCACCATCCCCAACAGCATCGGCTCGATCAAGACCCGCAAGTGGCATCGCCTGATTCGCCCCTGGGTCAATCACGTGGTTGCCTGCGCCTGCGGCCTGCCGCTGAGCACCGGCTTGGTGGCCAGCGATGACACCCTGCTGCTGCCGCCGTTGGATAAAACCAATGCCCAGGAAATCCTCGGTAACCTATTGCTGGCCTGGCATACCGGCATGAGCCAACCCTTACCCGTCGCCGTCAAAACCGCTTTCGCTTGGCTCAGCCAAACTGACCCCGCCAAGGCCCAGGCGGCGGCCAGCAAAGCCTACGAAGGCGATGGCCTGACTACCGATGGCGAACGCCGCGAAACCCCGGCGCTCACCCGGCAATTCCCCGACTACGCCACGCTCATCGCCAGCGAAGAATTCGAAGGTTGGTGCGAAACCCTGTATCGCCCGCTGCTCAACGCCCCGTGGCGATCACTCACAGGCGAGGAGGCCGGCACATGACCAGCAAACCCTTGGCCCTGGCCTTCCCGCTCAAAGGCAGCCAGCTGATTGAAGCCAGCGCCGGCACCGGCAAGACCTTTACCATCTCCGCCCTCTACCTGCGCCTGGTTCTCGGCCACGGTGGCGATGAATCAGGCTTTGGCCGCGAACTGCTGCCGCCGCAAATCCTGGTGGTGACCTTCACCGATGCCGCCACCAAAGAACTGCGCGAACGCATCCGCATCCGCCTGGCTGAAGCAGCACGCTTCTTCCGCGAAGAAATTGAACAGCCCGACGCTCTGATCGCTGATCTACGCGACGAATACCCGCTCGAACAATGGCCCGCCTGCGCCAACCGCTTGGACATCGCCGCCCAATGGATGGACGAAGCCGCCGTCTCGACCATCCACAGTTGGTGTCAGCGCATGCTGCGCGAACACGCCTTCGACAGCGGCAGCCTGTTCACCCAAACCCTGGAAACCGATCACAGCGACTTGCTCGGCGAAGTGTTGCGCGATTACTGGCGACTGTTCTGCTACCCGATGCACGACGACGCACTCAATTGGGTGCGCAGCAACTGGGGTGGCCCCGCCGCATTGATGCCGCGAGTGCGCGCGTTGTTCGGCAGTGAACGGCCCACGGATGAAGCCCGCGAGCCCGCAGAGCTGATCACGGCCTGCCTGCAAGAGCGCCGCGAAGCGCTGACCGCCATCAAGGCGCCCTGGCAACAATGGGCCGCCGAGCTGCGCGACATCTGTCTGCAAGCCGTGGCCGCCAAAGCTGTCGACGGCCGCAAGATGCAAGCGCGTTACTTCGAGCCCTGGTTCGAAAAGATCAGTGCCTGGGCCGCTGACGAAACCCTCGAACAGCTCGACATCGGCACCGGCTTCACCCGCTTGACGCCCGACGGCATGGCCGAAGCCTGGAAGGGCGAGCCGCCGCAGCATCCTGGCATCGACGCCATGGCTGGCCTCAAGGCGACCCTTGATGCGCTGCCAACCCCCGACGCCGCCGTGTTGCAACACGCGGCCGGCTGGGTCGGCAAACGCTTTGAAGAAGAAAAACGCCGTCGCGCCGAAATGGGTTTCGACGACATGCTCATCCGCCTCAACGCTGCACTGCAAGCCGACGGCGGCGAACGCCTGGCCAGTGTGATCCGCGAGCAATTCCCGGTAGCCCTGATCGACGAGTTCCAGGATACCGACCCGGTGCAATACGCCATCTTCGACAGCATTTACCGCATCGAAGAAAACCACCTCGACAGTGGCCTGTTCCTGATCGGCGACCCCAAGCAAGCGATCTACGCCTTCCGTGGCGCCGATATCTACACCTACCTGCGCGCCCGTCAGTCCACCACTGGCCGTCATCACACGTTGGGCACCAACTTCCGCTCCAGCCACGCGATGGTCGAGGCGGTGAACCACGTGTTCCAGCGTGCGGAAACAGGTCGCGGCGCATTCCTGTTCCGCGAGCCCAATGGTGAAAACCCGGTGCCGTTCCACTCGGTACTGTCCCAGGGACGTAAAGAACAATTGCAGGTAAATGGCCAAACGCTGCCAGCCATGAACCTCTGGCACTTGCCTACTGACCAGCCGGTTTCCAACGGGCTGTATCGTCAGCAACTTGCGGCGGCCTGTGCCACGCACATTGTTGAATTGCTCAACGGCGGGCAGCAGGGCAGCGCAGGCTTCCTACAACCGGACGGCAGCTTCAAAGGCGTGCGTCCGTCAGACATCGCCATTCTCGTGCGTGACGGCAAGGAGGCCCAGGCCGTGCGCGCCGAGTTGGCCGCCCGTGGCGTGCGCAGCGTCTACCTGTCCGACAAGGATTCGGTCTTCGCCGCTCAGGAAGCCCACGACCTGCTGGCCTGGCTCAAGGCTTGCGCCGAACCGGATGTGGAACGCCCACTGCGCGCCGCACTGGCTTGCGTCACCCTGAATCTGTCACTGCCGGAGCTGGAGCGTCTGAACCAGGACGAACTGGCGTGGGAAAGCCGCGTCATGCAGTTCCGTGGCTACCGCGTGATTTGGCGTAACCAAGGCGTGCTGCCGATGCTGCGTCGTCTGCTTCACGACTTCAAACTGCCGCAAACCCTGATCGCGCGCAGTGATGGCGAACGTGTTCTGACCAACCTGCTGCACCTCAGCGAATTGCTGCAACAGGCCGCATCGGAACTGGACGGCGAACAGGCACTGATCCGCCATCTGGCCGAACACCTGGCACTTTCTGGTCAGGCGGGTGAAGAACAGATCCTGCGCCTGGAGAGTGATGAGCAACTGGTCAAGGTCGTGACCATCCACAAATCCAAAGGCCTGGAATACGACTTGGTTTTCCTGCCGTTCATTTGTTCAGCCAAGCCGGTGGATGGCAGCCGCTTACCGCTGCACTACCACGATGAAACCGGCAAATCCCAAGTCGGCCTGCGTCCTACGCCTGAGCTGATCGCAAAGGCAGACAATGAGCGTCTGGCCGAAGACCTGCGCCTGTTCTACGTCGCCCTGACACGCGCCAAGCACGCCTGCTGGCTAGGCATCGCCGACCTCAAGCGTGGCAACAGCAACAGCTCCGTGCTGCACCTGTCGGCGCTGGGCTACTTGCTCGGTGCAGGCGCCTCGTTGGGTGAGTCCGCCGGCTTGGCACGCTGGCTCCTGGACCTTCAAGAAGGTTGCACCGCCATCAACTACGCCCAGGTGCCCGAAGCGCAAGACATCCTTTTCCACCCACCACGCAACGAAGCCACGCTGCGAGCGCCGCTCCTGCCCCAGCGCAAGGCTGCGGAAAACTGGTGGATCGCTTCCTACAGCGCCTTGCGCATTGGCGACAGCATGAGCGCCGCCCCGCTCGAAGCACCGGAAAGTCCACAGGCCCAGAAGTTGTTCGATGACGAACGGCTCGACCCCGATGCACCCCGCGAAGTGGCGGCGTCCGGCGGCGATATTCACCGTTTCCCACGCGGTCCTAACCCAGGGACCTTCCTCCACGGCCTATTGGAATGGGCAGGGGAGGACGGCTTCAACGTTACGCCCGAGGCCATCGAAAAAGCCGTGGGCGCCCGCTGCAACCGGCGCAACTGGGAAGGCTGGATCATCACCCTCAGCAGTTGGCTCGGCCACCTGCTGCAAGTGCCACTGCCTGTGGATAACGGTCACGTCTCCCTCAGTGGTTTGCAGCAGTACCAGATCGAGATGGAGTTCTGGTTCGCCAGCCACAAGGTTGACGTACTCGCCGTCGACAAGTTGGTGTGCCAATTCACCCACAACGGCGCTTCCCGCGTTGCCGCCGAGCCTGTACTGCTCAACGGCATGTTCAAGGGCTTCATCGATTTGACCTTCGAACACGATGGCCGCTATTACGTGGCCGACTACAAATCCAACTGGCTGGGCCCCGACGATTCGGCCTACACCTTGGATGCCATGGAGCAGTCGATCCTTGATCATCGGTACGACCTTCAATACGTACTTTACCTACTGGCCCTGCACCGCCAACTCAAGGCGCGCCTGTCGGACTACGACTACGACCGGCATGTCGGCGGCGCGCTGTACATTTTCCTGCGGGGCACGCAGTCCGCGAGCCAGGGCGCGTATTTCACCCGACCGCCGCGGGAACTGATCGAAGGCCTGGACCTGCTGTTCCAGGGCAAGCCCATCCCGCCCAAGGTTGAGCCCGCCTGGGAACAAGGAGTGTTGTTATGAGCCTGTCGCCGCTACCGCTGGAGGCGCTGATGCCCCTCAGCCGCGCCGCCGACCTGGTGCAATTGCTGGAGCGCTGGGTAGACCGTGGCTGGTTGCGTGCCTTGGACAAAGCCTTCGTGGGTTTCCTGCACGAGCTTGACCCTCAGGCCGACCCGCTGGTGCTGCTGGCCGCCGCGCTGACCAGCCACCAATTGGGCCATGGTCACGTCTGCCTCGACTTGTTCGAAACCCTCAAGGCGCCGGATTTTGCCCTGTCCTTGCCGCCAGAGGGCGATCTGCAAACCGGCGCCATGTTGTTGCCGTCGCAGTTATTGGAAGGCCTGGACGGCGCCCACTGGTGCCACGCACTGGCCGCCAGTCACCTGGTGGCGCTGGCGGTCGATGGCAGCGAATCCGCGCAGAGTCGTCCTTTGGTACTGTCCGGCAAGCGTCTGTACCTGCGCCGCTACTGGACTTACGAACGGCGCATCGACAGCGCCTTGCGCCTGCGTCTTGCCACCCAGGAAAACGTGGCCGGCGATTTGCCGCAGCGCCTCAACAGCCTGTTCGATCAACCGCCGCCTGACGGTGTGATCGACTGGCAAAAACTCGCCTGCGCCCTGGCCACACGCGGCGCATTCAGCATCGTCACCGGCGGCCCTGGCACTGGCAAAACCACCACCGTGGTGCGCTTGCTCGCGCTGTTGCAGGCGCCGGCTGTGGAATCCGGCAGCCCATTGCGCATTCGCCTGGCCGCCCCCACCGGTAAGGCCGCCGCACGCCTCACCGAGTCCATCAGCCAACAAGTGCTGTCGCTGAAAGTGCCGGACAGCGTGAAGGAAAAAATCCCGACCCAGGTCACCACCGTCCACCGCTTGCTGGGCAGTCGCCCAGGCACACGGCATTTTCGTCATCACCTCGGTAACCCATTGCCCCTGGATGTGCTGGTGGTGGACGAAGCCTCGATGATCGACCTGGAAATGATGGCCAACCTGCTCGACGCCTTGCCGCCCCACGCACGCTTGGTACTGCTGGGTGACAAGGACCAACTGGCGTCGGTAGAGGCGGGCGCTGTCCTCGGTGACTTGTGCCGCGACGCCGAAGCCGGTTTCTACAACGCCGACACCCGCCAGTGGCTGCAAGCCGTCAGCGGCGAAGACCTCAGCGCCAGCGGCCTGCAGGAAGACCTCGACGGCAGTCACCCCCTGGCCCAGCAAGTGGTGATGCTGCGTTACTCGCGACGTTTCGGCGAAGGCAGTGGCATCGGTCAACTGGCGCGCTGGGTCAACCAGCAAAACGCTGAAGAAGCCCGCAAGCTGCTCGCCGCGCGCAGTCACGCTGACCTGTTCTGCGTCAGCCTCAAGGGCGAACACGATCACGCCCTCGAACGCCTGGTGCTGGACGGGCAGGGTGACGGTGCCGAGGGCTATCGCTATTACCTCAATCTGTTGCAGAGCGCGCGCCCGTCGCCGGATACGCCGCGTGAAAGTGAGGCCTGGACCCTCTGGGCGCAACAATTGCTGCAAGCCTTCGACGCGTTCCAACTGCTCTGCGCGGTACGCAAAGGCCCCTGGGGCGTGGAAGGCCTGAACCTGCGCATCACCGCCGCCCTGCGCAAGGTGCGGCTGATCGAAGGCGACGAGCAGTGGTACGAAGGCCGCCCGGTGCTGATGACCCGCAACGATTACGGCCTGGGCCTGATGAACGGCGACATCGGCATCGCGCTCAAACTGCCCGAAAGCGACGGCGGCCCCCAGGTGCTGCGCGTGGCCTTCCCACGCAACGACGGCCAAGGCGGTGTGCGATTTGTGCTGCCCAGCCGTCTGAACGATGTGGAAACCGTGTACGCCATGACCGTGCACAAATCCCAGGGCTCGGAATTCACCCATACCGCGCTGATCCTGCCGGATGCGCTGAACCCGGTGCTCACCAAAGAGCTGATCTACACCGGCATCACCCGGGCCAAGCGCTGGTTCAGCCTGATCGAGCCCCGAGGCGGCGTGTTTGAGGAGGCCGTCAGGCGCAAGGTCAAGCGTTTGAGTGGGTTGATGCTGGAGCTGGGTCACGAATCGGAAAAAACTGACTGATAGGTCATGCCAGATTTCTGGTTCAGTCGCATGATTTTTCTGGAAAAATAGCGGCCCCTGCGAAGACCTACACTTCGCGGGGTTTTCCGCCGCTGTGCTATCGTTGCGGCATCATCTAAAAAACACCTGAGAGAATCGCTGCATGAACGTGGCTGTCTCGCCCACAGAGCGCAGTTTGAGCTGGAGACGCATGCTGCTGGTGGCGTTCCTGTGCGTGTTCGCGCCACACGCTTTCGCCCAGGCGCCCGACCCTGCGGGCGTTGCCGCCCAGCGTGCGCAGGCCGTCACCCAAGTGGTGCTGGGTATCCTCAGTTATGCGCGCTGGCCGGTCGAACCTGCGCAATTGCGCCTGTGCATCGTTGGGCCGACCCAATACACCGACGACCTGATCAAAGGCACCACCCAAGCCACCGGCCGCCCAGTGGTGGTACAGCGCCTGCTGGCCAGCCATCCCGATATCGTCAATGCGTGCGACGCGGTGTACATCGGCAAGCTCAGCGCCGATGAGCGCAGCCAGTTGTTCACCTCGTTGATCGGCCATCCGGTGCTGAGCATCAGCGAAGGCGGCGACCAATGCACCGTGGGCAGTCTGTTCTGCCTGCGGGTGAGCGATGAGCAGGTGTCGTTCGAGGTCAACCTCGACTCCGTCGCCCGCAGCGGCGTGCGCATTCACCCGAGCGTGCTGCAGTTGTCCCGCCGCCGAGCGCCTGCGTCATGACAGCCGTCAAAGCGCGGCCGACCCTGCGTTCCGTCATTGGTCGCGGGCACATGATCCTGGCGCTGGTGGCGGTGACGCTGGCAAGTGTTTCCCTGACCCTGCTTGGCGTACTGGCGCTGCGGGTCTATGCCGAGCACAACCTGCACCTGATCGCACGCTCCATCAACTACACCGTGGAAGCGGCGGTGGTGTTCAACGACAGCGCGGCGGCCACTGAAGCCCTCAGCCTGATTGCCTCCACCGAAGAAGTGGCCGAGGCCGAAGTCTTCGATGCCAATGGCAAGCTGTTGGCGAAGTGGATACGCCCGGAAACCGGCATGCTCTCGCGGGTCGAGTTGGAGCTGGCGCACACCCTGCTCGAACAACCCATCAGCCAGCCGATCCTGCATCAAGGCAAAGCCATCGGCAGCATTCATCTCACCGGCCACGGCGGTAGCCTGCTGCGCTTCCTGCTCAGCGGCCTGGCCGGGATCCTCATCTGTACCGCCCTCAGCGCATGGGTTGCCCTGCACCTGGCGCGGCGCCTGTTGCGTGGCATCACCGGCCCATTGCAAAGCCTCGCCGCCGTGGCCCATGCCGCCCGTAGCGAGCGCGATTTCGACCGCCGCGTGCCACCGGCGCAAATCGCCGAACTCGACAGCCTCGGCAGTGACTTCAACGCCTTGCTCGGCGAAATGGAAGCCTGGCAGAGCCACCTGCAAAGCGAGAACGAATCCCTCGCCCACCAGGCCAACCACGACAGCCTCACTGGCTTGCCCAATCGTGCGTTCTTCGAAGGCCGTTTGATCCGCGCCCTGCGCAGTGCGGCCAAGGCCAAGGAACAGGTGGCGGTGCTGTACCTCGACAGCGACCGCTTCAAAGAGATCAACGACAGCTTTGGCCACGCTGCCGGCGACGCCGTCCTCGTCGCCGTGGCCGAGCGTGTGCGTGCGCAATTGCGTGAAGATGACCTGGTGGCACGCCTGGGCGGCGATGAGTTCGCCATCCTGCTGGCGCCATTGCACAAGGCGGAAGACGCCGAGCGCATCGCCGACAAGATCATCGCCAGCATGGACCGGCCCATTCCCGTGCCCGGCAACACCCAGGTGTTGACCTCCCTCAGTATCGGCATTGCCATTTACCCCGATCATGGCGCCACCCCTGGCACCTTGCTCAATGCCGCCGACGCGGCGATGTACCAGGCCAAGCGTTTGTCCTCGGGCGGCCAGCAAACGGCGGAGTCGGATAACCCCGTCGTCAACGTTCAACACAGGAGTTGATCCCTTGTTCACGACCGCGCGTTTCATGTTTATCACCTTGCTGGTAGCACTGCTCGCCCTCGGCGGCTGCCAGACGCCGCCCCCCAAAGGGCTGACCCCGGCGCAAGTGGCCGTCCTCAAGCAACAAGGCTTTGAGCTGACCGACGAGGGCTGGGCATTCGGCCTGTCCGGCAAAGTGCTGTTCGGCAGCGACGTCGAAACCCTCAACCAACCCAGCACCGACATCGTCCAACGCATCGGCAAGGCCCTGCTGGGCGTCGGCATCGAACGCGTGCGCGTTGACGGCCACACCGATGCTTCCGGCAAGGAAACCTACAACCAGCAACTGTCCCTGCGCCGCGCAAAAAGCGTGGCGGCGGTGTTGACCGGTGTGGGCATGAAGGAAGAGAACATCCAGCTGCGCGGACTGGGCAGCAGCGAGCCGGTGGCGCCGAACACCACGGTGGCGGGGCGCACGGAGAATCGGCGGGTATCGATTGTGGTGATTGCGGACTGAGTCACTACCCCCATCTCAACTTGAAACCCAATCAATTGTGGGGGCTGGCAATCCAGCTCCCACAGTTGTTTCTGCGGTGTGCCTGAAACAGCGTTCGCTAAGTAATGACTCCTTAGGAATGCTCTGCCATGACGAATGTTGATGGCTAGGCTGACGAGGTTTCGCTTTTTCGCACGAAGTCGGCTTAGTTAAATGGCCGCTCTGAGTCGCCCCAAAGCTCATCATTCAAATCCTCCGATAACAGCCACAAGCCGAGCCCCATGGACAACTCCGATATCGCGATCACGCTGGTCTTGATCTCAGCCTTCATGCACGCCACTTGGAACGCTGTCGTCCGCGCCGGCAGCAGTCGCTTCATGACCTTGGCGATGGTGGATGGCACCGCGCTGGTGATATGCCTGTTGGCGTTGCCGTTTGTCAGCGTGCCGAGCCTGGAGGTGTGGGGCTACATCCTCGTCTCCGTGGGACTCAATACGGTCTATCGGTTATTTCTGATCAAAGCCTATGAAACGGGAGATTTCGGGCAGGTGTACCCGGTGATGCGTGGGATACCGCCGGTACTGGTCGCGTTGTTTTCCTACTTTCTGTTGCATGAGCAGTTGTCACGCGAGGCGCTGGCGGGTGTGGTGTTGATTTGTGTAGGCATTATCAGCCTGACCTTTGTGCGCAGGATGACGGCGCAGATGCTCAAGCCGATCCTGATGGCGGTGTGTGCCGGGGCGTTTATCGCGGCTTACACGGTGGTGGACGCCAAAGGCGTGAGAGCCAGTGAAACGGTGTTGCAATACATCATCTACCTGACGGTATTCCAGAGCATTCCGATCCCGGTGCTGGCGTTTTCCAGGGAGCGTTTGGCCTTGATGCGTGCGATACGTGGGCATTGGCGAGTCGGCCTGTTGGGCGGTGTTTTTTACCTGGCGTCTTACGGATTGGTGTTGTTTGCGTTGTCGCTGGACGCGGTGGCCAAGGTCTCAGCGCTGCGGGAAACCAGTGTTATTATCGGCGCCATTATTGCCGCGCTGTTCTTTCACGAACGGTTCGGTTGGCGACGGATGCTGTCGGCATTCGTCATTGTTTGCGGGATCATCTTGATCAAAGTGAGCACCTGATGGCCCAGCGTCCGCCTCCCACTCCGATGCTTCAAGCGTTCGTCAGCGCTGCGCAAACCGGTAGCTTTGCGCGTGCGGCGTCGCAGCTTAACCTCACCGCCAGTGCCATCAGCCATCAAATTGCAGGCCTGGAGGAGTGGTGGGGCGTGCAGTTGTTTGAGCGGCATTCGCGCGGCGTTAAGCTGACGTCCGCAGGGCAGGCTTTGTTGCCGATCACCGACGGATTTTTCAAGGCGCTGGATGGGGTCTTGCATTCACTCAACCCCGCAAAGTCCCGACCGCTGTACCTCTCATGCACGTCCTCGCTCTGCTCGACATGGCTGATCCCCAGGATGCACGGCTCTCACACTGAGGCTTCGTTCAACCTTGATCTGGTGTTGACCAGCGCCGACATCAGCAGCACCAGTCTGGAAGCGCATCAATACGATGTCGCGGTGGTGATGGGGTATGGCGATTACCCGGATCACCATGTTGAACTGCTGATGCGTGACGCGGTGTTTCCCGTTTGCTCGCCGGAATTTCTACGGTTGAAGGGGGATATCGCGCCGGGGGATGTGGCCCAATACCCGCTGATTCATCGGGTGGACGATCAGGTATGTCCGGGGTGGGAAAGCTGGTTTGCGTTTCAGGGCCTTCCGACGCCGCCTTATCACCATGGGCCGCGATTTCCGGATTCGAGCCTGGCGATCAGTCTGGCGGTAAAGGGCACAGGGATTGCGCTGGGCAGGACTGCGTTGGTGTATGACCAATTGGAAAACGGTGCATTGGTTGCGTTGAAAAGCCCCGTGATGATGTCCCCAGCGGCCTACTACATCATTTGTCGAAATGGGCGGCAGTCAGAGCCGGATATTGCGCGGCTGATTGAATGGCTCAAGACCCGTGCGGGTGAGTTCCTGCGCGAAGTTCGGGCTCGGTATCCGCAAATAGCCGGGACCACCGCCGTTTAAATGTGGGAAGGAGCAGGGCTCCTCCCGCATTCGAGCGGTCATCGCTTAACGGCTTGGCGTCATCGCTTGCGTCAGGTCATCGACCACGGCTTTGCCCATCTCACACAGGTAATGCGCGGCCCACGCGTATTGCTCGCCGCGTACATCCATGGCGGCTTCCATCGCGAGTTTCTTGGAGTAGAAAAGCAAGGTGGAGGCATGCTCTAACGCTTCCTCAATGGGCATGCCGGCGTTGACGCGGAACAGGGGTTTTTCGTTTTCGCCGTAATCGCCGAAGGTGACGACGCCGAGGGTGGTGATGGAAGAAAGCGGTGGGTCGGGGACGATTTTAGTCATGATCTATACCTGGGAGTTTAGGGAGCCACCCACTCATGTCGCTAAACATGAAAGGGTGGCAGCTGTACGCAGGTTAGCGAACCGGACCCAGGACCCGGCAGACCCGAAGGTCTCCCACGCACAGCCGCCATAACACGACAACGACGAGCATGAAGCGCTTGCCGTTGGAGGCTGTGTCCGGGTTCGGGTCGCTAAACCCGTTCGCTGATGTCAGCGAAGTACGGAGGCTAATGACTCGAACCCTAAGGCACAATAGGCCGGAGATTCTCTAGGAAACGTCCTGCAAATTAAAGCGAATCATCGTTGATGGCCCTTTAATCCGCGAACCTGATCTCCCTGGTCTCCCCCATCAACAACCCCTGATTCTGCTCCGTCACTTCCCTGATGTAGTCCCACAACAACGTAATCCGCTTCAACTTCCTCAGATCCTCCCGGCAATACATCCAGAACTGGCGAGTGATGGAAATCTGCTCCCCCAACACCGGCAACAACCGTGGATCCTGCGCCGCCAAAAAACACGGCAATATCGCCATCGACCGCCCCTGCTGCGCCGCCACGTACTGCGCAATCACGCTCGTGCTACGCAAACTGGCGCTGGCGCCGGGCACCACGTTGGCCAGGTACAGCAACTCCGAGCTGAACGCCAAGTCATCCACATAGCTGATAAACGGATGCTCGGCCAAATCCGCCGGTTTGCGGATTGGCGGGTGTTGGTCGAGGTATTCCTGGGTCGCGTACAGCTGCAGTTTGTAGTCGCACAATTTGCAGCACACATAGGGCCCATGTTCCGGGCGTTCCAGGGCGATGACGATGTCGGCTTCGCGCTTGGACAGGCTGATGAAGTGGGGCAGGGGCAGGATGTCCACCGAGATTGCGGGGTAGGTGTCGACGAAGTGGCTCAATTGCGGGGTGACGAAAAAGCTGCCGAACCCTTCGGTGCAGCCCATGCGTACATGGCCCGACAGCGCCACGCCGGAACCGGAGACTTGCTCGCAGGCCATGTGCAGGGTGCTTTCGATGGACTCGGCGTAGCCCAGCAAACGCTGGCCTTCGGTGGTGAGGACGAAGCCGTTGGTCCGGGATTTTTCGAACAGCAACGTACCGAGTGACACTTCCAATGAACTGATGCGCCGCGACACCGTGGTGTAGTCCACCGCCAGGCGCTTGGCGGCCACGCTGGCCTTGCGGGTACGGGCCACTTCGAGGAAAAACTTCAGGTCATCCCAGTTCAGGGAGCCCAGCGACGTGATGTTTTTTTGCATATTGGTCCGGCTTTTATGTGCGTTCTTATTAGAGATTTGCACATCTATACTCCAAAAACAGTCCGAACGCCTCATTTCCCAAGGCGGTTACGCGCCTTGTCTCTGCATAAATATAAGATTGGAGACCACATGAACGCATCTGCCGATATTTCCGTGCAACAGGTCAAGTTGCTGATCAACGGCGAGTGGGTCGAGTCCAAGACCACCGAGTGGCAAGACATCGTCAACCCGGCCACCCAAGAGGTGCTGGCCAAAGTCCCGTTCGCCACCGCCGATGAAGTCAACGCTGCCATCGACGCTGCCCATCGTGCCTTCCAGACCTGGAAGCTGACGCCGATCGGCGCACGCATGCGCATCATGCTCAAGCTGCAAGCCTTGATCCGCGAACATTCCAAGCGCATCGCCGTGGTGCTCAGCAACGAGCAGGGCAAGACCATTGCCGATGCCGAGGGCGATATTTTCCGTGGCCTGGAAGTGGTGGAACACGCCTGCTCCATCGGTAGCCTGCAAATGGGCGAGTTCGCTGAAAACGTTGCCGGTGGCGTCGATACCTACACCCTGCGCCAACCCATTGGCGTGTGCGCCGGCATTACGCCGTTCAACTTCCCGGCGATGATTCCGCTGTGGATGTTCCCGATGGCGATTGCTTGCGGTAACACCTTCGTGCTCAAGCCGTCCGAGCAGGACCCGTTGTCGACGATGCTGCTGGTGGAGCTGGCGCTGGAAGCTGGCGTGCCGGCTGGTGTGCTCAACGTGGTACACGGCGGCAAGGATGTGGTGGATGCGCTGTGCACCCATAAAGATATCAAGGCCGTGTCCTTTGTCGGCTCGACCGCCGTGGGTACTCACGTGTATGACCTGGCCGGCAAACACGGCAAGCGTGTGCAGTCGATGATGGGCGCCAAGAACCACGCCGTGGTGCTGCCGGATGCCAACCGCGAACACACCCTCAATGCCCTGGTCGGCGCCGGTTTTGGCGCGGCGGGTCAGCGTTGCATGGCCACTTCGGTGGTGGTGCTGGTGGGCGCGTCCAAGCAATGGTTGCCGGACCTGAAAGCGCTGGCGCAAAAACTCAAGGTCAACGCCGGCAGTGAAGCGGGCACCGATGTCGGCCCGGTGATCTCCAAGCGTGCCAAGGCACGCATCCTGGAACTGATTGAAAGCGGCGTAAAAGAAGGCGCCAAGCTGGAACTGGACGGCCGCGACATCAAGGTGCCGGGCTTCGAGCAAGGCAACTTTGTCGGCCCGACCCTGTTCTCGGGCGTGACCACCGATATGCAGATCTACACCCAGGAAATCTTCGGCCCGGTGCTGGTGGTGCTGGAAGTGGCGACCCTCGACGAGGCCATCGCCCTGGTCAACGCCAACCCGTTCGGCAACGGCACCGGCCTGTTCACCCAGAGCGGCGCGGCGGCGCGCAAGTTCCAGAGCGAAATCGACGTGGGCCAGGTCGGCATCAACATCCCGATCCCGGTGCCGGTGCCGTTCTTCAGCTTCACCGGTTCCCGTGGCTCCAAGCTCGGCGACCTCGGCCCGTACGGCAAGCAAGTGGTGCAGTTCTACACCCAGACCAAAACCGTCACCAGCCGCTGGTTCGATGACGACACGGTCAACGATGGCGTCAACACCACCATCAACCTGCGCTGATCCCGGGAGACGACCATGAAGATTGCATTTATCGGCTTGGGCAACATGGGCGCACCCATGGCCCGCAACCTGATCAAGGCCGGCCATGCGCTGAACCTGTTCGACCTGAACCAGACGGTGCTCAAGGAGCTGGCCGAGCTGGGTGGCACCATCAGCGATTCACCGCGTGATGCGGCCACGGGCGCTGAACTGGTGATCACCATGTTGCCGGCGGCGGCGCATGTGCGCAGCGTGTGGCTGAATGAAGACGGCGTACTGGCCGGCATCGGCCAAGGCGTACCGGCGGTGGATTGCAGCACTATCGACCCGCAGACCATCCGCGATGTGGCGGCTGCGGCGGCCAAGCAAGGTGTGACCGTGGCCGACGCCCCCGTCTCCGGGGGCACGGGCGGCGCCGCAGCCGGGACGCTGACCTTCATGGTCGGCGCCACCCCCGAACTGTTCGCCACCCTGCAGCCGGTGCTGGCGCAGATGGGCCGCAACATCGTGCATTGCGGTGAGGTCGGCACTGGGCAAATCGCCAAGATCTGCAACAACCTGTTGTTGGGGATCAGCATGGTCGGTGTCAGCGAAGCCATGGCGTTGGGCGATGCGCTGGGTATCGACACGCAAGTGCTGGCGGGGATCATCAACAGCTCGACCGGGCGTTGCTGGAGTTCCGACACCTACAACCCATGGCCGGGCGTGATCGAAACCGCGCCGTCGTCGCGGGGTTACACCGGTGGGTTTGGTGCTGACCTGATGCTCAAGGATTTGGGCTTGGCCACCGAAGCGGCGCGTCAGGCCAAGCAACCCGTGATTCTGGGCGCTGTGGCCCAGCAGTTGTATCAATCGATGAGCCAGCGTGGGGAAGGGGGTAAAGACTTCTCGGCGATTATCAACAGCTATCGCAAGCCCAAATAGGGGCGTTTTCCGGGAGCCTGCTAATAGTGGGCTCCCGGGTTTTTGCGGCTCACGCAAACACAAAATACTTACGCACCGTCTCCACCACTTCCCACGTCCCCTTCATCCCCGGCTCCACCACAAAGATATCCCCAGCCCGCAAGTGAATCGGCTCCAGGCCTTCCGGGGTGATGATGCAGTAGCCTTCCTGGAAGTGGCAGTATTCCCACTTCACGTAGTCCACGTACCATTTGCCAGGGGTGCAGATCCACGTGCCCATGATCTTGCTGCCGTCTTCGCTGGTGTAGGCGTTGAGGTTGACGGTGTGCGGGTCGCCTTCGAGTTTTTCCCATTTGCAGGCGTCCAGGACCGGCAGGGGATGGGTGTCGCGCAGTACGGTGATGGGCTTGGACATGATGTCTCCAGGGCAGGGAATGGAAAGATCCACCCTAAGGCCTTGGGCGTTGGGTCAGTGGTCTGAACTCGACATCGGGATGCCCAGAAGCGCAGCGGTGTTTATTTGATATAACCCATCACCAATCCGCTATTTCCTCGCAGTAAGTGCGAAAGATTTCCCGCTTCACGCCAGAATTCGCAAGAAAATTCGCAGCACGCCCTCGTATCATTCACCCCAGTAACCGCCGAGAGCCCTGAAATGAACCCAATAAAAACGTGGTGGGATATCAGCCCGCCCTTGAGTACGGCGACCCCGACCTGGCCGGGGGATACGCCGTTCCAGGAAGAGCGCGTGTGGCAGTTTGGCCCGGAGTGTCCGGTGAATGTCGGGCGTATCACGCTATCCCCACATACCGGCGCCCACGTGGATGCGCCGCTGCATTACAGCGCGGACGGCGCGCCGATTGGCGAGGTGTCGTTGGATGTGTACCTGGGGCCATGCCGGGTGCTGCATTGTCTGGACAGCGGTGCGCTGGTGCAGCCGCATCAGTTGGAAGGCCGTGTGGATAACTTGCCCGAGCGCGTGCTGCTGCGCACTTATCCACAAGCGCCGCTGACTGAATGGGATTCGAATTTCACCGCCATCGCTCCGCAAACCATCGAGCTGCTAGCCAGCCTGGGTGTGCGCTTGATCGGCATCGATACGCCATCCCTGGACCCGCAGCAGTCCAAGACCATGGATTCCCACAACGCCGTGGCCCGTCATGGCATGGCGATTCTCGAAGGCATCGTGCTCGATGACGTACCGGAGGGCGACTATGAATTGATCGCACTGCCGCTGCGGTTTGCCAACCTCGATGCCAGCCCGGTCCGCGCAATCTTGCGCCCGCTCAAGGAGCCCACGCGATGAGCCAATGTCCTTTCTCTGCTGACTACCAGCCGCCTGAAGAATGGCATAACGCCGAACTGAATTTTTCCGAGTCCATGAGCTACGGCGATTACCTGGACCTGGGCAAAGTCCTCAGCGCCCAGCATCCGCTGTCGCCGGACCACAACGAAATGCTCTTCATCATCCAGCACCAGACCTCCGAGCTGTGGATGAAACTGATGCTCCACGAACTCAAGGCCGCCCGCGAACACGTGCGCCTGGGCGAGCTGCCGCCGGCGTTCAAGATGCTGGCGCGGGTGTCGAGGATCTTCGACCAACTGGTGCACGCCTGGGCGGTGCTGGCGACGATGACGCCGTCGGAGTACAAGTCGATCCGCCCGTTCCTGGGGCAGTCGTCGGGGTTTCAGTCGTTCCAGTACCGTGAGATCGAATTTATCCTCGGCAATAAAAGCGCGGCGCTGTTGCGGCCCCACGCCCATCGGCCAGAGCTGTTGAACGAGTTGAAAGTGGCGATTGCCACGCCGTCGCTGTATGACGAGGCGATCAACCTGATGGTCAAGGCGGGTCTGGCGATTGATCCGAAACGCGCCGAGCGCGACCCGACGGCGGCGACGGTTCACGATGAATCGGTGGAGGCGGCGTGGCGCGAGGTGTATCGCGATCCGAGCCGGTATTGGGATTTGTATCAGTTGGCCGAAAAGTTTATCGACCTGGAGGACTCGTTCCGTCAGTGGCGCTTCCGCCATGTGACCACGGTCGAGCGGATTATCGGCTTTCAGCCGGGAACCGGTGGCACGGAAGGGGTGGGGTATTTGCGCAAGATGCTAGATACCGTGCTGTTCCCAGAGCTGTGGCGAGTACGCTCAACGCTCTAAACAAAAAGCCCCGGAATTCCGGGGCTTTTTATTGGCTGTCAGTCAGTAATCAGGCGACTGCCATCTTGGCCTTTCTGACCCGCAACCGGTAGGCAATGTAGATAATCCCCACCCACACCGGCATCGCATACACCGACTCGCTGATGCCCGGAATCGCCAGCATCACGCTGATGATCATCACCATGAACGCCAGGCACAGGTAGTTGCTGAACGGGAACCAGAAGGTCTTGAACGATGGCGTCAGGCCTTGTTCGCTCATGGCTTTGCGGAACTTGATGTGGGTGATGCTGATCAGCGCCCAGTTGATCATCAGTGAGGCAACCACCAGCGCGAACAGCAGTTCCAGCGCGCTCTGCGGTGCCACGTAGTTGACCACCACGCACAGCATCGTCACCAGCGCCGAAATCGCCAGGGCGCGGATCGGCACACCTTGCTTGTTCAGCTTCATCAGCGATTTCGGTGCATCGCCTTGCTCGGCCAGGCCGAACAGCATGCGGCTGTTGCAGTACACGCCGCTGTTGTACACCGACAACGCCGCGGTCAGCACCACGAAGTTGAGGATGTGCGCGGCGGTGTCGTTGCCGATCAGCGAGAAGATCTGCACGAACGGGCTACCGCTGTAGGCATCGCCCGAGGCGCCGAGGGTTTGCAGCAACTGGTCCCACGGGTACAGCGACAGCAGTACGGTCAGGGCGCCGACGTAGAAAATCAGGATCCGGTAGACCACCTGGTTGATCGCCTTCGGGATCACCTTGCGCGGCTCGCTGGCTTCGGCGGCAGTGATGCCCACCAGCTCCAGGCCACCGAACGAGAACATGATGAACGCCATGGACATCAACAGCCCCATGCCGCCATTCGGGAAGAACCCGCCGTGGCTCCACAGGTTGCTGACCGAGGCTTGTGGGCCGCCGGTGCCGCTGAACAGCAGGTAGCAGCCGAGCACGATCATGCCGACAATCGCCACCACCTTGATGATCGCGAACCAGAACTCGGCCTCACCGAAGAACTTCACGTTCAGGGTGTTGATCAGGTTCACCGCGACAAAGAACACCAGTGCACTGACCCAGGTCGGGATCTCCGGCCACCAGAACTGGATGTACTTGCCCACCGCCGTCAGTTCGGCCATGCCCACCAGCACGTAGAGTACCCAGTAGTTCCAACCCGCCAGGAAGCCCGCGTAGCCGCCCCAGTATTTGTGCGCGAAGTGGCTGAAGGAACCGGCCACCGGCTCTTCAACGATCATTTCGCCGAGCTGGCGCATGATCAGGAACGCGATGAAACCGGCAATCGCGTAGCCCAGGATCATCGACGGCCCCGCCGACTTGAGCACCCCGGCCGAGCCGAGGAACAACCCCGTGCCGATCGCCCCTCCCAAGGCGATCAGCTGAATGTGCCGGTTCTTCAAGCCACGCTTGAGGCCCTACCGGGTTAACCATGTCATCCGCCATTAACATTCCCTTCTACTTGTTTTTCTTGAGGGTGAGTGCACGCCGCATCAGCCCCTCAGAAGTACTGAGGGTCAGATATTACTCTGCGTAAACTTTTCGTAATACAGCTGAACGCCATCAAGTGCCTGATCCGCCAGCCATTGCTGGATGGATTCGACCATTGGAGGGGGGCCGCACAGGTACATATCCGCCGAACTGTCCCGCAATTCGGCCAGGTCAAAATGCTCAGTGAGGTAGCCGCGCTTGCCGGGCCAATCCTCTGAAGGTGCGCTGAGGACTTCGGTGTAGCGGAACTTCGGAATTTTTGCAGCATAACCCTGGATACGCGCCGCTTCGCACAAGTCTTCGGCACCGCGCACGCCGTAATACAGGTGCACCGGTTGGTCACAACCCTTGGCGGCCAGTTCATCGAGCATGCCCAGCAAGGCCGATAACCCCGTGCCACCCGCCACCAGTACCAATGGCTGGGTGACGTGGCGCAGGTAGAAGGCGCCAAGGGGCGCTTCCATCAACAGCTCATCGCCCACTTGGCAACGCTCGCGCAGGTAGTTGCTCATCACCCCATCGGGCAACAGGCGCACTAAAAATTGCAGGTGATTGCCCGGCAGGTTGGCGAAAGAATAGGACCGCCAACTGTCCGTGCCAGGCACCGCTAGGCGGGCATATTGGCCCGGCAGAAAGTCCAGCGCCTGATCCAACTGCACCTGCAGGATCGCCGTGCTGGCCGACACCTGCTCCACCGCGCTCACGCTGCCCTTGACCCGAACCGGCCCCGGCGCGTTGCACAGGCTCGAATCAAAGTCGAAATAGAACGTCGCGTCGGACTTCACCCGCGTCTGGCAACTGAGCATCTTGCGCTGTTGCAGGTCGAGGCTGGACAGCGCCTCTTCGTCGACATAGTCCTGGCTGTAATCGCCGGACTCGCAACGGCCCTGGCAGGTGCCGCAGACACCCTCACGGCAATCCAGTGGGATCTTGATGCCGTTGCGCAGCGCTGCATCCAGCAGGATTTCATGGGAGCCCACCGGGAAAAACAGGGTTTTGCCGTCGGCAAAACTGAAGGCTACTTTGTGATTCATTCGCGAAACTCCACGCATGTATTGCTGGCGCATAACTTGTGGCGAGGGAGCTTGCTCCCGCTGGAGTGCGCAGCGCTCACAAGATTTTGGGGCCGCTACGCAGCCCAGCGGGAGCAAGCTCCCTCGCCACAAGGTGTGATGTGCTGGGTTAGAGGTGATAGAAATCCAGCACCGAGTTGATGGTGTCGTTGAGCAGCAACGCATGCTTGCGGGTGATCAACCAACTGTCGCCATTCGGCTTGAGGCTGTAGGTCGCATGTCCGTAGAACTGCTCTGACGTAGCCAGTCGGTAAAACAACGTGTGCCAGTTCAGCCGCACCTCCAGCGTTCCCTCCGCCTGCTCCGCCACGCGCACGTTATTGATCAGGTGCAAGGTGCGCGGCATCGGTGTCGCCGACGCGGCTTTGCCGGTGCGCAAACGGAACACACGGTCTTCCAGGCCCGAGCGGTTGGCGTAGTAGATCAACGACATCTCGCGCTTGGGATCACGGGTGTAGACGTGTTCCGAGTCCCACTGCGGCAGGTGGAACTCGCTCTGCGGGTCGAACAGCTGCACATAGGCGTCCCAGTCCTGGGCGTCGCACAGCTCGGATTTGCGGTAGAAGAACTGCTCGATCTGGTACTGCAGTTGCGCATTCATCACTTCACCTCCCGCAATGTCAGTGCTTGTCTGTCCAGGCCCTTGAGCAGGAACTGCTGCCAGTTGCGATGCTGGTTCACGTAGAGGCCTTCATGGGTGAATTCGGTGCCGGTCATGGCCGGTTGGATGCCGATGGCTTCGCTGTTGGGCGTGGGGCCGGTTTCCCAGCGGTGGCTGCCCCGTGATATGTCGCTCCAGCGTTCCAGGCGGCCCTGGAAGCCGCGTTGGGCTTCGCGAAATTCCACCAGGTCATCCGGTGTGCCCATGCCCGACACGTTGAAAAAGTCCTCGAACTGACGAATACGGTTTTCGCGATCCGCGTCGGATTCACCCTTCACCCCCAGGCACTGGCTGATGATCTCGGTTTTGTTCCACGCCACCGGACGGATAATGCGCAGCTGCGAGCTGATCTGGTCGAGGAAGAACAGGCTGGGGTAGATATTCAGGTTGCGCAGGCGGTGCATCATCCACTCGGCCTTTGGCTGGCCGTGTTCTTCCACCAGGCGCGGCATGATCGTGGCGTAGCCGGAGCGCACGCTGGGGTTGGGCATGTCGCTGAACAACACACTGTGACCATTGTTGAAGGCGAACCAGCCGTCATCGGTGTTGGCGTCACCCGCGCCGAGCTTGCTGTAATCGAGGGTGCTGCCTGCGCCGGTGCCGTTCTCGGTGTTCACTTGCTGGCGATGCTGCACCGTGGCCACGTAGTTGTAGTGCACGGTGCTGACGTGATAACCGTCCAGGCCGTTCTCGTTTTGCAGCTTCCAGTTGCCGTCGTAGGTGTAGGCGGATTTGCCCGGCAATACCTCCAACTCACCGGTAGCGGACTGGGCGACCATCATGTCGAAGAACACTTTGGCGTCGCCCAGGAAGTCTTCCAGGCTGTCGGTGCCTGCCACATCCAGGCTGATGAACACGAAGCCTTTGTAGCTCTCGATGCGGGCTTTTTTCAGCCCGCGCGTCGCCTTGTCGAAACCCTCCGGGTATTCCCCCGGCGCCTTGACCTTCACCAGCCGGCCATCGCTCTTGTAGCACCAGGCATGGAACGGGCAGGTGAAGGTGGACTGGTTGCCCTTGCCGACCCGCGTCAAGGTTGTGCCGCGATGCTGGCAGGCGTTGATCAGCGCGTTGAGGTGGCCTTCGCCGTCGCGGGTGATGATCATTGGCTGGCGCCCGGCGCGCATCGTCACGAAGTCGTGGTTATTGGCCAGTTCGCTTTCGTGGCAGGCGTAGATCCAGTTCTTTTCGAAGATCAGTTCCATCTCCAGATCGAACAGTTCCGGCTCGGTGAACATGTCACGGGCGATGCGGAACACTGCATCCGCCGGGCGAAAATCCAGACAACCTTCGATAAATGTTTTCCACTGCTCGACGCTTCTTGCACCACTCATGGGAGGCACCTTTTGATAGGGCTAATCGGTGGTTTATTAGAGGCAGCGGGGCAGGGCGCGGGCTATCCGCTTAGTGGGGGAACCTGCGCCGGATAATTGGGCAGCAAATACCCAACCCGGTGCGCAGCGGTGACGGGATGCGCTACTGTCTGGCAAGGCAATGGCCGCAAAAGTCGGCGGCTTATCCACTTAGTCGACCATTGCTATCCACCCGCTGGCCATTGCGCCGGCGTGGCGCATTATTTGCTGTCGAACAACAACGACGCGCCGCCAGAGCGCGCAACAGCCTAACCGCCGTGGGTGCACCCTGATGAGCAGCCAAACGATTCAACGCTTCGACCTGGAAGGCGCACGCAGCTGGATGTCCGGCATCTGCGGGCCCCATCGCCTGGCCACCGCCACGCCCGAGCGCCTGCGTTTCCACCACAGTGCCAACATGTTCAAGTCTCGCGCCACCACCTTGGGCGTGATCGAATACGGCACCGACGTGACCATCGACATCGAAGACGCGGAGCACTTCAGCAGCTACAGCCTGAGCCTGCCGTTGGTGGGCGAGCAGGAGTTGAGCAAGAACGGTGAGCGCCTGAGCTCCAACCGCGACCAGGGCGTGATCATCTCGCCCAACGAGCATCAGGTGCTGGCGATTTCCGGCGACTGTCGCAAGTTGCAGGTGGTGATCACGCGGGCGGCGATGAGTGAGTCGCTGGAAGGTTTGCTGCAACGGCCGATTGAGGCGCCGCTGCGCTTTGAGTCGGTGATGGACGCGGTGGACGGCGCTTCGGCGGCGTGGTGGCGCATGGCACGCTACTTCATCGCGGAGTTGGAACACGGCAGTGAATTGTATGAGCAACCGGCGTTTTCCCGTGACCTGGAAAGCTCGCTGATCAAGGGCCTGATCCTGGCCCAGCCGAACAATTACTCCGAAGAGCTGCGCGATGTCCTCGGTGTGAAACTGCCGCATTACCTGATCCGTGCGCGCCAGTACATCCACGACAATGCTCGGGACGCCGTGCATCTGGAAGACCTGGAGGCCGCGGCCGGCGTATCGCGGTTCAAGTTGTTCGATGCCTTTCGCAAATACTTTGCGCTGTCACCGATGGCCTATTTGAAAAAGCATCGGCTCTCTGCAGTGCGCCAGGCCATCCTTGAACAGGGCTCTACCTGCACCATCTCCGAGATTGCCCTGGGCTGGGGCTTTACCCACCTTGGGCGATTTTCGGCGGAGTATCGCAAGCTGTTCGATGAGTCTCCCAGCCAGACCCTGCAGCGCAATGATGCGCGGCGCCTGCGTAGCTAGATCAACTCTTCCACCAGTTGCAGGCAATGACTGAGCCCCGGCGACTGGTCATTCACCCGTCGGCTGAGGATGATCGGCGAGGTTGCCGTGGCCTCCACCACCGGCGTGTAGCCGATGTCCGCACGGTGCAGCACTTGCACCGAGGCGGGCACCAGCGTCACGCCCATGCCGGCGCCGACCAGGCCAATGGCGGTCTGCAATTCGTTGGTCCACTGCGCCACCTTAAGGCTCAGGCCATGGGCGTCGAACAGCGCGATCACATGGTCGGCGTAGCTGGGGCGCGGGTTGCCGGGGTAGAGCACAAAGGGCTCGGCGGCCAGTTGGGCGAGGGTGGCGGGCGCATCGAGCAACGGGTGGCCGGCAGGCAGCACGGCAACCAGCCGATCCTCCACCAAAACGCGCTGGACGATGGCCGGGTCGTCGATGCGAATCCGCCCGAACCCCACGTCGATGCGCCCGGCCTTGAGCGCTTCGACCTGCTGCAAGGTGGTCATTTCCGCCAGCCCCAACTCCAGCTCCAGCGCCTCATGGGTGCGCAGCCGGCGGATCAGTTCCGGCAGCACGCCATACAGGGTCGAGGGCGCAAAGCCGATGCCCAGCCAAGTCTTCTCGCCTTGGCCGATGCGCCGGGTGTTGTCGCAGACCTTGCTCAGTTGTTCCAGCAGCACGTTGGCATGCTCATAGAAGAACCGCCCGGCTTCGGTCAGCCGCAACGGTCGGCCACGCTCCAGCAGGATCACCCCCAACTCATCTTCCAATTGCTGGATCTGCCGGCTCAACGGCGGCTGGGCGATGTGCAAACGTTCGGCGGCGCGGGTGAAGTTGAGGGTTTCCCCCAGCACCTGGAAATAGCGCAGATGACGCAATTCCATAACCACTCCTTTCATACCTTGAGGGTATTGCTTCAGACCCATTCTATATTGGAAGCCTTTAAAAATACGGCACAGAATCGGCTCAAACCTAAAAAGAACCCAACGGGTATAGCCATGCCGATTTGCGCCATCGAGTCGATCGACACGATCATCGTCGACCTCCCCACCATTCGCCCGCACAAGCTGGCGATGCACACGATGCAAAACCAGACCTTGGTGATCATCCGCCTGCGTTGCGCCGACGGTATCGAAGGCATCGGTGAAGCCACCACCATTGGCGGCCTGAGCTACGGCAATGAAAGCCCTGATAGCATCAAGGTCAACATCGACCGCCACTTCGCGCCGCTGCTGATCGGCCAGGACGCGAGCAATATCAACGCGGCCATGTTGCGCCTGGAACGCAGCATTCGCGGCAACACCTTTGCCAAGTCCGGGATCGAAAGCGCCTTGCTCGATGCACTGGGCAAACGCTTGAACCTGCCGGTCAGCGAACTGCTCGGCGGCCGTGTGCGCGATGCCTTGCCAGTGGCCTGGACCCTGGCCAGCGGCAACACGGAAAAGGACATTGCCGAAGCGGAAAAGATGCTCGACCTGCGCCGCCACCGCATTTTCAAATTGAAGATCGGCGCCGGTGAAGTCAGCCACGACCTGGCCCATGTGATCGCGATCAAAAAAGCCCTGGGCGACCGCGCCAGTGTGCGCGTCGACGTCAACCAGGCCTGGGATGAGGCGGTGGCACTGCGTGCCTGCAAGGTGCTCGGCGACAACGGCATCGACCTGATCGAACAACCCATCTCCCGCAACAACCGTGGCGGCATGGTGCGGCTCAACCTGTCGAGCCCGGCGCCGATCATGGCGGATGAGTCCATCGAATGTGTCGAGGATGCCTTCAACCTGGCCCGCGAAGGTGCGGCCTCGGTGTTTGCGTTGAAGATCGCCAAGAACGGCGGCCCGCGCGCCGTACTGCGTACGGCCGCCATTGCCGAAGCGGCGGGCATCGGCCTGTACGGCGGCACCATGCTCGAAGGCGGCATCGGCACCCTGGCCTCGGCCCATGCCTTTCTCACGCTGAACAAACTGGCATGGGGCACCGAGTTGTTCGGCCCGTTGTTGCTCACCGAAGACATCCTCACCGAACCGCCGGTGTACCGCGATTTCCAGCTGCATGTTTCCACCGCACCGGGCCTGGGCCTGGCCATCGATGAAGAGCGCCTGGCGTTCTTCCGTCGTGACAAACACTAAGAGGCGCCTGCCATGTTGTTCCACGTAAAAATGACCGTGAACCTGCCCCTCGATATGAATCCCGAGCGCGCCGCTGCGCTCAAGGCCGAAGAAAAAGCCTTGGCGCAGCGCCTGCAACAGCAAGGCAAATGGCGCCACCTGTGGCGCATCGCCGGGCATTACGCGAACTACAGCGTGTTCGATGTCGACAGCGTGCAGGACCTGCACGATGTGTTGATGCAACTGCCGCTCTTTCCCTACATGGCCATCGAAGTGAATGCCCTGTGCCGTCACCCGTCGTCGATCCATGAGGATGACCGCTAAGCCGGTTTTCACCCTAATAACTACAAGATGAGGAATGCACCATGTCCATCCGACTGTCCCAGACTGCCCATGCCCAACAGTTTCTCGAAGAAGCCAGCGGCAACCTCAATGACGGCGGTAACCCGCGTACCAAGGCGCTGATCTACCGGATCCTGCGCGACACCGTGAACATCATCGAAGACCTGGAAGTGACCCCGGAAGAGTTCTGGAAGGCGGTCAACTATCTGAACGACTTGGGCAAGAACCAGGAAGCTGGCTTGCTCGCCGCCGGGCTGGGCCTGGAGCATTACCTCGACCTGTTGATGGACGCCGCCGACGAGGAAGCCGGCAAATCCGGCGGCACACCGCGCACCATCGAAGGCCCGTTGTATGTGGCCGGTGCGCCGCTGTCGAAGTATGAGGCGCGACTGGATGATGGCAAGGACGACGCGGTGCCGCTGTTCATGCGCGGGCAAGTACGCGACACCGAGGGCAAGCCGCTGGCGGGGGCGATTGTGGACGTGTGGCAGGCCAATACCGGTGGCACCTATTCGTGGTTCGATCCCACGCAGTCCGAGTTCAACCTGCGCCGGCGCATCGAGACCGATGCTCAGGGCAACTACCGGTTTCGCAGTATCGTGCCGTCGGGCTACGGCTGCCCGCCGACCGGGCCGACCCAGCAACTGCTCGATCAACTGGGGCGCCACGGGCAGCGGCCGGCGCATATTCACTTCTTCATTTCGGCGCCGGGGCATCGACACCTGACCACGCAGATCAACCTGTCGGATGACCCGTACCTGCATGATGATTTTGCCTATGCGACGCGGGATGAGTTGATCGCCGAGATTCGCTTCAGTGAAGATCCGCAGTTGGCGCGAGAGTTTGGCGTGGAAGGGCGGTTTGCGCAGATTGATTTCGACTTTGAGTTGCAAGTGGCGGATGCGCCGGTAGAGCAAAAGCGCATGCAGCGCGTGCGCGCCCTTGAGGACTAAACGCGGTTAAAAATGTGGGAGCTGGCTTGCCTGCGATAGCAATGGTGCATTCACCACCGTCATCGCAGGCAAGCCAGCTCCCACAGAGTGCGGTGGTGTTGCCGCTATTTGCGGATGACCAGGTCCAACACCTCATCCCGATCCTTGATCTTCTGCAGCACAATCTCCGAGCGTATATCCATCACCCCCGCCGTGCGGTTCAGGTGGTTCACGATAAAGTCCGAAAAATGCTTGAGGTTGCGGGCCTGCACCCGCAGCACATAGTTGCTGGCGCCGGTGATCACGTAGGCGCTGGCCACTTCCGGCCAGCCCTGCACTTTCTTGATGAACGTCTCATGCCAATCCTCCACATCCTGGCGTAACGACAGGTGGACGATGGCCTCCAGCTCGATCCCCAATTGCTCCGCATTCAGCACTGCGCGGTAGCCGCTGATGATTCCCTCGCTCTCCAGCAAGCGCAAACGGCGCAGGCAGGCGGACGGCGACAGTGCGACTTTTTCCGCCAGTTCCTGGTTGCTGATGCGGCCATCCTGTTGCAGGAAATGCAGGAGGCGCAGGTCGGTGGCGTCGAGAATCATGGTTAGAATAAATCCGCGTGTTTGGGGGTTAAATTCGAATTTCCTACAGCTTAATTAGCCTGTTGCTACTCACTTTGCACGAAAATTCTCTAAAACTTCGTTCATTATTTGGTCCATTCTTACTTATAAAAACCAGGACCGCCCATGACCCCTCGAAGCCATTGCCAAGCCCTCGACGCCCAGGACCCGCTGGCACCGTTGCGCAGCCAGTTCGCCTTGCCGGAGGGCGTGATCTACCTCGACGGCAACTCGCTCGGCGCCCGCCCGGTGGCGGCGTTGGCGCGGGCGCAGGCGGTGATTGCCGAAGAGTGGGGCAACGGGCTGATCCGCAGCTGGAACAGCGCCGGCTGGGCGGATTTGTCCCAGCGCCTGGGCAATCGCCTGGCGCCGTTGATTGGCGCGCGTGACAACGAAGTGGTGATCACCGATACCACCTCGATCAACCTGTTCAAGGTGCTGAGCGCCGCATTGACCGTGCAGCGTCAACGCCAGCCGCATCGCAAGGTGATCGTCAGCGAGGCGAGCAACTTCCCCACCGACTTGTACATCGCAGAAGGCTTGGCTGAACTGCTGCAACAGGGCTATTCCCTGCGCCTGGTGAACAGCCCGGACGAACTGCCCCAGGCGGTCGATCAGGACGTGGCGGTGGTGATGCTCACCCACGTCAATTACAAGACCGGCTACATGTACGACATGCAGGCGCTGACCGCCTTGAGCCATGAGTGTGGCGCGCTGAGCCTCTGGGACCTGGCGCATTCGGCAGGCGCTGTGCCCATCGACCTGCATCAGGCCGGCGCCGATTATGCGATCGGCTGTACCTACAAGTACCTCAACGGCGGCCCGGGTTCCCAGGCGTTTGTGTGGGTGAGCCCGGCGTTGGTAGATGTGGTGCGTCAGCCGTTGTCGGGCTGGTTCGGGCATACCCGGCAGTTCGCCATGGAGTCGACGTATGCACCGAGTGCCGGTATCGCCCGTTACCTGTGCGGCACTCAACCGATCACTTCGCTGGCCATGGTGGAGTGCGGTCTGGAGATTTTTGCCCAGACCGATATGGCGAGTTTGCGCAGCAAGTCCCTGGCGTTGACCGACCTGTTTATCGCGTTGGTCGAAGCCCGTTGCGGTGCCCATGACTTGAAGTTGATCACCCCACGTGAGCACGCCAGACGTGGCAGCCATGTGAGCTTTGAACACCCCGAAGGCTACGCGGTGATCCAGGCCTTGATCGCCCGTGGGGTGATCGGTGATTACCGTGAGCCGCGCATCATGCGGTTTGGTTTTACGCCGTTGTACACGAGCTTTACCGAGGTGTTTGACGCTGTGGAAATCCTTGGCGACATCCTCGACAACCACACCTGGGACCAGCCGCAATTCAAAGTCCGCAACAGCGTCACCTGACACATCTACCGACCACCTGTGCAATCACAATAATAAAGGGGCACACCACGTGACCACGCCAGACAACGGCTTTGCAGAGATCACCCACCGCGAACTGGGCCTGCGGCGCCAGCTCACTTCCGGCCAGATGAGCATGATCGCCATCGGCGGCGCCATTGGCACCGGGCTGTTCATGGGCAGCGCCTACGCCATCGGCTATGCCGGGCCCAGTGTGTTGGTGAGCTACGCCATCGGTGCGTTGATCACCTTGCTGTTGATGGGCTGCCTGGCGGAAATGACGGTGGCCCATTCCACCTCGGGCTCCTTTGGTGCCTATGCCGAGTTCTACATCAGCCCGCTCGCCGGGTTCCTGGTGCGTTATGCCTACTGGGCGGCGATTGTGTTGGCGGTGGGCGCCGAGGTCACGGCGGTAGCGATGTACATGAAGTACTGGTTCGCCAACGTACCGGAATGGGTGTGGATCGTGTCGTTTTCCAGCGTGTTGATCCTGCTCAATGCGATCAGCGTGAAGACGTTTGGCAACTTCGAATACTGGTTTTCGACGATCAAGATCAGTGCGATTGTCGGCTTCATCATCCTTGCCGTGTACGTGGTGTTCGGCTCCGGCAACCCGGAGTATGGCGTGCAGAACTACACGGCCCACGACGGCTTTTTCCCCCATGGCCTGAGCGGCATGTGGATGGCGGTGATCGTGTCGATTTTCAGCTATTTGAGTGTGGAGATGATCGCCGTGGCCGCCGGTGAAGCCGCCGACCCGGAACAGGCGGTGAAGAAAGCCTTCCGCGCGACCATCGTGCGCCTGGTGGTGTTTTACCTGCTGACCCTGGCGCTGATGCTGGCCATCGTGCCGTGGAACCAGGCCGGGCAGACCCAGAGCCCGTTCGTCACGGTGATGCAGACCATCGGCATTCCCGGTGCGACCGGCGTGATGAACTTCGTGATCCTGATCGCCGCGCTCTCGGCGATGAACAGCCAGCTCTACATCACCACCCGCATGATGTTCAGCCTGTCCCGCGCCGGCTTTGCCCCCAAGTCCATGGGCGCGTTGAGCAAGAGCGGCATCCCGTTGAACGCGTTGCTGCTGTCCAGTTCGGGCATTGCGCTGGCGACGTTGCTGAACGTGGTGTACCCGGAAAGCTCGTTCACCCTGATGATGGCGATCTCGATGTTTGGCGCTATCTTCACCTGGTTCATGATCTTCCTCACGCACCTGTTCTTCCGGCGCTACCGCAAGCGTCACGGTGGGCCGAAATTGTCGTTCCAACTGCGGCTGTTTCCCTACAGCACGTTGCTGGGGCTGGTGCTGATGGGCGCGGTGATGATCACTACGTATTTCACCGAGGCATTCAAGATGACACTGGTGTTTGGCGTGCCGTTTCTGCTGATTCTGTCGGCGGTGTATTACGGGTTCTTCCGCAAGGGCAGGGCCAAGGCATCGAACAAGGCCTTGGCATAACCGGGCAGTTGTTCGAACGAACGCGCACATAACAGCAGTTTCCTACAGGCCCACTCCTCTTGCAGAGGGTGGGCCTTGACGCTGGGTTCCAGCGGCCAACGTTCCAGCGCGGCCTGGGGCACGATACCCAGGCCAGCGCCGCGGGCGACCATGCGAATAACCCCATCAAACCCTTCGGCACGGATGCGCGTCTGCATACGAAAGCCGGCGTGCAGTGCCTGTTCTTCAAGATAAACCGTCAACGCGCTGTGAGTGGCGAGGCCGACAAAGTCGTGTTGCAGGCTATCGACAAAACTCCCAGCGGTGAACGGATGATCCAGCGGTGCGATCAGCACCAGCGGGTCGTCGCGAAAGGGCAGAGTCTGCAGACCGTGGGTGTCCACTGCGTCGGAGATGATCCCAATATCCGCCGTGCCCTGGCGCAAGGCCTGGGTGATGCGCAGGCTCGGCAGCTCCTGCAGGTCGATATCGAGGTTGGGGTGCTCGCACAGAAAGTCCGCCAGCAGTTCCGGCAGGTATTCGCTGAGGGCGGTGGTGTTGCACAGCAGGCGCACCTGGCCTTTGATGCCGTTGGCGTACTCCGCCAGGTCCTGCTGCAGGTGTTCGGCTTGTTGCAGCAATAAGCGGGCGTGGCGGGCCAGGGCTTTGCCGGCGGGCGTTGGGGTGACACCTCGGCGGTTACGCTCCAGGAACTCGATACCCAACGAAGCCTCCATCGCCCGGATACGCGCACTCGCGGCGGCCAGGGACAAATGGCTGCGCCCGGCACCGGCGGTGATGTTGCCGGTGTCGAGGATGTGCAGATAGAGGCGCAGGTCGATCAAGTCAAAGTGCATGGCACCAGCCTAAGGGAAAACAAGAGTCTGCCTCAGTATATGGCGCATTTCCGACCTCACCGAAAAACCGCACAATCCCCCCATGAATACCTTCCTCACGTTCTACCAAGACATCGGCCCCGCCATGACGCTGCTGGTGATCGGCACCTTCGTGCTGGCCGGCACTGTCAAGGGTGTGATCGGCCTGGGCTTGCCGACAGTCTCCATGGGCTTGCTCGGCCTGGCTATGTTACCGGCGCAGGCTGCGGCTTTGCTGATCATCCCGTCGACGATCACCAACCTGTGGCAACTGACGTTCGGCGGGCATTTGAGCGCATTGGTCAAACGCCTGTGGCCGATGTTGCTGCTGATCTTCCTC
Source organism: Pseudomonas azotoformans (assembly GCF_001579805.1). Classification (NCBI taxonomy): domain Bacteria; kingdom Pseudomonadati; phylum Pseudomonadota; class Gammaproteobacteria; order Pseudomonadales; family Pseudomonadaceae; genus Pseudomonas; species Pseudomonas azotoformans. Next base: position 376,162 of record NZ_CP014546.1, on the reverse strand, counting down.
GGTACCGGGTTGGGCACCTTGTGGCTGGGCATGAGCGGGGGAAGCTGGGTGGGGCATGCGTTGGGCGGTGCGTTGCTGGTGTATGCACTCAGCGGATTGTTCCTGCCGACGTTCAAGGTAAAACCTGAGACTGAACGTTGGCTGGGTCCTATGTGCGGCATCGTCACGGGAGTCATTACTTCAGCGACCGGCGTGTTCGTGATTCCCGCCGTGCCCTATCTGCAGGCCTTGGGCTTGAACCGTGATCAGTTGGTGCAGGCGCTGGGGCTGTCGTTCACGGTTTCCACCCTGGCGTTGGCCGCCGGGCTGGCCTGGCGCGGCACGCTCGGTGGCGGGGAGGTCAACGCCTCGCTGCTGGCGCTGGTGCCGGCACTGCTGGGCATGTGGCTGGGCCAGGCGGTGCGTCAGCGCATCAGTGCCGTGTTGTTCAAGCGCGTGTTTTTCGTTGGCATGGCCTTGCTGGGGGCGCATCTGCTGATCAGCGGTTAACAATTGGTGGTGCATTTGTGCTTTCTGGTCAAATGTATTTTGCCGTGCCGCCGCTTATTCCGAGGGGCCAATGTCGATAGCCTGCCGGCAGACATTTTTAACCCTTACGGATGCCCTCCCATGAAAAAAATCCTCCTGCTCAACGGCGGCAAAAAATTCGCTCATTCCGATGGCCGCTACAACAGCACCCTGCATGACGCCGCCGTGGCCGTGCTGGACCGTGCCGGTATCGACGTGAAAGTCACTCACATCGACGAAGGCTACGACGTGGCCGAAGAAGTGGCGAAATACCTCTGGGCCGACGTGATCATCTACCAGATGCCCGGTTGGTGGATGGGCGCGCCGTGGATCGTCAAGAAATACATCGACGAAGTCTTCACCGAAGGCCACGGCAGCCTGTACGCCAGCGACGGTCGCACGCGCTCCGACTCGTCGCAGAAGTACGGCAGCGGCGGCCTGATCCAGGGCAAGCAGTACATGCTCTCGCTGACCTGGAACGCGCCGCAGCAAGCCTTCGACGACCCGACCGACTTCTTCGAAGCCAAGGGCGTGGACGCGGTGTACTTCCCGTTCCACAAGGCCAACGAGTTCCTTGGCATGACCGGCCTGCCGACCTTCTTGTGCGTGGACGTGATGAAGCGCCCGGCGATCGAGGCTGACGTAGCACGCTATGAGCAGCATCTGGCGCAGGTGTTCAATTTCTCGGTGTAAGCTGCTGGGAACCGATAACGAGGAGCGCCTGTGAAAGCCCGATCCGATGAGCTACAGATCTTCGTCAGCGTGATTGAATGCGGTTCGATTTCCGCTGCCGCAGAACAAGTCGGGCAAACGCCCTCGGCGGTCAGCCGCACCTTGTCGCGGCTGGAAGCCAAGCTCGACACCACGCTGATCAACCGCACCACGCGGCGCATGGACCTGACCGAGGAGGGCAAGTACTTCTTCGAACAGGCCAAAGTGATCCTGGCGCAGATGGATGAGCTGGAGGAACGCCTGTCGTCACGCCAGAAGAAACCGGCGGGGCGCCTGCGCATCAATGCGGCGGTGCCCTTTATGCTGCATGGGATCGTGCCGTACATTGCGGAGTTTCGCAGTCTTTACCCGGATATCCAGCTGGAGCTGAACAGCGATGACCTGATCATCGACCTGCTGGAGCAGAGTACCGACATCGCCATCCGCATCGGTGTGTTGGCCGACTCCACTCTGCACGCACGTGCGCTCGGCTGTACGCCGCTGCATATTCTCGCTAGCCCCGACTACCTCAAGCAATACGGCACGCCGACCACGGTTGCCGAATTGGCGGACCACACCTTGCTGGGGTTCACCCATACTGAAACCCTCAACCACTGGCCGCTGCGCCATGTGGAGGGCGACCGCTGGTTGATCCAGCCCGGCGTGGCCGCGTCCAGTGGTGAAACCGTGCGTCATTTGGCGCTGGAAGGGCAGGGCATCTGCTGCCTGTCGAACTTCATGACCATCGACGACATCGAAGCCGGACGCCTGGTGCCAGTCTTGGAAGCGTTCAACAGCGGTTATCGCCAGCCGATCCACGCGGTGTTCTACCGTAACTCGCAGCTGGCCTTGCGCATCCAGTGTTTCCTCGACTTCATGCAGGCCAAGCTGGCGCGGTATGCCTGCTGATTCGTGACCTTCGCGCAAGAGTGAATTGGGCAATAGGGGCTTATTCGTCAGGGATCGGCCCTTGATACTGGTCCTATCACTTACCCAGTCAGGAGCAGTCTCCATGAACGTATTCGTTACCGGCGCAGCAGGTTTTATCGGGGGTTCCATCGCAACCGGCCTGGTCAAGGCTGGTCACAGTGTCACCGGCCTGGTGCGCAGCGCCGAGCAGGCGGCCGAGATGACCGCATTGGGTATTACCCCAGTGATCGGCACCCTGGATGACGCCGCTGTATTGACCGAGCAAGCGCAAAAGGCCGATGCGGTGATCAATGCCGCGAGCAGCGACCATCGCGCTGCCGTGGAAACCCTGCTGGCAGCCTTGAAGGGCTCGAACAAGCCATTCCTGCACACCAGCGGTTCAAGCATTGTCGGTGATGCGTCGGGCGGCAAGTCCAGCGATGTCATCTACTTTGAAGACAACCTGCCGGAGCCGACCGTCGACAAGGCGGCACGCGTTGCCATCGACAACCTGATCCTGGCGGCGGCCAACGACGGCGTGAACTCGGCGGTGATCTGCAACACGCTGATCTACGGTCACAGCCTGGGTGTGAAGCGCGACAGCGTGCAATTGCCGCGTTTGCTCAAGCAGGCGCGCAAGAGTGGGGTAGTGCGCCATGTGGGCAGCGGGCAGAACATCTGGTCCAACGTGCACATCGAAGACGTGGTGGCGCTGTACCTGCTGGCACTGACCCAGAACGTACCGGGCACCTTCTACTTCGTGGAAAGCAGCGAAGCGGCGTTTATCGACATGACCACCGCCATTGCTGAAGCCCTGAACCTGGGCAAACCGCAGGATTGGCCATTGGCCGACGCCGAAGCCGAGTGGGGCTATGAAATGGCCAACTATGGCCTGGGCTCCAACAGCCGGGTGCGGGGCAAGCATGCCCGTGAACTGCTGGGCTGGGCGCCGAAGCGGACTTCGGTGGTGGAGTGGATTCGCAACGAGATGGTGTAAGTCTCCCTGTGGCGAGAGGGCTTGTTGTGGCGAGCCCGCTCGCCACAATCACAGATACAGCCACAACCGTAACCACAACCACAGGGTGTAGCTCGCCTTAAAAATCTGGTTCTGCCCCGGTCAATTCCGTACCATTCCCCGCCTTATCCCCCGCATTACCCTGGTACCTCATGAACCTCACCCGTCTGCGCGCCGATGCCCTGGCCGGCCTCACCACGTCGTTTGCGTTGCTGCCCGAATGCATCGCCTTTGCCCTGGTGGCCCACCTCAACCCGCTGATGGGGCTCTATGGCGCCTTTATCATCTGCACACTGACCGCATTGTTTGGCGGCCGCCCCGGCATGGTGTCCGGTGCGGCGGGCTCGATGGCGGTGGTGATCGTGGCGCTGGTGGTGCAACACGGCGTGGAATACCTGCTGGCGACGGTATTGCTCGGCGGGTTGATCATGGTCGCCTTCGGCCTGCTGCGCCTGGGCAAGCTGGTGCGCATGGTGCCGCATCCGGTAATGCTGGGGTTCGTCAACGGCCTGGCGATCATTATCGCCCTGGCGCAGTTGGAGCATTTCAAGAGCGGTGAACACTGGCTCAGCGGCACGCCGCTCTACGTGATGATCGGCCTGGTGCTGGTGACCATGGCCATCGTCTACCTGCTGCCGCGCATCACCCGCGCGGTGCCACCTGCATTGGTGGCGATCCTCGGCGTGGGCCTGGCGGTGTACCTGCTGGGCTTGCCGACTCGGACCTTGGGCGACATGGCCCACATCGCTGGTGGCCTCCCCAGCTTTGCCCTGCCGCAGATCCCCTGGACCCTGGAAACCCTCGGCATCATCGCGCCCTATGCGTTCCTGATGGCCATGGTCGGCCTGCTGGAAACCCTGCTGACCCTCAACCTCACCGATGAAATCACCGAAACCCGTGGCTACCCGGACCGCGAAAGCGTGGCCCTTGGCGCGGCGAATATGGTCTCGGGCCTGTTCGGCGGCATGGGCGGCTGCGCGATGATCGGGCAAACCGTGATCAACCTCAGCTCGGGCGGGCGCGGGCGTTTTTCCGGAGTGTTTGCCGGGGTCATGATCCTGCTGTTCATCCTGTTCCTGTCGCCGTTTATCGAGCGGATCCCGCTGGCGGCGCTGGTGGGTGTGATGTTCGTGGTGTCCCAGCAGACCTTCGCCTGGGCCTCCTTGCGGGTGATCAACAAGGTGCCGCTCAATGACGTGCTGGTGATTATCGCGGTGACGGTGATCACTGTGTTCACCGACCTGGCCACGGCCGTGCTGTGCGGGATCGTGATTGCGGCGCTGAACTTCGCCTGGCAACAGGCGCGCGAGCTGTATGCCGATGAACACCTGGAGGCCGATGGCAGCAAGCTCTATCGCTTGCATGGCACCTTGTTCTTTGCCTCGACCACGCCGTTCCTCAACCAGTTCGACCCGGCCAACGACCCGGCCCAGGTGACGCTGGATTGCCGTCACCTGAGCTTTGTCGACTATTCCGCCATTGCGGCGCTGATGACCCTGCGTGAGCGTTACACCAAGGCCGGCAAGCACCTGCGGGTGCTGCATTTGTCGGAGCGCTGCAAGAAGCTGCTCAAGCGCGCCCGGGTCCATCATGAGTAAGTGATCACGGCCCGACCAGGTCTTCCAACTCCTGGGCGCGGGTCTGGGTCATGTCCAGCAGGCAAGCGGAGCCGTTGACCTGGTCGATGGTGCCACCGGTCGCGGAGCCGGCGAAGCCGCAATTGGCATCACGGTATTTTATCCACAGGCGCTGCACGTCTTGCAGTTGCTGCTTGCGCGCACCTTCCTGAGCGGCGAGGGCAGTCTTGTAGGCCTTGTTCAGGCGCGTGTCCTGCACCTTGGCTTCCTTGGCGTTGCAATTGACCATGTCCGCGGTCGTGTTGGCGCTGTCCATGCATTTTTTCAACGCCGCGTTATCGGCGGCCGACGCAGTGCCGCACAGGGCAAGAAACAAAGCGCTGACGGCGAGGGAGGTGCGAATCATGTTCGATTTTCCTGGGCATGAGGGGAGGCGCATTCTATGACTCGATGGCGGCGTTTGAGTTTCCAGCATCTTCTGATCTTCATGTAAGAACACCCCTCGAATTTTCATGGGCGACCGTTGGGCATATCCCAACGCGACAGCGCTTATCTGTGGGCGAAAATTACTTTCATAAAAATTGAAAATACTCCTCGGTAATGATTTATGAGTTTCACAACCAATTCGACGTGACCCTTTCCGAGGAGTACCGCATGGCCGCATCACCGGGCTTCGGGCTATTGGCATACGCTGCCATCGCCATCATTGCTTTGATCGTGCTGATTGCACGTTACCGGCTCAACCCGTTTATCGTCATCACCCTGGTGTCCATTGGCCTGGCGCTGATGGCCGGGATGCCGGCGGACACCATTATGGGCTCGTATGAAGCGGGCGTCGGCAAGACCTTGGGGCATATCGCCCTGGTAGTAGCGCTGGGCACCATGCTCGGCAAGATGATGGCCGAGTCCGGCGGTGCCGAGCAGGTGGCGCGCACGTTGATCAACCGTTTTGGCGAGCGTAACGCGCACTGGGGCCATGGTGTGCATCGCCTTCCTGGTGGGGCTGCCGCTGTTTTTCGAGGTCGGTTTTGTGCTGCTGGTGCCGATTGCCTTTACCGTGGCGCGGCGTGTGGGCGTATCGATCCTGATGGTCGGTTTGCCGATGGTCGCTGGCCTGTCGGTGGTGCATGCGCTGGTGCCGCCGCACCCGGCGGCGATGATGGCCGTGCTGGCGTACAACGCGTCGGTGGGGCAGACCGTGCTCTACGCGATTCTGATCGGTATCCCCACGGCAATCATCGCCGGTCCCGTCTACGCCAAATTCATCGTGCCGCGTATTCATTTGCCGGCAGAAAACCCGCTGGAACGCCAATTCATCGAGCGCGAGCCGCGCACCCGCTTGCCGAGTTTTGCGCTGACCATGGGCACCATCCTGTTGCCGGTGGTGCTGATGATGATCGGCGGTTGGGCCAATGTGATTTCCACGCCGGGCACCGGTTTCAATCAGTTCCTGTTGTTTATCGGCAACTCGGTGATCGCGCTGTTGGTGGCGACCTTGGTGAGCTTCTGGACCTTGGGGATCGCTCAAGGCTTCAACCGCGAATCGATCCTCAAGTTCACCAATGAGTGCCTGGCGCCGACCGCGAGCATCACTTTGTTGGTGGGCGCGGGCGGCGGTTTGAATCGCATCTTGGTGGACGCGGGGGTGACCAACGAAATTCTCGGTCTGGCCCATGCTTTCCATCTGTCGCCGTTGGTGATGGGCTGGCTGTTTGCGGCGTTGATGCGTATTGCTACGGGCTCGGCCACCGTCGCTATGACCACCGCGTCCGGCGTGGTGGCGCCGGTTGCGATGGGGCTGGGTTATCCACACCCCGAATTGCTGGTGCTGGCCACCGGCGCGGGTTCGGTGATCTTTTCCCACGTGAACGACGGCGGCTTCTGGCTGATCAAGGAATACTTCAATATGACGGTGATCCAGACCTTCAAGACTTGGACCGTGCTGGAGACTCTGATATCGGTGGTCGCCTTCGGTCTCACCTATGGTCTGTCCTGTATCTTGTAACCCGGAGCCCCCCATGGACATCCTCTACCAGATCCGCGCCCGCCAGGACTCCTTCAGCGCCGGCGAAGGCCGTATCGCCAAGCTGATGCTCGATGACGTGGGCTTTGCCGCGTCGGCCAGCCTGGAGGCGTTGTCCCAACGGGCCGAGGTGAGCACGGCCACCTTGTCACGCTTTGCACGCAGCGTAGGGTGTCGGGATCTGCGGGATTTGCGCCTGCAATTGGCCCAGGCCAGTGGCGTCGGCAGCCGCTTCCTCGACCCTGCGGGGTTGCCGGAGCAGTCGGCGTTTCATCGGCAGATCCTGGGGGATATCGAGGGGACCTTGCGTCAGCACTTGTCGGGGTTCAACCAGGCGAGTTTCGTCGATGCGGTCAACCTGCTGGGCAAGGCGCGAATGATCCATGCGTTCGGCATGGGCGGCCCGTCGAGCCTGTGCAGCGATGAGTTGCAGGTGCGTCTGGTGCGCCTGGGTTATCCGATTGCCGCTTGCCACGACCCGGTGATGATGCGCGTCACGGCGGCGACGCTGGGGCCCGAGCATGCGCTGATTGTGTGCTCCCTGACCGGCCTCACCCCTGAGTTGCTCGACGTGGTGACGCTGGCACGTAACTACGACGCGCGCATCGTCGCCATCACCCTGGCGGATTCGCCCTTGGCGCAGTTGGCCGATGTGCTGCTACCACTGCAACCGGCCGAAACCAGTTTTATCTACAAGCCCACCGCGGCGCGCTACGGCATGCTGCTGGCCATCGACCTGCTCGCCACCGAGCTGGCCTTGGCCCTGCCGGACGACAACCAGGAACGCCTGCGCCGGATCAAGCTGGCCCTGGACGATTATCGCGGCGGCCCCGACAGCCTGCCGCTTGGAGACTGATATGAAGTACGACACATTGATCCGCCAGGCGCTGATCATTGATGGCAGCAACACCCCAGGTTATGTGGCCGATGTGGGGCTGCGCGACGGGCGCATCGAGACGATCGGTGATTTGTCGGCGGCGATGGCCGAGCATGAAATCGATGCGAGCGGACGCGTGTTGGCGCCGGGTTTTATCGACGTGCACACCCACGATGACACCGTGGTGATCCGCCAGCCGCAGATGCTGCCCAAGCTCAGCCAGGGTGTGACCACGGTGATTGTCGGCAACTGTGGTATCAGCGCGTCGCCGGTGACGTTGCGCAGTGATCCGCCGGACCCGATGAACCTGTTGGGCAGCGCTTCGGCGTTTGTTTATCCGCGTTTCAGCGACTATCGAGCGGCGGTCGAAGAGGCTCATCCGGCGGTTAACGTCGCCGCACTGATCGGCCATACTGCGTTGCGCAGCAACCATATGGACGACCTGCACCGCACCGCTTCAGTGGATGAAATCGCCGCCATGCGCGTGCAGCTGCAAGAGAGCCTCGAAGCCGGTGCCCTCGGCTTATCCACAGGCCTGGCCTACGCCAGTGCGTTCAACGCCGAGACCGATGAGGTGTTGCAACTGAGTGAAGAGCTCACCGCGTTCGGTGCGGTGTACACCACCCATTTGCGCAGCGAGTTCGAACCGGTGCTGGAGGCGATGGACGAGGCGTTCCTGATCGGCCGGCATGCCAAGGCGCCGGTGATCATTTCCCACCTTAAATGTGCCGGTGCCGGTAACTGGGGGCGTAGTCCGCAGTTGCTGGCGTCGTTGGAGCTGGCGGCTAAAACCCATCCCGTGGGGTGTGATTGCTACCCCTATGCGGCGAGTTCTTCGACCCTGGACCTCAAGCAGGTGACCGACGCGTTTCGAATCACCATTACCTGGTCGACGCCGCACCCGGAAGTGGGCGGGCGTGATTTGCAGGATATTGCCGCTGAGTGGGATGTTGCGTTGATCGACGCAGCCCGTCGGCTACAACCGGCAGGGGCGGTGTACTACGGGATGGATGAAGAGGATGTACGACGGATCCTGGCGCATCCATTGTCGATGGTCGGGTCGGACGGGTTGCCGGAGGATCCGTTTCCGCATCCGCGCTTGTGGGGGGCGTTTCCACGGGTGTTGGGGCACTTCAGCCGGGATGTGGGGTTGTTCCCACTGCACACCGCCGTGCACAAGATGACGGGGTTGTCGGCGGCGCGGTTTGGTTTGGCTGAACGCGGTGAAATCCGCGAAGGACACTGGGCCGACCTGGTGTTGTTCGACCCGTTGCGCGTGCGCGATGTGGCGGACTTCAAGGAGCCGCAGCGCGCGGCGGAAGGCATTGATGGGGTGTGGGTCAACGGCGTGTTGAGCTATAGCGACGGGCAGGCGAACGGTCAGCGGCCGGGTCGGTTCCTGGCACGCAGCGGGGATTTGCGTCCGGGTTTTTCGTCTCTATAGTGGTCGCTCAATTAAACGGAGCGGTTGCCATGCACTTAGGAAAAGTCATCCCTATCCTGCGGATTTTCGACGAGGCCAAGGCGTTGGAATTCTACGTCGATTTTTTGGGGTTCAAGGTGGATTGGCAGCATCGTTTCGAGGCGAATTTCCCGCTGTATTTGCAGGTTTCGCTGGGCGAGTGTGTGTTGCATCTGACCGAGCATCATGGTGACGCATCGCCGGGCGCGGCGGTGCGGATTCAGGCGCAGGGTGTGGACGCTTACCAGCAGCAGTTGCTGGGCAAGGATTACCGGTACGCCAAGCCAGGGGTTGAGGAAATGCCGTGGGGCTCGCGGGAGATGAGCATCAAGGATCCGTTTGGGAATCGGGTGGTGTTTGTTGAGGAAGGCGAGGGTTGAGAGGTAAATCGCAGGCAATAAAAAACCGCCTTAGTAGGGCGGTTTTTTTTGCAAACCCAGTTAGTGGCTGGGGGTGCGATCTCAAAGATGCGTTGACCCGCAGGCGGATACTACCGCCAGTCAATTTATCGCGCAAGGTTAGGCGATGGTCGGCACTGATGATCTTGAGCATTTCATTTTGTCGATTTCCGCTGCAAAAGTTTGCAATAGATCTTCGAAACAAATACCGGGTGTTTAACCACTGTCTGTCACACCTTCTTGGCGGATTTTGGTTAGGCTTCACCCCGTTCTGCGTTGGTTGCTTTTAGGTGAGCCGGGTACGCGCGCGCGAATTTTTGGACTGATCGCCACGGGCTAGTAATCCGTGCCGGATTCATGCGAGATGCCCACTAGCCCGGCCGCCTCAAAGATGCGATGACCCGCGTCCAAAGGCTCACATGTTCCGGTAAGTGCGCTGGAGGTAAGGCCCAACCTAGGGAGGGCCGAGTATGTCTAAGTTTGCACGACGTACGTGGAACCTCGTAGTGAACTGCCTGCGTGCTTATCACGTCTGGAAGTTCCTGCGGGACAGCTTCGATGACCGCTAAGGTCTGAGAAGTGGAGCCGCCCCGGTTTAGGCTGAGGCGGCTTTTTGGTTTCTTACACCCGGAAATGGCTGACCATCTGCTGCAACTGGCTACCCAACCGTGCCAGTTCAACACTCGACTTGGCGGTCTCGTCACTTGCCGTAGCGGTCTGCTCCGACACATCCCGCACATTCACAATGCTGCGGCTGATTTCTTCAGCCACGGCGCTCTGCTGCTCGGCGGCGGCGGCGATCTGCTGGTTCATCGACTGGATATTCGACACCGTACGGGTGATGTTCTCCAGTGACACACCGGCCTTGCGCGTCAGTTCGACACTGCTGTCAGTGAGGCTGCGGCTGTTGTTCATCACGTTGGCCACTTGCTGGGTGCCGTTCTGCAAGCCGGCGACCAGGCCTTCGATTTCCTCGGTGGATTTCTGTGTGCGCTGGGCCAGGCCGCGCACTTCGTCGGCGACCACGGCAAACCCACGGCCGGCTTCACCCGCCCGTGCGGCTTCGATCGCCGCGTTGAGGGCCAGCAGGTTGGTCTGTTCCGCGACGGCCTTGATCACGTCCATCACGCTGCCGATCTTGTTGCTCTCTTGTTGCAGGTGGGTCATGGCGTCGGTGGAACGTGCCACTTCAGCGGCCAGACGCTCGATCTGGGCGATGGCCTCGGCCACCACTTTGTCGCCTGCGCGGGCTTGGCCGTCGGCATCGGCCGCAGCCAGGGAAGCCTGTTCTGCGTTGCGCGCCACTTCTTGCACGGTGGCAGTCATTTCGTGCATCGCCGTGGCGACCTGGTCGGTCTCGATCTTCTGGCTGTTCACGCCGGCGCTGGTCTGCTCGGTCACGGCCGACAGTTCTTCAGCGGCGCTGGCGATCTGGGTCACGCCGTCGCGAATACCGCTGATCAATTCACGCAAGGTCGTGCCCATGCGCTGGATGCCTTGTTGCAGCACGCCCAGCTCATCGCGGCGAGTGACCTGGATGTTGTGGCTCAGATCGCCGGAGGCAATGCGCTCCACCACGGCCAGGGTTTCCTGGATTGGGCGAGTGATCTGGCGCGTGATGACCCATGCTGCGATCACGCCCACCAGCAGCGCCAGCAAGGTGCTGATCAATTGCAGGCTGCGGGCCTGGGCGCTTTCGGCGTCGCGGCGGGTCAGCTGGATGTCGTACAGTTTGTCGCTGATCGTGACGATATCAGCGCCTTGGGTGGTCATTTCGGCACGGGCGGTGACGATGTTGGCGTTGGCGGACTTGTAGTTCTGCACGGCGCTGCGATAGGCACCCAAGGCGGTTTCCAATGCGGTCAGCGCGCTTTGCTGGCTGGCGCCGAAGGCGGCGCTGAGGTCTTTCAAACCGGCGATGGCTTTTTCAATCTGTGCGGCTGCGCGGGCTTCAGTTTCCGGGCTGACGTTGCCGGTGTAGCCACGCACTTCGTAGCGAGCCAACTGAAATTGCATCTTGGCGTCGGCCACCGCCTGGAACTGAGCCAGGTGCTCCGAACTGTCAGGCATTTGCTTCACGCTGGTTTCCAATGCGTTGATCTGTGCATTGGCGATATCCGCCTTGTCGCCCATCACCTGGCGAGAGGCGTTGCCGTTGCGGTAGGCCTCGCGCATTTTGTTCAGTGACTGTTGGTAAGCGGTGATGATGGATTTCTGCTCGTTGAGCAGCTTGAGGTTTTCCGGGCTCTTGAAGCTGTCGAGCAATTTCTGTTGCTGGGCAGCGAAGGCGTCCAGGTTGGTCTGTACATTCTGGGCCACGGCTTCGTCGCCATTGGCCAGCATGTACTGCAGGCGCACGATACGCAGTTTGGTCAACGAAGCATTGAGCTGAGTGATATCGCTCATCCAGTTGCTGCGGTCGATCAGGCCGCCCAGGCTGGTCCAGCCGGTCAGTGCCAGGATCGAGGTAAGGACCAGCACCAGGCCGAAGCCCAGGCCCAGTTTGAGATTGACGCTGATGTTGCCGAACCAGCTATTCATCGAATGCTCCGCAAAGTTGATGTCTGTCTGCTGGACGGTGTTGTTGTTTGAGCCAGCCAAAGTGTGTAGGTGGGTATCGGCGGCGGGATGTGAATCTGAAATGGTTTTTCAATGGGCCGATGAAAGGTGAACCCCGCCCGATTGCCGGGCGAGGTTAAACGTTGCACGTGTCAGGTTATTTGTCGCAGTCCCGCGCCTTGAGGAGGGTCGGCCTTGAGTGTTTCGATCAGTGCCGATAAATCATAAAAGCGCTGATTTTTTAGCGCGCTCCAGTATTCGATGAAGTACTGGCCTTTGCCGTTGATCTGAAACGGCGTTGTGACGATTTGGCCGCTGCGTGAGCGGTGAACCAGGTTGACGTCGAATTCGCTCGGATACTCGATGAAGAACTGCCCAGGTTCAGTGAGCCTGGTGCGGTCTGGCAGTGTTGGGGTGCGAGTCGCAGGGGCTTTGAGGTTGCCCACGTCAATCCTGAAGTCACTGCGTAAGGCGACGATTGAGCGCGTGTCCGTTACGTGGCCCCAGCCGCCGCCGCGTAGCCGTTTTGCGCGCTGGGGAGTCGTATCGTACACATGCAGACTGATCGCATCCTGCAACTCGACGAGGCCCGGTACACCCTTGTGCATATCGGTGTGGGCGGTGCCCACAAAGGCCACCCATTTGTGGGCGCCCTTCGCGAGTTGGTCAGCCTTGATCACTTCATTAGCGAAGTAGCTGAACAGTTCGAGCCTGCCGACTTTGCCAGTGAGGCCTTTGACGTGATAGCTGGCACTGCAGTCCAGTGCACGCACGCGGATCCCAAACTTATGCGCCGTTTTGACTATGTTCGTGTAGGTGTAATCGCCGCCGTACATTGGCATACGGTCGCTATCGAGTAACTCCAGGTAGTTTTTCAGGGCCTTCGGCATTTTCGAGGTGCGGTGATAAATATCCAAGGCCTCTTGATGCAAGTCGGTGAGCAAGTGCTCTATGTAGAGTGTTTTGACGCCTTGCTTTTTCAGCAGCTCCATGTGCTCGTTCAATAGTTGTTTGGCAGATCTCTGGATGTGACTTTCGCCAATCACCAGGCCGAGTTTCTGTCGATATACCTGCTCAAAAAATGCCTGTTCGCTTTGCGTAGAAATCGTCGTCAGTGGCGTGCGTGGGGTCGCTGGGTAGTGGCTGAAAGCGTTTTCAGCAGTACTGGCCAACTCGCTGCGTACGCTTCTGAATCTGGCCAAGGCCCCGGATTCGGGCGAGGTGGGGTCCATGAATATGTAACCCGTGTCCAGCCCATGAGGAGCCGCTTGCATCTGCTCAATGAGCGGTCGAATGTCGTGCGGCAGGTCGAACTGGGCGAAATGAGTCACGGCAGCAGACGGTGGCGAAACGGTTCCCGAGGTGCTGGGTGTCGGGACGTCAATCGGCATCGACAAGACGTAGTCACCTTTGGATAGACCCCGCGCATTCGTATCGGGCACCACGCCAGTGGGCGTTGTGGACGGTACATCCATAATCCGCAGGGCCAGGGCATATTCCAGGTCCGCCAGCCCTACGACGCGTGCATAGGTGCCCAGCCGCTCCGACGCCACCAACGCAACCCAACCTTCGCCTGGGTTGTTGCTCAGGTTGTGCTCAATGATGGTGTGTGAGTAGAAATTACGTAGCCTGTTACTGCGCGGTGAGAAATAGGTGCCGGCGCGCCGGCTTGGCGCGTGATCCAGATGGTAGGACACGGCACCATCCAGGCCATCTATCTGCACATTGAGCCGCTGGGTTTCATCCAGCAATTTGCTGTAGTTGAAGGGGGCGCCCGACAGGTTCAGAACCTTGTCGGCTTCGGCCAGTTGCTGCTTTATCTGCTGCAGGGCACGGGCTTTGTTGCCTGTGACCTGGTTATTGAGGATTCTCAGCTTGTTATAAAACAGGTCTCGGGGCAGGTACTCGATGTACACGCGTTTGAGCCCTTGTTCGACCAGCGTGGACAGTTGTTCGATCAACAGTTGCAGGCTGGTGGTCGGGTTCTTGCCGGAGCCGATGAGCAAACGGTTATCGCGGGCGAACAAGGTATTGACGATATTGCTGTGCGTGGCATCGGGGGCCAGTACTGGTACGGGGTCTTTGAGCGTGGTGGGAGGGCGTGGGGCCTGGAAGAAGGTCTCGGCGCGCTGGGTCACACTCTTAACCTTCTGGGCGTAGGCGCTGCGCAGTACGGAAGTACCGACAATGGACGCTTCTTGGAATAGGTCGTCAGGATCAGTCGCCGAGACTTTGTATTCCGGGCTGATCATGTGGCGAAAGTCTGTGGCGTGCTTTCCCGTCAGGTCAAAGTCTTCCAGCGGGCTGGTCTGCTCGTTTACCAGCGCTTCGTATTTCTTTCCGCCGTGGCGTGCGGTCGGGCGTACCCATTGTCCGCTAGGGTTCCGTTCTACCTGGCGAGCGGTCGAATGGAGCTGGCCGGTGTCCTCATCAAGGCGGTACAACACATAGCGGCCCTCGGAGGTTGGCGTTTTCGATACCCATAGCTTGCGCCCTTCGAACAGCACAGGTTGCATGCCTTCTGGCGTGAGCGCGTCGAGTTGCCCGATCAAGGCGCTTTGCGTCGCTTGCGGGCCGGGTTTTATGACCGGGCGCAAGGCGCGCAGCGATTTCAACGCGTCTTTTACAACAGGCCGAACATCAAACAACACCGAGCCACCAACATTGGCCAGGTAACCGATGTAGTGGTCCAGGGCTGCGCCCTTATCATTTTGGTAGTAGGCATTCAGGGCGAGCATGGCGTCCTTGAACGCGAGCAACCCGCCGAGGGCCAGGCTGAGCACGGGAAAAGGCATCGTGGCGATAGCCGCTACCCATTCGATGCAGGTCCACAGAATGCCGGTGATCATTTGCGCGCGATTGACGGTGGTGCCGTGCACGTCATCGATCTTGCGTTGCAGGCTCATGTTGTAGAACTCATGGCGCAAGTCGCTGAGGGGCGAGATCTGGGCGATCCCATCGTGCCGGGGCGGGCTGGGTGTGCTGCGATTGATATCGTGCGGCAGGCCGTTTTTGGCGTTTTGCAGAAACAGCCCGATGCGTGCCATTGATGGCTTTGGCACCCGCGCACACCAGTAGGTGGGCATGCCCTCGACTTTTTTGAGCAGGTAATTGAACAGCCGTGCTTCGCGAAAGGCGATGCCGTCCGGTGCGTCGGGGGTGTAAAGCAGCACCGGGTTATCCGCGTGGCTGAACAGGTAATTGCCGATCACCCAATCGCCATTGATAACCAGCCGATGCACCTTATAGGTGTTGCGCTCGCTAGTGACGGTACTTGCCAGGCTGTCGATGGCCTGTTCAAGCCATGTCAGATCGATGCTGGCGATATGCCCTTGGAGTCGCGATTCGAGTGCGGCGTTTTTCATTTGCAGTTGCTGGATCGCCAACACCGCGTCGCGGCGCTCGGCGTAGCCCGCGCTACTGCTGCTTTGCAAGCGTCGGCGCACTTCATCGGTGTAACGTTGACCAATCCACACACCGGTCACCGAGCGTGCAACGTTCTGCGCGGTCAGCGGGCTGATGTCCACGCCGGGCGGGCCACGAAAGGTGGCGGACCTTGAAAATTTCTCGTCGAGAAAGCCGATGCCGTCGTCGTACCCGTCACGGAACAGCGTGGTGTAGGAGACAGGCTCATCCCCGGCGCCGAGCAAAGGTTTGGGGGCGTAGGCGAAAACGGTGTCTGGGTCGATGTCGTTTTGACGACGGCCCAGCAGAGTGTTCAGGCTGAGCTTGGCCTTTTCATGCAGGTAGCTGTCGAAGCTCGGGAAATTGGCTTCCGAGTCCGGCCGTGCGTTGTAGGTGCGCAACGCGCCCGTCGCGTCGTCTCCCAGCTTGGTCAGGCGCGTGTGATCCGCTGCCGATGCGGCGCGATACCAGGCGGGAGTGGCCAGCTCATAGTCGTCCTGTAGCTGTGTCAGCCGGTGCGCGGCCATGGCGTCCAGGCAATCGGCGTGGCTGCAGGGTTTACCAAACGTTACTTCCTGGTGTTCCAAGGCGTCAGGCCGGAAGCCGATCCCCTGAATAACCTTGCTCATGGCGGGGCGAAAGCGCAGGGGCACTTGCTCCAACACGTAGTCGGTCATCCCGCGCCCTTTGATCTGCGCCTTGTCATCCAGCCAGCCGAGAATATGGGTCTGGCATTCGAGCAGGCTGTCGAACCCACGGAACTGCTGTGCGCGAGGCGCGTCGGGTGTGCACAGCAACAAGCGTTTTACCTGCCCATTGGTGTCATCTTCGCGCAGCAGCCACAGGTCTTTGAGTTGCGCGCCGTGGAACAGCACGGTTTGAGCGCAGAGTTGTGGGCGTGGGTGTTCTCGCAGTTGTTCAAACAGCTGGAAATCCGCTGAGCTGAGGTGGCCTTGCAGTTTGGCGAGGTAAGCCATGCTCACCAGGCGCTGATCGAAAAAAGTGCGCACGGCCTGTCTGATTGCCGCCGAGCCCAACACGGCTTTCTGGACGTTGGCAAAGTCCAGGCGTGGTTGCAGGCCTTGCAGTGGGAGGATCAGGTCTTGCACGGTGACGTAGGCATGGGCCTCGCCAAGTGGGGCGCCGGCATAACTCAGGGTGCTGTGTTCGAGGAAGTCTGAACCTGCGATCGCATCACCTGGGTGCAGGCCCACGCAGGGTCAGTTCCATCAGGGAGCGTTGTTGGACGTAGGTGCCGACTTTGGGGACTGTGCGTCGAGTGGTGATCTGCAGTTGCTCGGGGGCCAGGTCGTGGACGTCCCACTGGCTCGCCAGGTATTCCGCCCACTGGTGCCGGGCCAGGGCGTGGGGCGTCGAGGCCGGGCCGAACAGGTCCAGGAATGTCTGGCGCGCTTGGTTGTAACTGCGCAGATGTTGGTCGAGCGTGCTGCGTTGGTCGTTGCCTAAGCTGCGGTACCAGTCGGGCAACGTGTTGAACAGGTCGCGCTCAAGCAGCAGTTGGGCCCTGAAGTCCAGGCGCATGTTCAACTCTGGCAGTGCGGCCTTGATGGCATGGTCGAGGTGTGCCTTGAGCTGAGCTGCGTTGAGCTGGCCGTCTGCTGCAAGGTTCAGGGCGTAGCCGATATCGTTTGCGCGTTTGTCGAGTACGGCTTGATACGCGTGTTCAAACAGCGGCTCGTCTTCGATGGGCTGCAAGCCCAGAGGGAAAATGCCGATCGCGTCGAGGTGCTGATAGCGCACGGGCAGATGACGGTTCAACTCTGCAAGCCCTGCGCCCGTCGCCATCACTGATTGCAAACCTTGGTTGAGGTCAATGAGGGAGTCGAAGGCCTCCAGGCCGCGATGCGGGGTGAATAACAACACGGGGCCTGGATGGGCAGCGCTCAAGCTGTCGACGACAGGACTGGCTTGACGGGTGAGCACGAACGCGCCGGCGAACGCCACTGTCTGGTCCTGATAGTCGAAGGTCAGTGCATACATACCTGGGCGAAAGGTCGGCCCGCGTGAGCAGTCTTCGAGCATGATCTGATCGGCAGGGGACAACAGATAGTCGCTGACGTTGAGGCGGGTCTCCTGTTCCAGGGCGCTGATGCCAGCGGTGAAGGTCATGAAGGTTTTACGGCTCTGGCCATCGACGGTGCTGGTTTCATCAAGGCGCTGAAGCTGTTGCACCAGCCGGGTTTTCAATGTGGCCAACCGTTGTTGACCGCCAGCCTGGCTGAGATCGGAGTGTTCCAGGTCTGCGTAAAGCCGTTGCGCCTGCTGCTCATAGGCGGTGTTTACGCGCTTGAGCGTGGCATTGGTGGTTTCCAGGGCACTTCGCTCAGCCGGCAAGGTGACAGGGCGTTTGCTGTGCGTGCGAAGTGTGGGGTCAATTTCCAGCAGGTGGCTGTGAATTTGCTGCAGCGTGGGTGATCGGTGACGGTTGTTCGGCGTACTCATTGCACGGCCCCAAGGTGATGAATGGAATCATCAGCATGGCGAGGGGCTGCGGGTGTCCGGCTGTAGATAGGTATACAGGGGCGCTCATCAAGGCCGGGTGTTGTGTGCTAGTCTGCTGGCCCTTTTAGTTTTGGATGACCAGGAAAGCGCGGCCTACGTGCGGCTTTTTGTGTGTCGTCCTACAGCGGAGCACCTTCATGTCCGAAGTTAATCTGTCCACCGACGAAACCCGCGTCAGCTACGGCATTGGCCGTCAACTGGGCGACCAACTGCGCGACAACCCACCACCGGGCGTGAGCCTGGACGCGATCCTGGCTGGCCTGACCGACGCGTTCGCCGGCAAGCCAAGCCGTGTGGACCAAGAGCAAATGGCCGCCAGCTTCAAAGTGATCCGTGAAGTCATGCAAGCCGAAGCGGCTGCCAAGGCTGAAGCGGCTGCTGGCGCTGGCCTGGCCTTCCTGGCTGAAAACGCCAAGCGCGATGGCATCACCACCCTGGCTTCCGGCCTGCAATTCGAAGTGCTGACCGCAGGTGACGGCGCCAAGCCGACCCGTGAAGACCAGGTACGCACTCACTACCACGGCACCCTGATTGACGGCACTGTGTTCGACAGCTCCTACGAGCGCGGCCAGCCTGCAGAATTCCCGGTAGGCGGCGTGATCGCCGGCTGGACCGAAGCTCTGCAACTGATGAATGCCGGCAGCAAATGGCGCCTGTATGTGCCGAGCGAACTGGCTTACGGCGCTCAAGGCGTTGGCAGCATCCCGCCGCACAGCGTTCTGGTGTTTGACGTCGAGCTGCTCGACGTTCTGTAAGACCTGCTGATTACCTGTGGGAACGAGCCTGCTCGCTCCCACAGTGTTTTACTGGTTTTTTCATGGATGGAACTTGCCATTCAGCTCAGTCGCTGGGCGCAACGCTCGGGCATAGCAGAACAGAAACAGATTGCGCACCACTTCCTTCAGCACGCCGGGTTCGCTCGAACTCAGCCCGTTGACGTCCAGGTCGCCCTGGTCCTGTAGTTCATTCAGCGCTTCTTCTTCCAGTACCGCACAGACTTCACCGGTTTCCCGATGCAGGATCCGCAGGTAAGGGTGTGGTCGGTCCAGCCAGGCGTCTATCAAATAAGTCATGGGTCTCATCTCCTTGATGGGTTTCAATGAGAATAATTCTTATTCGTAGAATAGCAAGTGCCTATTGGCGGTTTCTGGGTTTTTCTGTGTGGATATTGCGCGGGATCAAACAAGAGGGCGAAACGCCATCCCGCGGCAGGCGCGGGATGGAGGCAGCCTATTCAGACTTTGCGCACGAACTCGGACTTGAGCTTCATCGGGCCGATACCGTCGATCTTGCAGTCGATATCGTGGTCGCCGTCGCACAGGCGGATGTTCTTGACCTTGGTGCCGACCTTGACCACCAGGGACGTGCCCTTGACCTTGAGGTCCTTGATCACGGTGATGGTGTCGCCGTCCTGCAGCACATTGCCGACGGAGTCTTTTTTCACGGCGTCATCGCTGGCCGCTTCGGCCTCGCCATTGGCGGACCACTCATGGGCGCATTCCGGGCAGATCAGCTGGGCGCCGTCTTCGTAGGTGTATTCGGAATTGCATTTCGGGCAGGGTGGCAACGTGCTCACTAAGGCTCCTTGAGAGTCAGGATGGCTAAAGGGCGCACATTATATAGGGTTTTGCGGTCTTACAGGTTGTATGAAATCTAAATGTGGGAGGGGGGCCTCCCACATAGGCCCGCGTTTTAGTGCGTACGCGCAACCGCGAACTCACTCAGCTCGACCAGGGCGTCGCGGTATTCGCTGGCGGGAAGGGCTTGCAGGCATTGGATGGCACGGGCCACGTAGTCACGCGCCAGTTGCGCGGTGTACTCCAGCGAACCCGAGGCTTCCACGGCGGCGCGGATGGCCTCCAGGTCTTCGATCCCGCCTTTCTGGATCGCCTTGCGCACCAGGGCGGCCTGTTCCGGCGTGCCTTCGCGCATGGTGTAGATCAGCGGCAGGGTTGGCTTGCCTTCAGCCAAGTCATCACCGACGTTCTTGCCCAGGGTTTCAGCGTCGCCCTTGTAGTCGAGCAGGTCGTCGACCAGTTGGAACGCGACGCCCAGGTGATCACCAAAGGTGCGCAAGGCCTCGGCCTGCTCGGCCGTTGCGCCGCACAGTGCAGCGGCGCTATGGGTGGAGGCTTCGAAGAGCATCGCGGTTTTGCCGCGGATCACTTCCATGTAGGTTTCTTCGGTGGTGCTGGCGTCACGGACCTTCGACAGTTGCAACACTTCGCCTTCGGCGATGATGCGGGTGGCCTGTGAAAGAATCTTCATCACCGGCATCGAGCCGAGTTCAACCATCATTTCGAACGAGCGCGAGTACAGGAAGTCGCCCACCAGCACGCTTGGGGCATTGCCCCACATGGCGTTGGCGGTCTCGCGGCCACGGCGCATGCCGGACATGTCGACCACGTCGTCATGCAGTAGGGTCGCGGTGTGCAGGAATTCGATCGTGGCGGCCAGCAGGCGCAGGTCATCGCCTTCGCGACCCAGAGCCTTGCCGCACAGCAGCACTAATAAAGGACGCAGGCGCTTACCGCCCGCCGACGTAATATAGTCGCCAATTTTGGAGACCAGCGGCACTTTAGACGTCAGCTGCTGCTTGATGATGCCGTCGACGGCGCTAAAATCGTCCGCGACCGCGCGGTAGAAAGCTTGGGGTTGCATCAGCGACAGTCGCTCCAGAAGGGTTGCGCGGCATGCTAGGACCCAGGCCCCCCAGTGTCAAGGCGCGATAGACGGCCCCTTGCAACACCCATTTACCTTGCGTACAATCGCGCACCCTGAACTTCCTGGGCAGCACCTGCCTTACGCAATTGCATTAGGGACGTCCATCCCATGCAGCCATGCCAGCCAATACCTCTTCTTATAAAGCGCTGGGTGAGCAGGATTATCGGAGAAATACCATGTCGTACGCAGTAATTGTTACTGGTGGCAAGCAATACAAAGTCGCCCCAGGTGAATACCTGAAGATCGAAAAACTGGAAGTCGCTACCGGCGAATCCGTTACTTTTGATCGCGTTCTGTTGGTCGCCAATGGCGATGACGTGAACATCGGCGCTCCAGTTGTTGCTGGCGCTACCGTTGTGGCTGAAGTGATCTCCCAAGGTCGTCACGATAAAGTCCGCATCATCAAGTTCCGTCGTCGTAAGCACCACATGAAGCGTATGGGCCACCGCCAGTGGTACACCGAGATCAAAATCACCGGTATTCAGGCTTAATTTCAGCCTAATTCCTCACTAGGAGAATTGACTCATGGCACACAAAAAAGCTGGTGGTAGTACCCGTAACGGTCGCGACTCAGAAGCCAAACGCCTTGGCGTGAAGATGTATGGCGGCCAGAAAATCATTCCGGGCAACATCATCGTGCGTCAGCGCGGCACCCAATTCCACGCCGGTTACGGTGTAGGCATGGGTAAAGATCACACCCTCTTCGCGAAAATCGAAGGCGTGATCAAGTTTGAAGTAAAAGGCGCGTTCAACCGCCGTTACGTGAGCGTTGTCGCAGCTTAATTGCGAGATCGCTGGAAAAGCCCTGTCTTGCGACGGGGCTTTTTCGTTTGTGGGGTGAGTCTCTTGCAAAGCTGTTTGTAATGGGCTCAGGCGCTGGTTTTTGCGGTCGCTGATTGAGGTCGCTGCGCTCATTTTTGCAAGAGTCTTATGTCTTGGTTTCTTAAGCTCGTCCGTGCGGCGAGAGGCGTTTTGTTATGAAGTTCGTTGATGAAGTTTCCATCCGAGTAAAAGCAGGCGACGGCGGTAACGGTTGCATGAGTTTCCGTCGCGAAAAATTCATCGAAAACGGTGGCCCCAACGGCGGTGACGGCGGTGACGGCGGTTCCATCTACATGATGGCCGACGAAAACCTCAATACCCTGGTCGACTACCGTTACACCCGGCACTTCGATGCCGAGCGTGGCTCCAACGGCGGCAGCACCGACTGCACCGGTAAGAAAGGCGAAGACCTGGTACTGCGCGTACCGGTCGGCACCACGATCATCGACTCCGCGACCCAGGAAGTGATCGGCGACCTGACCAAGGCCGGCCAGAAGCTGATGGTGGTACAGGGCGGCTGGCACGGTCTGGGTAACACCCGATTCAAGTCCAGTACCAACCGCGCGCCACGCCAGACCACGCCAGGCAAGCCGGGCGAGCAGCGTGACCTCAAGCTGGAAATGAAAGTACTGGCTGACGTGGGCCTGCTGGGTCTGCCGAACGCTGGCAAAAGTACCTTCATCCGCTCGGTTTCGGCCGCCAAGCCGAAAGTCGCCGACTACCCGTTCACCACCCTGGTGCCAAACCTCGGTGTGGTCAGCGTCGACCGTTGGAAAAGCTTCGTGATCGCCGACATTCCCGGCCTGATCGAAGGGGCTTCCGATGGCGCAGGCCTGGGGATTCGCTTCCTCAAGCACTTGTCGCGTACCCGTTTGCTGCTGCACCTCGTCGACATGGCGCCGCTGGATGACACCAGCGCACCGGACGCCGCCGAAGTGATCGTCAGCGAACTGACCAAGTTCAGCCCGGCCCTGGCCGAGCGTGATCGCTGGTTGGTGCTGAACAAGTGCGACCAGATCCTGGAGGAAGAGCACGAAGAGCGCGTCAAGGAAATCGTTGACCGCCTGGAGTGGGAAGGTCCGGTCTACGTGATCTCGGCCATTGCCAAAGAAGGCACCGAGCGCCTGACCCGCGACATCATGCGCTACCTCGAAGACCGCGCCGACCGCCTGGCGGCCGATCCTGTGTTCAAGGCTGAGCTGGCTGAGCTCGATCAACAGATCGAAGACGAAGCCCGTGCCCAGCTGCAAGCGCTGGACGACCAGCGTGCCCTGCGCCGCAGCGGCGTGAAGTCGGTCCACGACATCGGTGACGATGATTGGGACGAAGAAGACGTGGATGATGAAGACGGTCCTGAAATCATTTACGTGCGCGACTGAGTCGTTGCGATAAACTTGAACGCCGCTCCTGTTGGAGCGGCGTTTTAGTATCCGGGTTTAACGTTATGGGCCGCGCTGGGTCGCGCAGCCCTCAATCTAAGGTTGAAGATGATGCGGAGCAAAGTGACAGGTGCGCAGCGCTGGGTCGTAAAGATCGGCAGTGCGTTGCTGACGGCGGATGGCAAGGGGCTCGATCGCGCAGCCATGAGCGTCTGGGTCGAGCAGATGGTGGCCTTGCATGAGGCCGGTGTGGAGTTGGTGCTGGTGTCGTCCGGGGCGGTTGCCGCCGGGATGAGCCGCCTCGGCTGGACCGCGCGACCCAGCGCGATGCACGAACTGCAAGCCGCCGCCGCCATTGGTCAGATGGGCCTGGTGCAAGCCTGGGAATCCAGCTTTGCCGAGCACGGCCGCCATACGGCGCAGATCCTGCTGACCCACGATGACCTGTCCGACCGCAAGCGCTACCTCAACGCCCGCAGCACCTTGCGCGCGCTGGTGGAGCTGAAAGTCATCCCGGTGATCAACGAAAACGACACCGTGGTTACCGACGAAATCCGTTTTGGCGACAACGACACCTTGGCCGCCCTGGTGGCCAACCTGGTGGAAGCCGACCTGCTGGTGATCCTCACCGACCGCGATGGCATGTTCGACGCCGACCCGCGCAACAATCCGGAGGCCCAGCTGATCTACGAAGCCCGCGCCGATGACCCCGCGCTGGACGCCGTGGCCGGTAGTGTCGGCGGGGCCCTGGGCCGTGGTGGCATGCAGACCAAGTTGCGTGCGGCGCGTCTGGCGGCGCGTTCCGGTGCCCACACCATCATCGTCGGCGGGCGCATCGAGCGCGTGCTGGATCGTCTCAAGGCCGGCGAGCGCATCGGTACGCTGCTGTCGCCGGAACGCGGCATGCTGGCGGCGCGCAAACAGTGGCTGGCCGGTCATCTGCAAACCCGTGGCACTCTGGTGCTGGACGCTGGCGCCGTGTCTGCGCTGTCCCAAGGCAATAAGAGCCTGCTGCCGGTCGGCGTCAAGTTGGTACAGGGCAGCTTCCGCCGGGGCGAGATGGTGGTGTGCGTGGCGCCGGACGGTCGTGAGATCGCCCGTGGCCTGGCCAACTACAGCGCGCTCGAAGCGCAGAAAATCATTGGACAATCCTCCGATGCGATTGTCGGACTATTGGGTTACATGGCCGAACCGGAACTGGTTCACCGCGATAACCTGATCCTGGTCTAACCAAAGGAATACACCATGCGTGTCATGAAGGGATTGCTCGGCCTGCTGTTGGCCATGCCATTGTTGGCCTCTGCTGAAGAAATCGGCCAGGTGTCGACGGTGTTCAAGTTTGTCGGCCCCAACGACCGGATTGTGGTTGAAGCCTTCGATGACCCCAAGGTCGACGGCGTGACCTGCTACCTGTCCCGCGCCAAGACCGGCGGCGTCAAAGGCGGCCTCGGGCTGGCCGAAGACCGCGCCGAAGCCTCGATTGCCTGCCGCCAGGTCGGCCCGATCCGCTTCAAGGGCGAACTCAAGGACGGCGACGAAGTGTTCAAGGAGCGCACCTCCCTGGTGTTCAAGACCATGCAGGTGGTGCGCTTCCTCGACAAGAAGCGCAACACCTTGGTTTACCTGGTGTACAGCGACCGCCTGATCGAAGGCAGCCCGCAAAACGCCGTGACCGCCATTCCGATTTTGCCCTGGCCGACCGCTCAGTAACCCGCAGGCGGGTTTTGCAATCGGCGTCTATGATTGCAGGCTTGCGGGTTGTAATCTCGACGTGCCGCAATGCGAAGAACATGGGATATCTGGAGTTCGTCATGAGTGCTTTCCACGACCTGAAACTCAAAGCTTTGGACGGACAAGAGCTGCCGCTGGCGCCCTTCAAGGGGCAAGTGGTGCTGGTGGTCAACGTGGCGTCCAAATGTGGTTTGACCCCGCAATACGCCTCGCTGGAGAACCTCTACCAGCAGTACAAGGACCAGGGGTTTACCGTGCTTGGCCTGCCGTGCAACCAGTTTGCCGGCCAGGAGCCGGGCTCTGAAGAAGAGATCCGCGAGTTCTGCAGCCTTAACTACGGCGTGACCTTTCCTTTGGGCAGCAAGCTCGACGTGAACGGCCCGGATCGTCATCAGCTCTACCGCTTGCTGGCGGGGGAGGGCGCCGAGTTTCCTGGGGACATCACCTGGAACTTCGAGAAGTTCTTGCTGGGCAAGGATGGGCGAGTGCTCGCACGCTTCTCCCCGCGCACGGCGCCGGACGATCCGACGATAGTCCAGGCCATCGAAAAAGCCTTGAGCTGAACAACCCTTCTGCAGGAGCCAGGCTGGCTCCTGCACTTTTACCCCTTAATCACCCAGATCAATAGTGCTACCCAGCACCTCGCGCTCCCCATATTATCCACATCATAAACCCCGACTTCCGTGGAGTGCCCCATGCCCGTCCAAGCCTTGTTCAAACCCTTCCAGCTCGGTGCGTTGCAACTGTCGACCCGCGTTGTCATGGCGCCGATGACCCGCTCGTTTTCGCCGGGCGGTATCCCCAACTCCAAAGTCATCGAGTACTACCGCCGCCGCGCCGCTGCTGGAGTGGGCCTGATCATCACCGAAGGCACCGTGGTCGGCCACCAGGGCCTCGAACGGTTACCCCAACGTCCCGCACTTCTACGGTGAAGCCGCCCTGGCTGGCTGGAAGAAAGTCGTCGACGCGGTACATGCCGAAGGCGGCAAGATCGTCCCGCAGCTGTGGCATGTGGGCAGCGTACGTCGCATCGGCACCGAGCCGGATGCCAGCGTGCCAGCCTACGGCCCGATGGAAAAACTCAAGGATGGCAACGTGGTCGTGCACGGCATGACCCATCAAGACATCAAGGAGGTGATCAACGCCTTCGCCCAAGCCGCCAAGGATGCCCAGAGCATCGGTATGGATGGCGTTGAGATCCACGGCGCCCACGGCTATCTGGTCGATCAGTTCTTCTGGGAAGGCAGCAATCAGCGTACCGACGAATACGGCGGCAGCCTGGCCAACCGCTCGCGTTTTGCCATCGAGCTGATCCAGGCCACCCGCGCCGCCGTCGGTCCGGACTTCCCGATCATCTTCCGTTTCTCCCAGTGGAAGCAGCAGGATTACACCGCGCGGCTGGTACAAACTCCTGAGGCGTTGGGCGAATTTCTCAAGCCGTTGTCTGACGCGGGTGTGGACATTTTCCACTGCTCCACGCGCCGTTTTTGGGAGCCTGAATTCGAAGGGTCCGACCTCAACCTCGCCGGCTGGACTCGCCAGCTCACCGGCAAACCGACCATCACTGTGGGCAGTGTCGGCCTGGATGGCGAGTTCCTGCAGTTCATGGTCAACACCGACAAGGTCGCGCAACCGGCCAGCCTCGAGAAGCTGCTGGAGCGCCTGAATAACGATGAGTTCGACTTGGTGGCGGTAGGGCGTGCGCTACTGGTCGATCCGGATTGGGCGTTGAAGGTGCGCGAAGGCCGCGAGGGCGACATCCTGCCCTTCAGTCGTGAGGCGTTGACGACCCTGGTGTAAGCGGCGACAGGGCGGGCACCGGGTGCCCGTCCTTGCAGACCCCGCGCAACTGGCGTTCGAATTGCTCGATGATCGCCGGCCAACCCTGGCGACTCGCATGCTGACGTGCATTCAGGCGCATGCGACGCAGGCTTTCGGCGTCCTCCAGCAGCCAGTTGGCCGCCTCGCAAAACGCGTTCTCATCCCCCGGCATCGCCAGCACGCCGTTGTAGCCATGGCGAATATGCTGCGTCGCCGCTGCCTGATCGTAGGCCACCACACCCAACCCCGACGCCATCGCTTCCAGCACCACATTGCCGAAGGTTTCGGTCAGGCTGGGGAACAGGAACACATCACCTGACGCGTAGTGCCGCGCCAGTTCCTCACCGCGCAAGGTGCCGCAGAAGATCGCCTCCGGCAGTTCTTTCTCCATCGTCGCGCGTTGCGGGCCATCACCGACGATGATCAGCTTCATCTGACGCAGAGGGTAGGTGTCCTGCAAGGTCTCGAAGCAGCGCTTGAGCAACCCCAGGTTTTTCTCCTGGGCCAACCGGCCCACATAGAGCACGGCGGTTTGTTCACTGTTCAGCGCCCAACTTTCCCGCAATGCATTGTCGCGTTTGGCCGGGTGGAACAACTGGCTGTCCACTCCGCGCGACAACATGCCCAGACGCTCGAAATGCTTGCGTTCCAGTTCCAGGCGCTGGCTGGCGCTGGGCACTAGGGTCAGGGTCGAGCGGTTATGGAACCAGCGCAGATAGTGAGTGACCATCCGGCTCAGCATACTCATGCCATATTGGTTCGAGTACTGCTGGAAGTTGGTGTGAAAGCCGCTGACCACGCTGATCCCCAGGCGACGTGCGGCGCGCAGCGCGGACAAACCTAGCGGTCCTTCCGTGGCGATGTACAGCACGTCCGGGCGCTGACGGGTCCAGCGCCGCAGCAATTTGTGCATCGACGACTGCCCCCATTGCAGGCCCGGATAACCCGGCAGCGGCCAGCCACGGCACAGCAGCAAGGCGTCGTCGCTGGGGCGGCTCTGGTCGACGCCCTGGCGCGGACGCACCAGCTCGACTTGATGGCCACGGGCACGCAAACCCTCACACAGGCGACCAAGGGTATTGGCCACCCCGTTGATCTCTGGCGGGAAGGTTTCGGTAATGAGGGTGATGTGAAGCGAGGCTGTCGTCATGACCCACAGTGTCGCCGTGGGCCATGTCGTCATTGTGTCATCGAGATGATGGATTTATGACTGGGTCACTTTTTGCTGCTGTGCCATTGCCTCGGCACCTTGTTCACGCACCCAGAACAACGTGGCGCCGGCCACCGCTGCGGGCATCATCAACAGGTTGACCACCGGCACCAGCAGTACCAGATAGACGATCCCGCCGAAGCTCATGCTCTGCCAGCGTTTCTGGCGCAGCCAGGCGAGCATCTCGTTCCAGCCCAGCTTGTGGTTATCCGCCGGGTAGTCGATGTACTGGATCGCCATCATCCACACGCCAAACAGCAGCCACAGCGGGGCGGCGATCAGGTTGACCACGGGTATGAACGACAGGATAAACAGGCCAATGGCCCGTGGCAGGAAGTAGCCCAGCTTGCGCATCTCGCGGGCCAGGGTGCGCGGGACCATGGCGATCAACTCGCCCCAGCTGAAGGCCGGGAAATCATCGGTGCCGCGTACCACCACTTCCACTTTCTCCGAGAGAAAGCCGTTGAAGGGCGCGGCGATGATGTTGGCCAGCATGGTGAACGTGAAAAACACCATCAACACCACCAACACGACAAACAGGGGCCAGAGCAGGTAGTTCAGAAAGCTCAGCCAAGTCGGCAGCGTCGGCATCAGATGATCGACCCACAGGCTGAACTGATGACCGGCGAAATAGATCAAGCCGACGAACAGCACCAGGTTGATCACCAGCGGCAGCAGCACAAACAGGCGCAGGCCGGGGCTCAACACCAGTTTGAGGCCTTCACGCAGGTATTGCGGGCCGGAAAGAGCAGGGGCGGGCATGGAGAACTCCGAACAAAGTGACGAACGCGCCGACCTTACCGGCTTTGTTTAACAGGCGAAAGCGGCGACATCAGTGGTAACAAAGGTGTTGATCAACAGCGGTGACTGCATAGAGACCACCTATGAGCTGGATTGTTATTCCGTATTTCCTTAATCTTGCCCCCCTCGATACGCTGCACCCATTATTTTTCAGGGTCTGCGAGTTGAAGCCTTCCCCAAGTGCTTCGTGGTCCCTTTTTTATTCCAGCCGCCTTGTAGTCTGGGTGGTCGATAGGAGTGAGTCATGTCTGATACCCGTCATTCGCGAGTGATTATCCTGGGTTCCGGCCCTGCCGGTTACAGCGCTGCGGTCTACGCTGCCCGGGCCAACCTCAAGCCGCTGCTCATCACTGGCATGCAGGCGGGTGGTCAACTGACCACCACCACCGAAGTCGACAACTGGCCGGGCGACGTCCACGGCCTGACTGGCCCGGTGCTGATGGAGCGCATGAAAGAACACGCTGAACGTTTCGAAACCGAGATCGTGTTTGACCACATCAACCAGGTCGACTTCTCCAAGAAGCCTTACAGCCTGACCGGCGACAGCGGCGTGTACACCTGTGACGCGCTGATCATCGCCACCGGCGCCAGCGCCCGCTACCTGGGCCTGCCATCGGAAGAAGCGTTCATGGGCAAGGGCGTTTCCGCCTGCGCGACCTGCGATGGTTTCTTCTACCGCAACAAGCCAGTCGCCGTAGTCGGTGGCGGCAATACCGCTGTGGAAGAAGCACTGTACCTGGCCAACATCGCCAGCACCGTGACCCTGGTTCACCGCCGCGAGACCTTCCGCGCCGAGAAGATCCTGATCGACAAGCTGCACGCCCGTGTGGCTGAAGGCAAGATCATCCTCAAGCTCAACGCCACCCTGGACGAAGTCCTGGGCGACAACATGGGCGTGACCGGTGCCCGCCTGAAGAACAACGACGGTAGCTTCGACGAGCTGAAAGTCGACGGCGTGTTCATCGCTATCGGCCACACCCCTAACACTTCGCTGTTCGAAGGCGTGCTGGAAGCCAAAGACGGTTACCTGGTGGTGCAGGGCGGCCGCGAAGGCAACGCGACTGCCACCAACATCGAAGGCATCTTCGCTGCCGGTGACGTGGCCGACCACGTCTACCGCCAGGCCATTACCTCGGCCGGCGCTGGTTGCATGGCGGCACTGGATGCCGAGCGTTACCTCGACGGTTTGAAGGATGCGTCGTTCTAAATCGTTGAAATAAAAAAACCGGCTGAGAGGCCGGTTTTTTTATGTCCGCGATTTGATCAGCGACGGGTCAGCGGCAGTGCGCTGAATTTCACACCGGCCAAGCCATTCGCAATCAACGCACGGATATTGCCGTGATCGCTGCCCTCAGGCGTCGCCACTACCGAGCGGTAATGCTCACCAAACGCCAGCAGTGCTTCCTGATCGCTCAGACCTTCCAGCAGCGCCAGGCCCAGGGTCTTGCATGACCCTTCGTTCTGCCCGGCAGCGTTTTCCACGTCGCCATTGGTGAAAGCTTGCGGCTGGTAGTCATAACCGGCAGCGACGAACGCCAGGGTATCGGCAAAAACATGTTCGCCACTGTTGAGGCTGGCGCGCAGGGTGTTCAGATCAGTCATGGGTTTTTCCTTTGGCGAACGCCGCCTGTTGGTCGGCGCTGGCTTCTTTCTGGTATTGGGCTTTCCACTCGGCGTACGGCATGCCGTACACCACTTCACGGGCGTCATCGAGGCTCAGCTCGATCTGGCGCTCGTCGGCCTCGGCCTTGTACCACTTGGACAAGCAGTTGCGGCAAAAGCCCGAGAGGTTCATCAGGTCGATGTTCTGCACATCCTTGCGGCTGTCCAGGTGCGCCACCAGCCGGCGGAAGGCGGCGGCTTCGAGTTCGAGGCGTTGTTGGTCGTTCATAGGGCTCACTGACAATTCAGGGGTTAACGGCTGGCCGCCAGGGTAATCGAAACCGACTCGGCAAAGCGCAAGGCATGGGGCTTGTCCACTTCGACTTCGGCGTACAGCACCGACTCATTGCCCATCACTAGGTCCAGCAGCTCCTGGGTCAGGCGCTCCAGCAGGGCAAAGCGGTTGCCCTCGACGTGGGCGATGATCGCCTTGGTGATGGTGCGGTAGTTCAGCGCATGGTCAATGTCATTGTCGCGCACGGCTTCCTGGGCGGCATACAGGATGGTCAGGTTGATCAGCACATCCTGCTTGTTGAGGATCTCGTCCTCGTTGATGCCGATGTACGTGCGCAGGCACAGGTCCTTGACCCGGATGCGCGCCATGCCTGGTTGAAGTTGTGGCATTGCTACTTGCTCCGTCCGATCAGTTGCAGGAACTCCATGCGCGTGGTGTTCGACTCGCGGAACGCGCCGAGCATCACCGAGGTGTTCATGGTTGAATTCTGTTTTTCCACGCCGCGCATCATCATGCACATGTGCTGGGCTTCGATCACCACGGCTACCCCGGCGGCCTGGGTCACGTCCTGGATCGCGTCGGCGATCTGTCGGGTGAGGTTTTCCTGGATCTGCAGGCGCCGGGCGAACATGTCGACGATGCGCGCCAGCTTGGACAGGCCCAGCACCTTGCCGGTGGGGATATAGGCCACATGGGCCTTGCCGATGAAGGGCAGCAGGTGGTGCTCGCACAACGAGTACAACTCGATGTCCTTGAGGATCACCATCTCGTCATTGTCGGAGGTAAACAGCGCACCGTTGACGATCGTTTCCAGGCTCTGCTCATAGCCGTGACACAGGTACTGCATGGCCTTGGCGGCGCGCTTGGGGGTGTCGAGCAGGCCTTCGCGCTCCGGGTCTTCGCCCAGGCCTTTGAGGATCTCGCGGTAGTGATGGGGCAGGGTCATACAACATCCTCACAAACGGCTTACTTGATATGCCGCCCGCCGTTGACGGTCAGGGTGGTACCGGTGACATAGGGGTTATCCAGCAAATAGCGCACGCTCTGGTAGATCACCTCGGGGCCGGGTTCGATGCCCAGTGCCGACTTGGCCAGTACCTTGGCGCGGTAGGCGGCGTCGTCGCCTTCGTTGAACATCACCATTGCCGGGGCGATGCCGTTGACCTTGATCGACGGCGCGAACTGCGCGGCAAATGACAGCGTGAGGCTGTCGAGGCCGGCCTTGGTGGCGCAATAGGCAATGTGCTGGCGGCTGCCCTTGCGCACCACGTCATCGCTGATGTGCACGATGTCTGCGGGAGAAGAGCGTTGCAGCAAAGGTGAACAATGCAGGTTGATCAGATACGGCGCAAGCATGTGCACGCTGAACATGTCGGTAAAGGCGTGACTTTCTTCGTCGGGCGTTTCGGCGATCCAGGCCGAGGCGTTGTGGATGATCGCGCGCAGGCGTTGGGTATGGGTGTTCAGTTCAGCGATAAACGCCAGGATGCCGGCCTCGCTGGATAAATCGGCAAACACCCCAATCGCTCCGCGTTCGCGCAGGGCCTGTACGCCGGGCCGCTCGCTGCGGTAGCTGAAAATCACCGGATGGCCGTCGTCCAGCAGGCGCTGGGCGCAATGCAGACCGACACGCTGGCCGGCGCCGGTGATCAGGATCGGGGCGTTCGTTGCAGTCATGGGAGGCTCGAGTCGCTGGCAGATTGAAACTATACCAGCGACTGGGCGCCCCTGTACTCAAGCAGCGGCTTCGCCGGCCTTGCGTGGGGTCGGTACAGGATGCAGCCAATTGGCCAACAGATGGGTCGACAGCGGGATGAACCAGTACACCATCAGCGGCGTAAGGGCCATGGTGCTGACCAGCACGCGCGGCGCCAGGTCGAGCCCGTTGAGCAAAGGGCCCAGGACAAAGTTGAACAGCAGCGACACCGGGAAAAACGCCAACCAGATCGCCACCGCCTGCTTCCAGCGTGGTGGGCGGGCGCCGACTGCGCCGAACCAGCCATCGATACCGCGTACGCGGTGCTCGGACGGGTTGGCAAACAGCTCGCTGCCACGGCTTAACCAGGTACTGCGGGAGGCCGAAAATTCCCAGGCATGCAGGGTCTTTTCATCGGCGAAGCGGAAAATGATCTGGAATTCATCATCGTTGGGCGGCGGCGCGAGGACACCTGAACCCAGGTAGCCGGGAAAGTCCGTGGCCAATTGCTCGCCTTCGCGCAGCCAGGCCATCAGTTCTTCGTAGCGACCCTTGGCCACGCGGCGCGCAACCATCAGGGTGACGGGAGAGGTAGACATTGTGCATCTCCAAATAAGCGAGTGCGCTGGGCCGGGTAGGCGGCACACAAACGAGGCTGCGGGGTGTTGCAGCGACGTAGAAAGAACAGGCAAGGATTATTCCTGTTTTAGCGAAATACACCAGATACTTTGGTCGGTTCGTCGTTCAGCTTGTGTCGATCCGCTGAAAAAGCGTTAAATGGGATCCAAATCGACACGGATGTTTTTGACCTCTGATGCCCGAAACTATTGCTCCTCAACGCGAAACGATTTCCGACAACGGAAGCGCTTGCGACGATCTTTTCCCTATCCGCGAAGTCGCTCGGCTGACCGGCGTCAACCCGGTGACCTTGCGTGCCTGGGAACGGCGCTATGGCCTGATCCAACCCACCCGCACCGAAAGTGGGCATCGGTTGTACTCGCGCACAGACATCGACACTGTGCACCGGATTCTCGACTGGATTGAACGCGGCGTGGCGGTGAGCAAAGTGGGGCGGATCCTGGCGCGCGACGCGTTGCTCAGCGAACCGGATGCCGCCCTCGGCGCGGAAGTGGAATGGGAGCAATGGCGCGGGCAATTGCGCCAGGCAATCAGCGCATTCGATGACCGCCAATTGGACCGTTTGTACGGCCAGATCTTTTCCGCCTATCCCCTCGCCGTGGTGTTCCAGGACATTCTCATGCCGCTCTGGCAGGCATTGTTGCGTCACCAAGGCCGCTTCGGCCAGGCCAGCGAGTGGCTGTTCTTCGATAATTTCCTGCGCTCGCGTACGGCGCAACGTTTGCAGATGGCCGCCGCCGCGCCGATGCCTCGAGTGTTGCTGGCCGCCGTAGCCGGGGAGTGCCGCGAGCTGGAGTTGCTGGTCGCGGGTTTGTTGATGTCTGGGGAAAAACAAGCGGTCAAGGTCTTGGGCGTGGGACAGCCATTCGATGAGTTGACGCTGATCTGTGAAAAGACCCAACCCCGAGCCTTGGTGCTGTTTTCCAATCGCGCCCCCAGCAGCGAGCTGCCGTTGCGGCTCAAGCGTCTGGCGCTGACCCTGGATTGCCCGTTGTTGTTGGCCGGTGATGCAGCGGACTTGGCGCAGGAAAGCCTCGCCGGTTCATCCATCGGCTGCCTGGGTAATGAAGGCCGGTTGATGCAGCGCCGCTTGCAGCAGTTTCTGGGCGGTGGCCTGGATACCTGATCTCAGGCGTGGACTTCAGGATGGACCAGGCGCTGCTGGTGCAGGATGAACTGGCGCAGGCGCTCGGTTTCGTCGACGTCGCCCTGGCTCAGCCGATAGGCGAACAGCCCGCGCGCGGTTTCCCGTTCGAAGGTTCCGCGCAACGCAATGCGCTCGTAACCTGAAGGACTGAACCACAGTGAAAAGGTTTTCGGCGGCTTGACCCGGCCCCGAATCTCCACCAGCACACCCTTGAACGACACCTCGTGCACCCACAATGCACCCGGGGTGCCCTTGATATTTTCCAGTGCCACCGGGGTTTCCAGCGCCAGGCGCCAGGGGCGGATCATCGGCCCGTCCTCGAAAATACTCGGTACGCCCAGGCGCAGGTGAACCGCATGGAACTCATCTTCCACCAAGTGCAGCGGGAAGGTCAGTTGCTGGTTGTCAAATTGCGCCTGGAGGGTGACATGGTCATGGGCGGCGAGCCGGGTCAGCAAGTCGCGAATCTGCGCACCGCCGTTGACGGTCAGGCTCGACGAGGCATCCCGCAGGTTCAGTTGCGGGTTGTGTTGCATGTTCTGAATGAAGTCCAGTTCATCCTGGGTCAGAAGCGCGTCACGTTGCATCGCTCGTGCTCATTAGAGGGTACTAAAATGCCATTATCCCCCCTAATGACCTCCTTACCTAAATTTTGTTAGATCCGCTCGTCGCCTTGAGCACCGCCAGTTCAGCCTTGAGCTGCGCCAGTTCGGTCTCCAGCTGGGTGACGCGCTGCTGGGCTTTGACTTGCAGTGTGACGTCCTTTTGCACACCGACGAAGTAAGTCTGCTTGTCCGCTTCGTTGTACACCGACGATAGCGACAGCTCGTTCCAGAAGTGGCTGCCGTCCTTGCGGTAATTGCGCAGGATTTCCCGGCAGGCCCCGCCATTTTCCATCGCTTCCCGAATCGCCATCAGCGCAGGCTGGTCACGGTCGCCCGATTGCAGGAAACGGCAATCCTGATAGAGGATTTCATCCAGGGTGTAGCCGGTCAGGCGTTCGAATGCCGGGTTGACGTAGATCAGCGGCTTGTCCTTGCCTTCGCGCTCGGCGACGACGATGCCGTCGTTGGAAGCGTTGACGACCAGTTGCATCAGCTTGGCGTTAATCATTGAGCGGTCCATGGCTTGTTTTCGAGTCTGGAGTTTATGGCAACTGTCGAATGTTGCACGGGCTGCGCCGAAATAATTGCCCCAGCTGTTAATATCCCAGGCTTTCACTCAACTACAGGATCAGATTGATGAAAGTCGCCATCCTTTCCGGCTCGGTCTACGGCACCGCTGAAGAAGTCGCCCGCCACGCTGCCGATATTCTCAAGGCCGCCGGCTTCGAGGCCTGGCACAACCCCCGCGCCACGTTGGCGGATGTGCAAGCTTTCGCGCCGCAAGCTTTCCTGGCGGTGACGTCCACCACCGGCATGGGCGAGTTGCCCGACAACCTGCAGCCCCTGTATTCGATGATTCGCGATCAACTACCTGCCGCCTGGCGTGGCCTGCCCGGTGCGGTGATCGGCCTGGGCGACGCCAGCTATGGCGATACCTTCTGCGGCGGTGGCGAGCAAATGCGCGAGCTGTTTGGAGAGTTGGGTGTGCGCGAAGTGCTGCCGATGCTGCGCCTGGACGCCAGCGAAAGCGTCACCCCGGAAGCCGACGCTGAACCGTGGCTGGCTGAGTTGGTTACTGCACTGCGCGGCTGACCGGAAATTCCCGCAATAACGCCAGCCAGGCCTGGGCGGCTTTCGATAGATAGGCGCCCGCACGCCAGGTAAACGCAATGTCCCAGCGCAGGTCGTCGGGCGCCTTGAGCGTCAGGCGCACCACGCCCGGTCGCACCAGCCCACGGGCAACCACACTGGGCAACAGCACCACGCCCTGGCCCGCCGCGACCAGGGCGGCGAGGAAATCCGCCTGGCCGCTACGGCCGATTTCCCTCGGAGTGAAACCCACCTGCTGGCAAGCCTGGATCAACCGATCATTGAGCACAAAGCTGCGCTGGTACATCAGGAACGGCGTGTCCGCCAGTTCCTCCAGGCGCACCTGGGCGTTCTGCGCCAGCGGGTGATCCATCGGCAGCAGGGCGTCGAGCGGCTCATCGCAGAAGGCTTGCCGGGCGAAGGCCGGATCACTGGAATTCAGGCAGCCACCCACATCCAGTTCACCATTGAGAATGGCCTGTTCGATCGTGCGGCTGCCGCCTTCCAGCAGTTGGATGGTGACCTTCGGGTAGCGCCTGCGGTACTCGGCAAACAGTCCCGCAAACAACGTATCCCCCGCCAATAGCGGCAGGCCCAGGCGCAACTCGCCGCGGGCCAGTTGCTGCATGTCATCCAGCTCACTCAGCAATTCCGTCTGCAAGCGCAGCATGGCTTCAGCCCGTTGCAGCACCACTTCGCCGGCAGCGGTCAGGCGAATGTGTGAACCGGTGCGCTCCAACAGCGGTGTGCCCAGGCTTTGTTCCAGTTGCGCCACCTGTTTACTGACGGCGGATTGACTGATGTGCAGGGTTTTCCCCGCTTGGGTAAAACCGCCTCGGTGGATCACTTCGACAAAGCTGCGCAGCTGTTTGAATTCCATGATCAGGATTCCCATTTGGAATAGTCGGCAGTCTAACAATTCGCTGTGGGGATGGGGTGCGCGTCTCTAAAATGGAGGCCTGCGAGGAACCAAAGCCCATGAAACGTTTCACCCGTCTGTTGATTGAATTGGTCGTGCTGTTGGCCATTTACCTGCTCGGTTGCCAATTGGCCGTGTGGCTGGCGTGGCCGATCCCTGGCGGCGTGGTGGGGCTGGGCCTGCTGCTGGCAACCTTCGCCAGCGGCCTGGTCAAGCCGGCGGCCCTGCAATTGGGCGCCGGAGTATTGATGGCTGAAATGTTGCTGTTCTTCATTCCTGCGCTGATGAGCCTGCTGGACTACGGCGGCCTGTTGCGCAATGACGGCTGGCGTATCCTGCTGGTGATTGGCTTCAGCACGCTTGCGGTGATGTTGGTGACCGCGTTCACCGTCGAACTGGTGTGCCGCTGGAGGCTGCGCCATGAAGCTTGAGCTGATGCCGGTGTTCTGGCTCGCCTTGACCTTGGGCGCGTATGTCTTCAGCCGGTGGATCTACCGTCGCACCGGACGTTACCTGTTGTCGCCGCTGATCCTGGTGCCGGTACTCTTGCTGGCCGTGGCGGTGCCGATGAACACCGCCTACGCGGAATACTCCGCTGACACCCATTGGTTGATGCTGGTGCTGGGCCCGGTGACCGTGGCCTTCGCGGTGCCGATCTGGCAGCAGCGCACGTTGCTGGCGCGTTACTGGTCGGCCTTGTTGCTGGGCATGATCGCCGGCAGCGTGGCCTCCATCGCCACCTCATTCGGCTTGGCCAAGGCGTTGGCGCTGGACACCTCGGTGACGATGTCCCTGGTGCCGCGCTCCATCACCACGCCGTTCGCCATGCCCGTGTCGTCCGACTTGGGTGGCGTGCCGGAACTGACGGCCGTGTTCGTGATGTTCACCGGTGTGTTCGGCGCCATGCTCGGCGGTGTGCTGCTCAAGTGGTTGCCATTGCGCACCCCCTTGGCGCGCGGCGCGTTGTTTGGGGTGGGTGCCCACGGTGCGGGCGTGAGCCGAGCACACGAAGTGGGCGGTGAAGAGGGCTCCGTCGCGGGCTTGGTGATGGTGTTGACGGGACTGCTCAACCTGTTCGCCGCGCCTTTATTGGCGGCACTTCTCTGACGTCGCTTGGATGGATTTCAACTATTCTCAACGCTGACTCGTACGGTCATCAAGCTGGCTGCCAAGGCAACTACGGCGGCCACGGCGTCTGACTAGACTGGCCCATCACTCAAAAAAACAACAAGAAAGTGCGCCAAGGAGGTCGTTGCCGTGAGCCTAGCCCCCGTTCTATCGCCACAGAATGTCAAAGATCAGGTCAGCGCTGCCGAATGGCAGACCCGTGTCGACCTGGCTGCCTGCTACCGCCTGGTGGCGATGCATGGTTGGGATGACCTGATCTTCACCCACATCTCGGCCAAGGTGCCGGGCACTGATGATTTCCTGATCAACCCCTATGGCCTCATGTTCCACGAGATCACTGCGTCGAGCCTGGTCAAGGTCGACCAGGCCGGCAACAAGCTGATGGACAGCCCCTACGAGATCAATCCGGCGGGCTACACCATCCACAGCGCCATCCACGAAGTGCGCCACGACGTAACCTGCGTGCTGCACACCCACACCGCTGCCGGTGTTGCGGTGGCGGCGCAGAAGCAAGGCGTGTTGCCGATCAGCCAGCAATCGATATTCGTGCTGTCGAGCCTGGCCTATCACGCCTACGAAGGTGTGGCGCTGAATCACGAAGAGAAGGCCCGCCTGCAGGCCGATCTGGGCGACAACAATTTCCTCATGCTGCACAACCATGGCCTGCTGACCTGCGGCAGCACCATCGCCGACACCTTCCTGATGATGTTCACGTTCCAGCGCGCCTGCGACATCCAGGTGCTGGCGCAAAACGGTGGTGCTGAATTGATCGGCATCGGCCCACAGATTCTCGCTGGCGCCAAGGCAATGGTGGCGGCTGTCACAAAGAGCGCACAAGGTATGGGGGGCGCGCTGGCCTGGCCGGCGTTGCTGCGCAAGCTGGACACTCAAGACCCTGGGTATAGAAGCTGATGCCACTCGCCGAGATCCCGCTGAGAGCCTGGCGCAAACGCAGCCAGACGTTCGACTTCCACGGCCGCACCATCCGTTATTGGGTGGCGGGGCAGGGCGAACCGTTGCTGCTGATCCATGGCTTTCCCACCGCCAGCTGGGACTGGCACTACCTGTGGCAGCCCCTGGCCCAACGCAACCTGGTGATTGCCTGCGACATGCTCGGTTTTGGTGACTCGGCCAAGCCACTCGACCACGGTTATTGCCTGCTGGAACAAGCGGATTTGCAACAAGCCCTGCTGGAACATCTGCGCGTGGAGCAGCCGGTGCATGTGCTGGCCCACGACTACGGTGACAGCGTCGCCCAGGAACTGCTGGCCCGGCACTACGAGAGTCGCTTTCAGATGGCCAGCTGCGTGTTTCTCAACGGCGGCTTGTTTCCCGAAACCCATCGCCCGGCATTGGTGCAAAAACTCTTGCTCAGCCCGCTGGGCTGGATGATCGGCCGTGCCTTTGGGCGCAATGCCCTGGCGAACAGTTTCAGCCAGATCTTCGGCCCCAACACTCGCCCCAGCGAAAGCGCCCTGGATGATTTCTGGAGTTTGATCGACTGCCATGAAGGCACGCGCATCCTGCACAAACTCATTGCCTACATCCCTCAACGCAGGCGTATGCGTGAGCGTTGGGTGGCGGCGATGCAACAGGATGAAGTGCCACTGCGGGTGATCGATGGCGAGATCGACCCGATCTCCGGCGCTCATATGGTAGAGCGTTACCGCGAGTTGGTGCCCCACGCCGACACGGTGCTGCTGGCCAATATCGGCCACTACCCGCAGATCGAGGCGCCGGTTCAGGTGCTCAAGCACTACCTGGCGTTCCGTGATCGGATTGGGCAACCGGCACCCCGATTGGCCTATTCCTGAGCTGACGATTATCCCCCAGCCTTATCGAGCACCATTCAGCCCTGGCCGGCTTTATTGTGACCAAAGCCCCCGTGCCTGACACTCGACCCATTCCCATTGTCGCCTTTGGAGTTCGGTATGAGTCAGTCAGTGCAGTTCCAGGATAAGGTCGTGATCGTCACCGGTGCCGGCGGCGGGTTGGGCCGGGCGCATGCGCTGCTGTTCGCCAAACATGGCGCCAAGGTGCTGGTCAACGATCTGGGCGGTTCCACCCAGGGCGAAGGCGCCAATGCTTCGGCTGCCGACCGTGTGGTGGCGCAGATCCGCGAAGCCGGTGGTATCGCCGAAGCCAACCATGACTCTGTCACCGACGGTGACAAGATCGTGCAGAACGCCCTCGACGCCTTTGGCCGTATCGACGTGGTGGTCAACAACGCCGGCATCCTGCGCGACAAGACCTTCCATAAAATGGACGACAGCGACTGGGACCTGGTTTACCGGGTGCATGTCGAGGGCGCCTACAAAGTCACCCGCGCCGCCTGGCCCCATCTGCGCGAGCAAGGTTACGGGCGGGTGATCTTCACCGCGTCCACCTCGGGCATCTACGGTAACTTCGGCCAGTCCAACTACGGCATGGCCAAGCTGGGCCTGTATGGACTGACGCGCACCCTGGCGCTGGAAGGTCGCAAGAACAACATCCTGGTCAACGCCATCGCCCCAACCGGTGGTACGCGCATGACCGAAGGCTTGATCCCGCCGCAGGTGTTCGAGCGCCTCAAGCCGGAGTTGGTCAGCCCATTGGTGGTGTACCTGGGCAGCGAAGCCTGCCAGGAAACCTCGGGGTTGTTTGAGGTGGGCGGCGGCTGGATCGGCAAAACCCGCTGGGAGCGCAGCCTGGGCGTGGGCTTTGATCCGCAAGCGGGCTTCTCGCCCGATGACGTGGCGGCGCATTGGCAGCAGATTTGCGACTTCGAAGGAGCGGCTCACCCCAAGGACAACATCGAGGCGTTGAAGGAGATGATGGCCAATTTGCAGAAATTCAGCCTGTGATCGTTGCTTGAAAAAGCTTGAATGCTACGGGGCGCTGAGGGCGCCCCGTTTTATTCCAGGCATAAAAAAGGCCGCTGCATAGGCAGCGGCCGAAGTAAGACGTTGGATCAAGGAGCGACAAATCAACGTCAGTGAACACCGGTAACAGACTGAAAAAAGGCATCAATCCATTTGAATCTGGCTTTTCTTCCGGTTGTGGAAGCGGGCCGTTTGCCCTGAAAGCCCGGTAAGAATAGCCGTTTGTAACAAAATGAGTAATGCCGATTCGTGACAAGGACTGTTGCGCAATCAGCAACAGTTGCGCGGTCCTCCATACATTCCCCTGATAACCCACCATCCACCCAATGCATGCCTGTGCCCGAAGCCCAGGCCAGAGCGCCCTGTCATCCTTTCGAGCGACAACACGAATCCCTCCTTGGTGCGCTTATCGCTCCTGATGGGCGGCAGTAGGGTGGGGCCTTCTGTCACTCACCGGGGAAGACGCATGACAAGAACAACAATGCGCGCCATCTTCAGGCCACAGGCGCTGGCCGCTGCGGTTGCGTTGGGGTGCTGTGCCCAGGCACAGGCTGTTTCATTCAACATTGGCGAGATCGAAGGGCAATTCGATTCCTCGCTGTCGGTGGGCGCGAGCTGGGGCATGCGCGACGCCGATAAAAAGCTGGTGGGCACCGTCAATGGCGGCACTGGCCAGGCGTCTACCGGGGATGACGGGCGCTTGAATTTCAAGAAGGGCGAGACCTTCTCCAAGATCTTCAAAGGTATTCACGACCTGGAACTCAAGTACGGCGACAGCGGCGTGTTCGTGCGTGGCAAGTACTGGTACGACTTCGAGTTGCAGGATGAAGATCGCGAATTCAAACAGATCAGCAATCACCACCGCGATGAGGGCGCACGTTCCTCCGGCTACGAATTGCTCGATGCCTTCGTCTATCACAACTATTCCATTGGCGACCAACCGGGCAACGTGCGCCTCGGCAAGCAAGTGGTCAGCTGGGGCGAAAGTACCTTTATCGGTAACTCCATCAACAGCATCAACCCCATCGACGTCTCAGCCTTCCGCCGCCCCGGTGCGGAGATCAAGGAAGGGCTGATTCCGGTGAACATGCTGTTCGCCTCCCAGAGCTTGACCAACCAACTGACAGTGGAAGGTTTTTACCAACTGAACTGGGAAAATACCGTACTGGATAACTGCGGCACATTTTTTGGTGGGGATGTAGCGGCGCATGGCTGTAATGGCAACTACACGGTGGGTAGCCCGGCGATTGCGCCGTTGCAGCCAGTGGCGGCACGGTTTGGCCAAGGCTTCGAAGTGACTCCCGAAGGCGTGATTGTGCAGCGCGCGCGTGACCGTGATGCACGCGATTCCGGCCAATTCGGTACCGCGTTGCGCTGGCTCGGGGATGATACCGAGTACGGCCTGTACTTCATGAACTACCACAGCCGCACGCCGACGGTGGGCACGATCACCAACAACTCCAACGCAACGACGATGGATTCCATCCGTAACCTTGCCAACTTCCTGCGACCTGGCACCGGTGATGGGCTGGTCACCAGCACGATGCTCGGTCGTGGCCAGTATTACCTCGACTACCCGGAAGACATCCGCCTGTTCGGTGCGAGCTTCTCCACCACCTTGCCCACCGGCACGGCGTGGACCGGCGAGATCAGCTACCGCCCCAATGCCCCGGTGCAACTCAACACCACCGACCTGACCCTGGCGCTGGTCAACCCGACCTCCGGCCAACTGGCCTCGCCAATCCGCAGCAACTTCGGCGACGACAACAAAGGCTACCGCCGCAAGGAAATCACCCAGATCCAAAGCACCATGACCCAGTTCTTCGATCAGGTGCTGGGCGCCGAACGCCTGACGCTGGTAGGCGAGGCTGCGTACGTGCATGTCGGTGGGCTGGAAGACAAATCCAAACTGCGCTACGGCCGCGACTCGGTCTACGGTGCCTATGGTTTCCAAGGTGACACCGATGGTTTCGTCACCGCCAATTCCTGGGGTTACCGCGCGCGGGCGATCCTTGACTACAACAACGCGATTTTCGGGGTGAACCTCAAGCCCAACCTGTCCTGGTCCCATGACGTGGCCGGCTACGGGCCCAACGGCCTGT
Source organism: Pseudomonas azotoformans (assembly GCF_001579805.1). Classification (NCBI taxonomy): domain Bacteria; kingdom Pseudomonadati; phylum Pseudomonadota; class Gammaproteobacteria; order Pseudomonadales; family Pseudomonadaceae; genus Pseudomonas; species Pseudomonas azotoformans. Next base: position 333,625 of record NZ_CP014546.1, on the reverse strand, counting down.
TCAACAAAGGCGCCAAGGCCATCAGCATCGGCGTGGACGCGGACTACCGCAGCACCTACACCGCCAGCCTGAGCTACACCGACTTTTTCGGCGGCGACTACAACACCCTGACCGACCGCGACTTCCTCGCCCTCAGCTTCGGCGCGAACTTCTGACCTGGCTTAAAGAAGGACAAGCATCCATGCGTAAGACAATTGCAGTGTTGGCCCTCAGCCTGTTGGCCACCCACGTGATGGCAGCGGTGTCGCCGGAAGAGGCGGCCAAGCTCGGCACCACCTTGACCCCGGTGGGCGCCGAAAAAGCCGGCAACGCCGACGGCTCGATCCCGGCCTGGACCGGTGGCATCCCGAAAAACGCCGGCGCCGTGGACAGCAAGGGCTTCCTGGCCGACCCGTTCGCCAGTGAAAAACCGCTGTTCGTGATCACCGCGGCCACCGTCGACAAATACAAGGGCAAACTCTCCGACGGCCAGGTGGCGATGTTCAAACGCTACCCCGAGACCTACAAGATCCCGGTGTACCCAACCCACCGTACGGTCAACCTGCCACCGGAGATCTACGAATCGATCAAGCGCAGCGCGCTGAACGTCAAGCCGATCAATGACGGCAATGGCCTGGAAGGTTTCACCGGTAATCGCTATTACGCGTTCCCGATTCCGAAGAATGGCGTGGAAGTGCTGTGGAACCACATCACCCGCTACCACGGCGGCAATTTGCGCCGCATCATCACCCAGGCCACGCCGCAGACCAACGGCAGCTACACGCCGATCCGCTTCGAAGAGGAAGTGGCGGTGCCGCAATTGATCCCGGACATGGACCCGGCCAAGGCGGCCAACGTGCTGACCTTCTTCAAGCAGTCGGTGACGGCCCCGGCGCGCCTGGCGGGCAATGTGCTGCTGGTGCATGAAACCCTCGACCAAGTGAAGGAGCCGCGCCTGGCGTGGATCTACAACGCCGGCCAGCGTCGCGTGCGCCGCGCGCCGCAAGTGGCGTATGACGGGCCGGGCACCGCCTCCGACGGCCTGCGCACCTCGGACAACTTCGACATGTTCTCCGGCGCCCCGGACCGCTACGACTGGAAGCTGGTGGGCAAGAAAGAGATGTACATCCCCTACAACAGCTACAAGCTTGACCAGCCGACCCTCAAGTACGACGACATCATCAAGGCTGGCCACATCAACCAGGACCTGACCCGCTATGAGCTGCACCGCGTGTGGGAAGTGGTCGGCACGGTCAAGCCGAGTGAGCGGCACATCTACGCCAAGCGCCACATGTACATCGATGAAGACAGCTGGCAGGTGGCGCTGGTGGATCACTACGACGGCCGTGGCCAACTGTGGCGTGTCGCCGAAGGTCATGCGCAGTTCTATTACGACCACCAGACCCCGGCCTACACCGTGGAAACCCTCTACGACATCATCGCCGGGCGCTACATCGCGTTGGGCATGAAAAACGAGGAGAAGAGCAGCTTTATGTTCGGTTTCGCGGCCAAGGCGGCCGATTACACCCCGGCAGCGTTGAGGGCCGAAGGGGTTCGCTGATCACCCTTTGATCTGGCCGGGACCCTTTAGGCTCCCGGCTTTTTTATGCCCGCCAATCACCCCGCTGAATACTTCTTCAACAACCGCCGACCACAGGACTAGGGTAGGCGCCACGTTGCATAACAATAAAAAAGCAGGATGCAGCAATGACCGCCATGACACGCTGCCTGGACCGTCCTGGATTCATGCCTCGGCTGTCCGCCCATCATTTGTTGCGCCCACGCTTGGCCGAGCCTTTGCTGGTGGCGCGGGTCAGGGTCAAGTTGCTGTGCGCGCCCGGCGGCAGTGGCAAGAGCGCGCTGCTCGCCGAGTGCGCGTTGCAGGCACCCAAGGATTGCCCGGTGTACTGGTTGCCGCTCAATGGTGTTGCCCTGAGCCCCCTCGATCTTTGCCAGCGCTTGGCGCAGAACCTGGGTTTGCCGTTCACCGATGAGGCGACCCTGCTGTCGGACCTTGCGCGTTGGCAGGCCCCGGCGTGGGTGTTCCTCGATGACTTCTGCCGCTTGCCCGCGCCGGACACCGACGCCTTGCTGGATCGCCTGCTCACTGCCAGCAGCCCGGCCCTGACCTGGTGGCTGGGCGCGCGGCGTCGCCCGCTGTGCAATTGGCCGAGGTTGCTGCTGGACGATGAGCTGCTGGAGTTTGGCGCAGACTTGGCGTTCAGCCCTGCCGAGGTCCAGCAATTGCTCATTCATGCGCCGGGGCAGTCCGTCGACAGCGTGTTGCAGTTCAGTGCCGGCTGGTGTGCCGGTACGCGCATCGCCTTGCTGGGGGACGGCCACCCGGAAAAGACCTTGCTCGATTACCTGCAACACGAGCTGTTCAGCACCTTGCCAGCCGAGCTGGCCGAAGCCTGGCGCGTGCTGGCGCATCTGCCGCGTTTCAACGCAGGGTTGTGCGAGCACCTGTTCGGCTTTGGCGACGGCGATCAGTACTTGCACGATCTGCAAGCCCTCGGCGCGTTTATCCAGCCTTGGGAAGACACCGAGTGGCTGCAGGTCTTTCCACCCCTCGCCGATTTGCTGCGTGACGAGCCCTGGCCAGCCAAGCGTTCATGGCATCGCCGCGCCTGCCAATGGTTCACCGCCGAACAGGACTGGCAGGCCGCGTTTGAACAAGCCTTGCTCGCCGAAGAATACGAAGTGGCGGTGAGCCTGTTGCAGCACTTCAGTTTTGAAGACTTGTTCCGCCAGCAGAACGCGATGCTGCTGTTGCGCCTGCATGAACAGCAGGGTGATGAGCTGATGCTCGGCTCGGCGCAATTGGTCGGGTTGCTGACGGCGGCGTTGCTGTTCGCCGGGCGCTTCGAGCAAGCCGCGCAATGCATCCATCAACTGGCACGCTTCGCGCCGCAACCGACGGCGGCGCAACAGCGCTACCTGCTGGCGCGCTGGCAGGCGCAGTGGGGCTGGTTGCTGCATCTGGGCGGTGATGCCGAGCGCTCTCGCGAGCATTTTCTGGAAGCGCTGCAAGCCTTGCCCGACAGCGCTTGGACGTCGCGGTTGATGTGCCTTTCGGGCCTGACCCAGCAAGCCTTGCTGCGCGGTGAACTGGACGTTGCCCAAGCCCTGAGTCGCGAAGCCTTGTGCTTGGCACGTTCCCACGGCTCGTTGCTGCTCGAAGCCTTGTTGGAGTTGGACCACGCGCAACTGCTGGAGCAGCGTGGCGCCCCTTATCGGGCGCAAAGCCTGCTGGAAAATATGCAGGCGATGTTGCTCAAGCAGCGCCTCAAGGCCGGGCCCTTGGTCGGGCGCATTGCCCTGCGGCGTGGGCACTTGGCGTTGCGGCAAGGGCAGGACAGCCTGGCGGCCGAGTGTTTCGAGGCGGGCTTGAAGATGTGCCTGCACAGCCAGGACAAACGCGTACTTTACGGATTTCTCGGCCTGGCCCTGCTGGCCGCCAACCGTGGCGATTACGCCCAGGCCTTTGTGCAGCTGCGCGATGCCGAGCGGCTGATGCAACAGCGTCAGGTGCCCGACACGGTGTACCGCGCGGTGTTGCTGCTGGTCAGCGGGCATTTCTGGTTGCAGCAGGGGCGTGCCGAACTGACGGTGGAGGCGGTGCGCCGTGTGCTTCGCCACTTCCGTGGGCCTCAGGCCCGGCAGGCGCCCCCCGCCACCTTGGAGTTGGTGCCACGTCTGGAGTACCTGCTGGTGCTGGCGGAAGTGAAACTGGGTTGCGCCGATCAGCCAGTGGCGCGGCTCACGGCCTTGCTGGACACCACCCGCCAGCGCGGCATGCTCTGCCTGGAAACCGAGTTGCACTTGGTGCTGGGCGAAGTGGCCTGGCAAATCGGTGATTCCGCGCTGGCGCGCCGCTCGCTGCAAACCGGGCTGGCGCTGGCGGCACGCTGCCAGGTGCAGCAGGCGGTTCGCGAGCTGCGCTTGCGCTCGCCGGGGTTATTGAGCGAGCTGGGCATGGAGCCGCAAACGCCAGCGTCGGGAGCGGTAGAGAGCCCACTCAGCCAGCGTGAACTGGAAGTGCTGCAGTTGATCGCCCTGGGCTATTCCAACCTGGAAATCGCCGACCGGCTGTTCATCTCCCTGCATACGGTCAAGACCCACGCGCGGCGTATCCACAGCAAGCTCGGCGTGGAGCGGCGCACGCAAGCGGTGGCCAAGGCCAAGACGTTGGGGTTGATGACCTAGGCGCAGAACGCCTGTCGGTACTCGCCGGGCGTGGCGCCCATGGCTTGGCGGAAGCGATGGGTGAAGTGGCTGGCGCTGGAGAAACCGCACATCAAGGCGATTTCACTCAAGGGCAGGGCGCCCCTGCGCAATAGGGCCTGGGCGCGGGTCAGTCGGCGGGCCAACACGTACTGATGGGGCGGCAGGCCGAAGCTTTGGCGGAACATCCGCGCGAAATGGTATTCCGACAGCGCGCACATCCCGGCCAACTGGCCCAGGCTGATCGGGTCTTCCAGATGCTGGTCGATGTACTCCACCAACAGCCGTCGCTGATGCGCCGCCAGCCCGCCTTTCAACCGCAGCCCCTCGCGGGCGCCGACCTGGCTGAGCAGGGTGTGGCTGAGCATTTCGTGGGCCAGGCTGCTGGTCAGCAGGCGCTCGGCGGGTTCGTGCCAGTTCAGCGCGATCAACTGGTGAAAGCGCCGGGCCTGGCTGGCGTCTTCCAGGAAGGTGCTTTCGCGCAGTTGCAGGGTGCGCGGTTCGCGGTCGAGCAGGGTGACGCAGCCGAGGGCGAATTGCTCCGGGCTGAAGTACACGTGGGCCAGGCGGATTTCGCCGTTGATCACCCAGGCCGACTGATGCTCGGCGGGCAGGATGCACAGCTTGTCGGGCCCGCCCTTGGTGCCGGGCCGGTCGCGCCGAAAGGTGCCGGTGCCGCCGCCGATGTAGCAGGACAAGGTGTGATGGCTGGGCGCCTGGTAATCCTGGGCATCGTGATGGTTGCTCCACAAGGCTGCAGACAAGCCGTCACCGAGCTCGGCGCACGCTTCGAGGCGTGCATTGGGCGAGCGGTTAAGGGCTTGAAAGACTTGCAGGGATTCCAGATCAGGCATGGTTCGTACTCTCCGACGCCTTGCATCCTACTCCGCGCGGCGCGTGCTGTGCGCCCATCGCCCGACAAAAGCGCAAGATTGTGCAAGAGCGCGGCATGGATCGCGGGCCACACTGTGGCTCAATCGATGGAGCCCGCTATGAACCTTTCCCTGTATTTACTCACCGTGCTGATCTGGGGCACCACCTGGATCGCCCTTAAATGGCAGTTGGGCGTGGTGGCGATTCCGGTGTCCATCGTCTATCGCTTCGGCCTGGCGGCGCTGGTGTTGTTTGCGCTGTTGTTGCTGAGCCGTAAGTTGCAGGTGATGAACCGGCGCGGGCATTTGATCTGCCTGGCCCAGGGGCTGTGTCTGTTTTGCGTGAACTTCATGTGCTTCCTGACGGCCAGTCAATGGATTCCCAGCGGGTTGGTGGCGGTGGTGTTTTCTACGGCCACGCTGTGGAATGCGCTGAACGCACGGGTGTTTTTCGGCCAGCGGGTGGCGCGTAACGTGTTGATGGGCGGCGGGTTGGGCTTGATGGGCTTGGGTCTGCTGTTCTGGCCGGAACTGGTGGGGCATACCGCCAGCCCGCAGACCTTGCTTGGCTTGGGATTGGCACTGTTGGGGACCATGTGTTTCTCAGCGGGAAATATGCTCTCGAGTCTGCAACAGAAGGCCGGTCTGAGACCGCTGACGACCAATGCCTGGGGCATGTTGTATGGTTCGTTGATGCTGGCGACCTATTGCATGGTGCGCGGGATTCCGTTTGAGATGGACTGGAGTGCGCGGTATGTCGGCGCATTGTGGTACCTGGTGATCCCAGGTTCGGTGATCGGTTTTACCGCGTATCTGACCCTGGTTGGCCGCATGGGGCCGGAGCGCGCGGCGTATTGCACCGTGCTGTTCCCGGTGGTGGCGTTGAATGTCTCGGCGTTTGCCGAGGGCTACCAGTGGACCGCGCCGGCGTTGGCGGGGTTGGTGCTGGTGATGCTGGGTAATGTGTTGGTGTTTCGTAAGCCCAAGCCAGTCCCTGTCCCCACCGAGAAAGCCTTACTTCAGCCCTAGGCGCTTGGCCATCCGTCCGAGGTTGGCGCGGTCCAGGCCGAGTTCGCGGGCGGCGCTGGCCCAGTTGTGCTGGTGGCGCTCCAGGCAGGCGCTGATGACCTGGCGTTGGTAGTGCTCGGTGGCTTGGCGCAGGTCGCCTGTCACAACGGGTATCACCTCGGTGTGTGCTTCGATCACGGGTGCGCTGACGTCGGGCAGGTCCAGGTCCTGGGCATTCAAGCTGAGAATCTTCGGACGCTCGCGACAGTTTCCCAAGGCTTTCAGCGCGCTGCGTCCGATCAAATGCTCCAGCTCTCGTACATTCCCCGGCCAGTTATAGGCCAGCAGCGCCGCCTGGGCGTCGCTGGTCAGGCGCAGGCTGCCCAGGCCCATGCGTGAGCGGTTCTGTTCCAGGAAGAAACCGGCCAGCAGCAACACATCGCGCCCGCGTTCGCGCAGCGCCGGCACTTGCAGCGGGTAGACGCTGAGGCGGTGATAGAAGTCGGCGCGGTAGCGGCCATTGCGTACTTCGTCAGCGAGGTCGCGGTTGGTGGCGGCGATCAGGCGCACATCCACCTGGTGTTCCTTGTCCGAGCCCAGGCGTTGTAACTGACCGCTTTGCAGCACCCGCAGCAGTTTTGCTTGCACGGTCAGTGACAGTTCGCCCACTTCATCGAGGAACAGCGTGCCGCCGTTGGCCAGTTCGAACTTGCCACGGCGTTCGTTCAAGGCGCCAGTGAAGGCGCCGCGCACATGACCGAACAGCTCGCTCTCCACCAGGGTTTCCGGCAGGGCGGCGCAGTTGAGGCTGATCAGCGGTTTATCTGCGCGCGTCGAAGCGGCGTGGATGGCCTGGGCCACCAATTCCTTGCCCACCCCGGTTTCGCCGGTGATCAGCACGGTGAGGTCACTGCCGCCCACCAGCTTGATCTCTTCCACCAGGCGCTTGTGGGGTTTGCTCTGGCCGATCATCTCCTTGTGCTGCTGGCCGCTGGCCTCGCGGTAGATTTCGGCGCGCAGGGTCAGGCGTTCAATGCGTTCGGCCACGTTGACGGTAGCCGCGGCGAGGCTGGCGAAGGCTTGCAGGGCATCCAGTTCCACGCGCTCGAAGCGCTCGGTGTCGAGGGCGTCCAGGGTCAGTAGGCCCCAGGGCTGATCGTCGACGAACAGCGGGCAGCCCATGCAATCGTGGACTTCCAGGTGCCCGTGCAGGCCATCGACCAATCCGTCATAGGGGTCGGGCAGTTCGCTGTCACTGTCAAATCGCGTAGGGCCGGGGCTGCTCAGCAACACGGCGAAACGTGGGTGTTCGCTGACCTTGAAGCGCCGACCCAGGGTGTCGGCACTCAAACCGTCGACGGCCAACGGCACCAGCCATTCGCCGTCCAGGCGCAACAGCGCGGCGGCGTCACAGGGCAGCAGGGCGCGCATGGCTTGTAACAGGCGACGGTAACGCTCGCCTTCGGGCAGTTCGCGGGACAGGTCAGCGACCAGGGGCAGCAGGGTGGTGAGCAGCGATTGCGCAGTCATAATGACTCCTTGTAGTCCTTATGACTATACGTTGTAGGAAGTCATACTGACTACACATTAAATAAGTCATTGAAATATATAGGTTTATTAGTTGGCATGAATACTGAGTAGGTAGAGGCAATCAGTAAAGAAGCCCAGGAGGCTCCCATGCTTAGTGCCCAAGACCGTGCCATCGTCAAATCCACCGTGCCCCTGCTGGAAAGCGGCGGCGAAGCGCTGATCACCCATTTCTACCGCATGATGCTTTCCGAGTACCCGCAAGTTCGCCCGCTGTTCAACCAGGCCCACCAGGCCAGCGGCGACCAACCCCGCGCCTTGGCCAATGGCGTGTTGATGTATGCGCGGCATATCGACCAGTTGGACCAACTGGGTGACCTGGTGGCCAAGATCATCAACAAACACGTGGCCTTGCAGATCCTGCCGGAGCATTACCCGATCGTCGGCGCCTGCCTCCTGCGCGCGATTTCCGAGGTGCTGGGTAGCGAGATTGCGACCCCTGAAGTGATGAGTGCCTGGGGCGCGGCCTACGGCCAATTGGCGGATATCCTGATCGGCGCCGAGGCAGCGATCTATGACGAGAAAGCCCAGGCGCCCGGTGGCTGGCGCGGCGCGCGGCCGTTCATCGTGGTCAAGCGCGTGGTGGAGAGTGACGAAATCATCTCCTTCTACTTTGCCCCGGTAGATAACGGCCCGATTCTCGCCGCCGCGCCAGGCCAATACATCGGCATGAAATTGGTGCTCGATGGCGAGGAAGTGCGCCGCAACTATTCGCTGTCGGCCCTGACCGATTCGGGCCTGTACCGCATCAGCGTCAAGCGCGAAGCGGGCGGGAGGGTGTCCAACTACCTGCACGACCAACTGCATGTCGGCGCGACCATCGATCTGTTCACGCCTTCGGGTGAGTTCATCCTGGCGGCCAGCGACAAACCGCTGGTGCTGATCAGTGGCGGGGTCGGCATTACGCCAACCTTGCCGATGCTCGAAGCCGCCCTGGCTACCCAGCGCCCGGTGCACTTCATTCACTGCGCGCGCAATGGCGGGGTGCATGCGTTCCGTGATTGGGTTGATGCGCTGGCAGCACAGCATCCGCAGCTCAAGCGCTTCTACTGCTACTCCGAAGATGATGGCGTGAGCCCGGCGGCGGACAAGGTGGGTTTGCTCAGCCAGGAACAGCTTGCGGCGTGGTTGCCCGAGCAGCGCGACATCGATGCCTACTTCCTTGGCCCTAAAGGCTTCATGGGCGCGATCAAGCGCCACCTCAAGGCCTTGGGCGTGCCAGAGAAGCAAAGTCGCTACGAGTTCTTCGGCCCGGCTGCGGCGCTGGAATAACACGGTCAAAAATGTGGGGACGGGCTTGCTCGCGAATGCAGTATGTCAGTCGATGCAAGAGTGACTGACACAACGCTTTCGCGGGCAAGCCCGCTCCCACATTTTGTTTTGCATTTCCCAAGATTAATCCCCCGTTAACCCCCCTCTGTTTAAACCACTCCCTGTGTGTAAACTTGCGGCCATTGGCACAACCAAACAAAGGGAAACGGTGATGAGTGACGAATTGCGTTTAGGCAGGGAGCGGCGCTTTCTGGTGTTGCTGGGCATCATCTGCCTGGCGCTGATCGGCGGTGCGCTGTATATGCAGGTGGTACTGGGCGAGGCGCCATGCCCGCTGTGCATCCTGCAACGCTACGCGTTGCTGTTGATCGCGATCTTCGCGTTCATCGGCGCAGCCATGCGCACCAAAGGGGCGCTCACGTTTTTCGAAGGGCTGGTGATCCTCAGCGCCCTCGGCGGTGTGGCCGCAGCCGGTCACCACGTGTACACCCAGTTCTTCCCCCAAGTCAGCTGCGGCATCGATGTGCTGCAACCGATCGTCGATGACCTGCCACTGGCCAAGGTGTTTCCCCTGGGCTTCCAGGTCGACGGCTTCTGCAGCACCCCGTATCCGCCCGTGCTGGGCCTGTCCCTGGCGCAGTGGGCGCTGGTCGCGTTCGTGCTGACGGTGATCCTGGTGCCGTTGGGCATTTACCGGAATCGCCAGCGCAAAGCCTGAGCCTATCCCTGAAACGCCCCGGTCCTTCTTGAGGGAAGGCCGGGGCGTTTTTGTGTGTAGGGATTTGTGAATAGAACGTGACGTCGGACAACTTTGGGTGTGTGCAGTGTGCGACATGTTGTCACACGGAAGCTGCCGCAGGACGTTTCTGCCCCGCCGAACGGCCGCTTAAATTTGCATAAAACGGCCAAGATGTGCTGTCAGTTCGTGGTTCTGACGAGGCCACGGACCTCGCGCCGCGCCAGCAATTGGGTGATGTCCGAATGCCTTGTTTTATGGGGGCTTGCATCGGTTTGGCATGCCCTTACAGCGCGTAAGGACTGTGGCGGCTTGCCCTATAACACGGCAATTTTTGTGGTTTTTGTTGAGAATCGAACGCGATAAGATCGCGAACCTTTGCAATATTGGTGAAGGATTATTGCTGTAATCGATAAAAATTATTTCTTTATAAGACATGGTTTATACATCGCTAGCTAACTACAATCGCCCGCACTGAATGTCCGGTGCTGTTCACTATTTGAGCACTGGAGCGGTCGAGGGGCAGATGGACGGCTCTGTGCGACCCCAAGGTTCCGACAGCCTTTCAACTATCCGCACCAAATGGAATTGGTCTGTAACAAGGCCTTTAACCACGAAATCGAATAAGAACTCACCGCAGGTCCGTGAAACGCCTCCTTATGGCGCGATGGGCAGGCTCTTATTCAATCGAAGAGAAATGCCAACCCTTGGCAGGGTGAAGTGTTGGCGATCAAAACCCAACTGCATTGCGCAAGCTGCTTTAGAGGTCGTGAGATGAGTAAAAACAGGTACCCCCGATTACTAGGCTTTTTGCCGCTGCTTGGCATGATGTTAATGCTGGGAGGCTGCAAGTGGACCTTGATGGACCCAAAAGGACAGATCGGTCTGGATCAACGAAACCTGATCATCACCGCCACCCTGCTGATGTTGTTGGTTGTGGTGCCTGTGATCATCATGACCTTCGCCTTCGCCTGGAAATACCGCGCGTCGAACACCAGCGCGACCTACGCGCCGAAGTGGTCGCACTCCACCAAGATTGAAATCGCAGTGTGGCTGGTGCCGATCCTCATCATCATCGCCCTGGGTTACATCACCTATAAGTCGACCCACGAGCTGGACCCGTACCGTCCGCTGGAGTCCGACGTCAAGCCGATCAACATCGAAGTGGTCGCGCTGGACTGGAAGTGGCTGTTCATCTACCCGGACCTGGGTATCGCCACGGTCAACGAAATCCAGTTCCCGGAGAACACTCCGCTGAACTTCCGGATCACCTCCGACGCCGTGATGAACTCGTTCTTCATCCCAGCCCTGGGCGGTCAGATCTACGCGATGGCAGGCATGCAGACTCGCCTGCACCTGATCGCCAACGAAAAAGCTGAAATGGAAGGCATCTCCGCAAACTACAGCGGCGCTGGCTTCACCGGCATGAAATTCAAAGCGATCTCGACGAGCCAGGAAGGTTTCAACGCCTGGGTAGCCGAAGTCAAGGCCGCACCTAAACAGCTTGATCAAGCTGAATACGACGCCCTGACCAAACCAAGCCAGAACAACCCAGTCGCTCTGTACTCCGCGTATGAGCCGGACCTGTTTCAGAAAATCGTCGACAAGTACGAAGGTATGAAGCCAGGCAAGCCGGTCAAGCACGAGAAGAAAGAAGTGGCCGCGGTTGAAGGTTCTGACACGGGCTCGCATTCAACTGCTGGGGCAGAGGAGTAAACGATGTTTGGTAAATTAAGTTGGGATGCGGTCCCGTTCCACGAGCCGATCGTAATGGTGACCATCGCCATGATCGCGCTGGGTGGTCTGGCACTGTTTGCAGCAATTACGTATTACAAGAAGTGGACCTACCTGTGGACCGAGTGGTTGACGTCTGTCGACCACAAGAAAATCGGTGTCATGTACGTCATCGTTGCCATGGTCATGCTGCTGCGTGGTTTTGCCGACGCCATCATGATGCGTACCCAGTTGGCCATGGCCACCGAGGGTTCGCCTGGCTACCTGCCGCCTGAACACTATGACCAGATCTTCACCGCCCACGGTGTGATCATGATCATCTTCATGGCGATGCCATTCTTCACCGGCCTGATGAACCTGGCCTTGCCGCTGCAGATCGGTGCCCGTGACGTTGCCTATCCGTTCCTGAACTCCCTGAGCTTCTGGCTGCTGGTCTCCGGCGTTGTGCTGATCAACCTGTCCCTGGGCGTCGGCGAATTCGCCAAGACCGGTTGGGTTGCGTATCCGCCATTGTCGGGCCTGCAATACAGCCCTGGCGTAGGTGTGGACTACTACATCTGGGCGCTACAGTTATCAGGACTCGGGACGACATTGACGGGGGTCAACTTCCTGGCCACCGTCCTGAAAATGCGCGCCCCTGGCATGAAACTGATGGACATGCCGATCTTCACCTGGACCTGCACCTGGGCCAACGTCCTGATCGTGGCTTCGTTCCCGATCCTGGCCGCTACCATGGCGCTGCTGTCGCTTGACCGTTACTTGGATTTCCACATTTTCACCAATGAACTTGGTGGCAATCCAATGATGTACGTGAACCTGTTCTGGGCATGGGGTCACCCTGAGGTGTACATCCTGATCCTGCCAGCGTTCGGTATCTTCTCCGAAGTGATCTCGACCTTTACCGGCAAGCGCCTGTTCGGTCACCACTCGATGGTTTACGCATCGGGCGCAATCTCTGTACTGGGCTTCATGGTGTGGCTGCACCACTTCTTCACCATGGGTTCGGGGGCCAGCGTCAACGCCTTCTTCGGCCTGGCGACGATGCTGATTTCCATCCCGACGGGGGTGAAGCTATTCAACTGGCTGTTCACCATCTACCACGGTCGTCTGCGCATGACCAGCCAGGTCCTGTGGACCCTGGGCTTCATGGTGACCTTCGCCATCGGCGGCATGACCGGCGTACTGCTGGCCATCCCGGGTGCTGACTTCGTCCTGCACAACAGCCTGTTCGTGATCGCTCACTTCCACAACGTGATCATCGGTGGTGCGGTATTCGGTTACATCGCTGGTTTCAGCTTCTACTTCCCGAAAGCGTTCGGCTTCAAGCTGCACGAAGGTTGGGGCAAGGCTGCATTCTGGTTCTGGATCTCGGGCTTCTTCGTCGCGTTCATGCCGCTCTATGCACTGGGCTTCATGGGCATGACCCGTCGTCTGAACGCCACCACCAATCCTGAGTGGGTGCCGTACCTGTACGTTGCCATGTTCGGTGCAATCATGATCGCTGTAGGTATCGCCTGCCAGCTGATCCAACTGTACGTGAGCATCCGTGACCGTAAGCAGAACGCTTGCGACTCCGGTGACCCATGGAATGGCCACACCCTGGAATGGTCGACTTCGTCGCCACCACCGTTCTACAACTTCGCCGTGATCCCGACTGCGAACACCATTGATGCGTTCACCGAAGCCAAGGAAGACGGTACTGCGTACCAGCGTCCTAAGCACTACGAGCCGATCCACATGCCAAACAACACCGCCACTGGCGTGGTGATGGGTGCCCTGTTGACCGTGTTCGGTTTCGCGATGATCTGGCACATCTGGTGGCTGGCAATCGTGGGCCTGGTTGGCACTATCGGTTACTTCATCGTTCACGCCGCGCGTGACGATCAAGGCTACATGGTGCCGGTCGAGACGATCGAACGCATCGAAGCCGAGCAGCACGCTCGCCTGGTAGCCGAGAAGAAGATCCCGGCCAACCGTGTAGAAACCTCGTTGGAACAGGCTTAAACCATGTCGAACTTAGTGACCAATGCTGGACACGCCCATGTCGATGACCATGGGCACGATGACCATCACCACGACTCGGGGCCGATGACCGTTTTCGGTTTCTGGCTCTACCTGATGACCGACTGCATCTTGTTTGCGTCGATCTTCGCGGTGTACGCGGTACTGGTAAACAACGTAGCGGGTGGCCCGTCGGGCCACGACATCTTCGAACTGCCTTACGTGCTCGGCGAAACCGCCTTGCTGTTGTTCAGTTCGATCACCTACGGCTTCGCCATGTTGGCCTTCTACAAGGGCAACAAGAAAGGCGTACTGAGCTGGTTGGCACTGACCTTCCTGTTCGGCCTGGGCTTCATCGGCATGGAGATCAACGAGTTCCACCTGCTGATCTCCGAAGGCTACGGCCCGCACCGTTCCGGCTTCCTGTCCGCGTTCTTCACGCTGGTAGGTACCCACGGTCTGCACGTAACGGCTGGCCTGCTGTGGATGGCGGTGATGATGTATCAGGTCAATAAACACGGCCTGACCAACACCAACAAGACTCGCCTGAGCTGCCTGAGCCTGTTCTGGCACTTCCTGGACGTGGTCTGGATCTGCGTCTTCACCGTTGTTTACCTGATGGGGACTCTGTAATGGCTAATGCACACTCCCATGACCATGACAGCCATGATGCGAGCCACGGCAGCGTAAAGTCGTACGCCATCGGCTTCATCCTGTCGGTAATCCTGACGCTCATCCCGTTCGGTCTGGTGATGTACCCGACCCTGCCTAAGTCGATCACTTTGATGATCGTTCTGGCATTCGCGGTGATTCAGGTTCTGGTTCACCTGGTGTACTTCCTGCACCTGGACCGTTCCAAAGAGCAACGCGATAACGTGATTGCGTTCGTGTTCGCAGGGTTGGTAATCCTGCTGCTGGTTGGCCTGTCGATATGGATCATGTTCAGCATCCATACGTTCATGATGGCGAAGTGAGGTAAGACCCGATGTCGCTTAAGCACTTTATCCAAATCACCAAACCGGGGATCATTTTCGGTAACGTGCTTTCTGTGGCGGGCGGTTTCTTCCTGGCCTCCAAGGGACATGTCGATCTGGCCATCTTCCTGGCTGCAATGATCGGCACTTCCCTGGTGGTAGCTTCCGGATGCGTGTTCAACAACTGCATCGACCGTGACATCGATATCAAGATGGAACGCACCAAGAATCGCGTGCTGGTGCAGGGCCTTATCTCCCTGAAACTGGCACTGATCTACGCGACCGTCCTGGGTGTTGCCGGTGTGGCGTTGTTGTACAAGGTGGCCAACCCGCTGGCGGCGCTGTTTGCCGTGATCGGTTTTGTCATCTACGTCGGTCTCTACAGCCTCTACCTCAAGCGCAAGTCGGTCCACGGCACGCTGGTGGGCAGTCTGTCGGGGGCGATGCCGCCGGTGATTGGTTATGTGGCTGTAACCAATAGCTTCGACATGGCCGCGCTGACGCTACTGGTGATGTTCAGCCTGTGGCAGATGCCGCATTCCTACGCCATCGCGATTTTCCGCTTCAATGACTACCTGGCCGCGTCGATTCCGGTTCTTCCGGTTAAACGTGGCATCCAGGTGGCCAAGAAACACATCCTGCTGTACATCCTGGCCTTCCTCGTGGCGACCTTGATGTTGACCTTCAGTGGCTACGCCGGCATGAGCTACCTTGCCGTCGCCGCCGCCATGGGCATGTACTGGTTGTACATGGCCTGGACCGGCTACAAGGCGGTGGATGACACCGTCTGGGCACGCAAGCTGTTCGTGTTCTCGATCTTCACCATCACCGCGCTCAGCGTGATGATGTCCCTGGATTTCCAAGTGCCGAAAGAGCTGTTGCTGACCTACGCTCACTGAGTGGTCCCGCAGTGAAAAAGCCCCGCCTTCGAGAGAAGCGCGGGGCTTTTTCTTGGGCGGTGGTTTAAATCCCTGGGTATTTTTATCGTCATACCCTTGAGTACGAGCTGTGCGAATCCATCCCTCGCCAACAAGGAGTTGCCACATGGTCAGCGTTAGTCGTCGGTCCCTTCTCGCTATAAGTGCTGCCCTGCCATTGCTGGGGCGGCTGGATTGGGCGATGGCAGCGCCGCCGCCAGCAAAGTCTGACAAGGTACGCCTCAACTACAACGAAAGCCCCTACGGCCCCTCAGGCGCTGCGCGTGAGGCGATGCAGCGAGGTATCGCGACGTCCGGGCGTTATCCCTACAACCACATGTACGCGCTGGCCGGGTTATTTGCCCAACAGCAGGGTATTGCCGAAGAACAGGTGGCAGTGTTTGCAGGCTCCATGGCCGCGTTGCGTTATGCCGTACTCGCATTCACCACCGAAACCCGCGGCCTGGTGATGGCCACACCGTCTTATGAAGTGCCGCGCCAGGCCGCCGAGTCGAACAAGGCGCCGGTGAAGGAAGTCAGCCTGGATGCCGAGCATGCTCACGACATTCCGGCCATGCTCGCAGCCGATCCGCAGGCCGGCATGCTCTACCTGTGCAACCCCAACAATCCCACTGGCACCATTACACCGACCGAGGCCATCCGCCACGCGTTGGCGAACAAACCCCAAGGCAGTGTGCTGGTGGTGGACGAGGCTTACATCGACTTCGCCGACGTACCCAGCGTGGTCAGTTGGGTCAAGGACCACGACGACCTGCTGGTGCTGCGCACCTTCTCGAAAATCTACGGCATGGCCGGCGCCCGCCTGGGCTTGGCCATCGGGCATCCAGCGTTGCTGGAGCGATTGGCCGTGTTTGGCGGCGACAACGTGCCGGCTGGCACCACCTTGCTCGGCGGCCTGGCCAGCCTGGAGGACGTAAAGCTGTTGCCACAACGCAAGGCGCTCAACAATCAACTGCGTGATGAAACCGTAGCCTGGTTGAAGGGGCGTGGTTTCACCTGCACGGCTTCCCAGGCCAATTGCTTCATGATCGACGTGAAGCAGCCGGCGGAGCAGGTGATCGAAAAGCTGGCGGCGCAGGGTGTGCTGATCGGACGAGTGTTTAAAGGCTGGCCGCAGTGGGTGCGGGTGACGGTGGGTAACCAGCAGGAAATGCAGCGTTTTCGCGAGGTGTTCGCGCAGCAGATCGTGAGTATTTAAGCCCCTGGGACCTGTTTCATTCTCGTCCTTTACGGCGTATTTTTTACGCAATGAGTCGACGTTGTCTCAAGCGCTTCGGGATAGAAGCCTTCAGCTCAGGTCGCCGGGCTCATTCCGTAGTCAACGATCAAGGACGATACCTATGCGACGCAATGTCCAACCCAACGATGCGCCCGAATCCGTGCGGCAATTACTCGACGTCGAACTGAGCCGGCGCGGGCTGGGACATTTCGAGGTCTACCAGTGCGGGCCTACGCTGGATGAAGCCGAGATCATTTCCAACTACCCCGAAGCCTTGGAGCAGTCCGACACCGCCGATGATTTTTATCGGCGCGACCGGCTGGTCTCCCTCACCCGCAAACGCATCAAACCGTTTTTCTGGAGTGACGAAAACCTGCTCAAACCTGCCGCCGACGCGGTGCCTGTGCCGGGCCCGTGCAAACCGGTGGGCGAAGGCGCCAGTTTTATCGTGCATGGCAATCAGGGGTTCTACTCGGTGCTTAACCTTTGCAGCTTCGGTGAAGGCCAGCAGTTTCGCGAGACAGTGCTGGCGAACCTGAGTGAGCTGCAGATGTTGTTGGTGTCGGTCTATGACGAGGCCCTGGAAAACCGCCCGCCCGTCGAGCGGCCTAACGTGCTGACGCCCCGCGAGACTGAAGTCTTGTCCTGGTCGAGCCTGGGCAAGACCTACAACGAGGTGGCGCTCCTGACCAGCATGACGTCCCATACGGTCAAATTCCACATGACCAACATCTTCGCCAAGTTGGACGTCACCAACGGCAAGTCAGCGGTTCGCAGGGCCTTGGAACTGGGTTACATACGTTCGCCATCATAAGCCCCGAACGGGTCCGGCGCTGCTGTCTACCTGTCCATATGGGCAGCTTGTTGGCCGGGCAGAGGTGCATTACGTTTCCCCGCTATTGAGTCCGATGCCGGATGAGCCGGCATCGTCATGGCGAGGGAGTGTTTCCATGAAACGTTGCGAAACCGGTTGCAGGGTGTCCCGATGATGGGCACTTACCGAGCCTTGCGCAGCCTGAATGCTCGGCTGCAGTCACTGTTCATGATCACCTTGGTGTTCCGTATGGGGACCCTCGCGTTTCCCTTCTATGCGGCGTACCTGATCCAGCAACACGCCGTATCGTCGGGCACTGCCGGGCTATTGGTGGGATTGTACGGTGCCGGAGCGTTATGCACCGACCTGGTTATCGGCGCGGTCATCAAGCGTTTCTCGGCGCATCGGGTGATCCTGGCTTCACTGCTGTTCAATGCGTTGCTGCTGCTGATCATCCCTTCGGTGGACAACACCCTTGCACTCTTGCTGCTGTCTTTTCTCTGGGGCGCCTGTTACGAAGCGTTCACGCCCGCGACGTACTCCGAGACGGTTGCTCACAGCTCGCTGGATGCTCGCAAAGTGGCGTTTTCCTGTAACCGCCTCGCAATCAATATCGGGATGGCCATCGGGCCCTTGCTGGGAAGCCTGGTGTTCCTGCGCAATGCGGATGCGGTGTTCTACATCAACGCGGCCCTGTCGCTGTTGGCCTTCGGTGCGTGCCTGATGTTCGGGCGAGCAACACCCACGACGTCGGGCTTGCCTGTCGCCGGCAAAGGCGAGGGGTTGCCCGAGGTGGCGGCCCATGAACGCTCGCGGCTGCTGGTGATATTGCTGGCGGCACTGCCGGTGCATGTGGCTTACGCCTTGCCCCCCACGTTTCTGTCGGCCTTCATCATCCATTACACCTCGCTGCCTACGTATTACGTGGGCGTCATCTTCTTCATCAATGCACTGTTAGTGATTATGTTCGAAGTGCCGATCAACCTGCGTATGGCACACGTGTCCAGTAGCCGCTCGCTAGTTGCAGGGTTCCTGCTGGCGGGCGTTGGCTTCTTTTTGATGGGATTCGGACAGGTGGCGGCACTGTTGATGGTGGCCACGGTGTTGTGGAGCCTTGGCGAGATGATCGTGTTCCCCGGCATTACCCACTACATCAGCAGCATCTCCAGCCGTGGCACGGTGGACCGCAACCTTGGCTACTACTCGGCGGGCGTGAATATCGGCGTCATGATCGCGCCGTCGCTGGCGTTCATGCTGGTCTCCCGGCCGTCCTTGCCGTCGCCATGGTTGTTGGCAGGTTTTATCTTATTGCTGTTCGCCGTCGCCGTTGGAGTGATGAAAACCTCGACGGTCTTATGGAACAAGCAGGCATGAGGGGGGACGAGGCGCACCGCATTACGCGGACGCCTCGTTGCACTACGTCATGACTGGGCGCTGATGGCGTAGCCGTCGAAGGCGCTTTGTTGCTGCAAGGCGGTCACGATGCTCTTGCGGGTGACCGGTTGCTCGGTGCCGCTGTTGTCGACGAAGGTTTCACTTTCCAGCTCCGCTTCGCTGCCTTCACCCACGAATGCAAAGCCCAGGAACTCGAACACTTCACGGTCGACGTTCGGCTTGGAGCGCGGCGTGCGCAGCGGCAAGGTGACGCTGATGCCATCCTTGCTGATCACAAACACTTCGGCTTCTTTCTTGGGCCGTGAGGTTTTGCTCTTGCCGGCGCTCGGGTTGCTGATGGCCTGGTGGCTCTGGTTCAGCACCTTCAATGCCAGGCCATAGACCAACGCCTGGAACTCGGGATCGTCCTTGAAGCTGGACAGGATACGGCTGATCGAAAATTGGCTGCTCAGGTCTTCCAGGGCAGCGTTATCGGCGGCCTCGGCGTCCTTGAGTTGTTTGAGCTGGCCCATGAGGTCGTAGGCCTTGTCGTCGTCGAAAGCATCGTGGGCCTGACGGATGGCCACGCGCAGTTCGCGGATCTGGTCGCTTTCCTTGGACGTGTGGAACGCGTCCAGCACCATCTCGCTGATGATCTTGGCCGCAGGCAGGTGCTGTGAAAGATTGATGGCGTTTTCGTATTCAGCTTTGGCGTGCAAGGCGACTACGGATTCTTCGGGGGCGGATTGTTCGGTGTAAGAATCGGACATTGAAATTTCACTACTTCAGTAAACGAGGACAAAAAAGCGTCGGGCATTTTCAGGGGGCAGGGAGGTCAGGTCAAGGCAGCACAATGCCCTTATCCCGACGCAACGCCGTCAGCGCCCGCTGCAACCGTACGGCCCGTCCGCAAAACAGACCTACGGTAAACCCCGACACGCCTCCCACTGCCATCAGCATCGACGGCGTGCTCAGCAGCAGCGGATGCACGGCTTGCTGGTAACCGAAGTAGTACTTCACCGCGAAGAACAGTTGCGAGATCAGCAGGGTTTTCCAGGTGCCCGGCAATACCAGGGTCTCGCCATTGGCATCCAGTTGCGCCCCTTCAGCGTTGAACAACACCATCCCCATCAGGCTGCCCAGCACCGCGCCGGCAACCCAGGCGCCGCTCGACAGGATTGAAGGCGCCAGTGACATCAACGACCACACCACCAGCACCACCGGCAGGATCACCAGCGAGCGACGATTCTCGCGTCCGCCCAGGCAGGCCTTGATGCCGTAGTAGCAAATCCACAGGTAAATGGCGTAGACCCAAATGGGCGTGCCTTGGAGGATGTCGAGCATGGTGTGCGTCCGTGCAGAGATGCGTTGGCTAGATTTCGGAAGGTATCAGGTGACTGCTGGTAAATACTGTCAGTAGTGATAACGGCACATCAGTATCTGCACTTCGTCGTCTTCAATACCATAAACCAGACGATGCTCTGCAGTGATCCGTCGAGACCAGAAACCACTCAGGTTGTGTTTGAGCGGCTCAGGCTTGCCAACGCCCTCGAATGGATCCCGCTGGATGGCTTTGATCAGCAGGTTTATACGCTTGAGCCCTGCTTTGTCGTTCTGTTGAAACCACAGATAGTCGTCCCAGCCCTCAGGGGTAAAGAGTATTTTCATTCTTCAATTAACCGCCTTGGCTTCGCTTTACCGGCTCTCAGGCTGTTGACTGAGTTGATGAGGCGTTCGGCATTTTTAGGCGAGCGCAGCAGATAGGCAGTCTCTTCAAGGGCATTGAATTCTGACAGTGAAATCATCACCACCGGCTCACCCTTTTGCCGGGTCAGTAGCAGTGGAATGTGATCTTCGTTAACCCGGTCCATTGTTTCGGCCAGATGAGCGCGGGCATTGGTGTAGTTGATAGTTTCCATGACGGTGTCCTCGTTCGATGGCTGGAACGTACAGAAATACGTACAGGTCTTCAAGGGGTATCTTATCAACGGTCGAGCGAATGACGTGCCAGCTATTTGCCCCTGATCCACATCAACACTCCCCGCCCCCAAAACCGTTACAACACAGAGGCCTGATGAACCCATAAAAACGACCACTGACCTGCGCTGAGGGGACCGCCCCACGCCAGGTTATTAAAGGACTAATGCGATGGCGCTTTCCCTTTCCCGCCTGGCCTTGCTGGGGGCGACGCTCTGCTTGTCTCTTCCCCTGCACGCCAACGTTCCCGACGCTTCGCTGATCGAACAGGGCAAATACGTTGCGCAACTGGGCGACTGCATCGCCTGCCACACCGCCAAGCAAGGCAAGGTGATGGCCGGCGGCCTGGAACTGAGCACGCCAATGGGCACGATCTTTTCGAGCAACATCACGCCGGACCGCGAGACTGGCATTGGCGCCTACACTTTCGAGCAGTTTGACCGCGTCATGCGCGAAGGCGTGACGCCGACGGGGATGAACCTGTACCCGGCGATGCCGTATCCGTCCTACGCCAAGATGAGCGAAACGGACATGCGTGCCCTGTTTGCCTACCTGATGCAAGGCGTCGAGCCGGTGCAGCAGGCCAATCTTGAGGCGGACATGGGTTTTCCGTTCAACCAGCGCTGGGGCCTGGCCCTGTGGAATTTCGCCTTCGTCGATAAACGGCTTTTCAAGCCGGATCCGGCACGCGACGAACCACTCAACCGTGGCGCCTACCTGGTCCAGGGCCTGGGCCACTGTGGCTCCTGCCACACGCCACGGGGCATCGCGTTCCAGGAAAAAGCCATGAGCGACGAAGGCTCCAGCGGCCAGCACTACCTGGCCGGTGAAACCGTCGAGCATTGGCGTGCCCTGAGCCTGCGCAACCTGTGGACGGTGGAAGACACCGTGCAACTGCTCAAGACCGGGCAGAACCGCTTTGCCACGGTCGCCGGCAACATGGCCGATGTGATTCACCACAGCACCCAACACTTTAGCGATGATGACCTGACCGCCATCGCTAGCTATCTGAAGTCGCTGCCGCCCGGCAAGGACGACCTGCCCATGCCGTCCGTGGCCCTGGCGCCTGCCACGCCACCGGCAGATCTGTTCACCAGCCGTGGCGGCCTGGGG